>NZ_JBITHE010000003.1:0-490313 GCF_044457665.1 Streptomyces sp. NPDC050535
AGGGCATGGGCTGCTTGTGACATCGGCAGCAGCGCAGGAGCCAACGGCATGACTTTGCTGTTTCTTGCGCCTCTCATATGGATCGCCGCTGCGGTCCCGTGGGTGATCCTGCACAACACCCTCGGAAGACGTCATCGCAGGACAGCCCTGATGGCAGGGCTCATCTTCACCTTGTGGTCCACCTGGTTCCTTGTCACATGGCTCGGGATGCCGCACTCCTACCCCGCTCCATTTTGCCCGGGCAACGTCCCACCCTGGTGGCCGAGCCTCATCCCGGCATGACTCCGGCACCGTTTGTGAACAACCTTGGACCGGCAGCGGCAATCCACTCAACAGCGCCTCGGGTCGAGCCGACGGTCCGGGGCCGGTCGAGGGCCCGGACGAACTTCCCTGACCGGAACTGCGATCCGCGATCGCTGTGCAGAACGCATCCGTCGACGTGTCCACGCCGGGCAACAGCGTTGTTGAGAGCTGTGACGGCCAGGCGGGACTTCATCCGCGTGTCGATCGAGTAGCCGACGATCCTCCTGCTGAAGACGTCCTTGATCGCACAGAGATGCAACTTCCCTTCGCCGGTGGCGTGTTCGGTGATGTCTGTGAGCCACAGCCGGTTCGGGCCGGTCGCGGTGAAGTCACGGCGGACGAGGTCGTCGTGGACCGGCGGGCCGGCCTTCTTGACACTGCCGCGCTTCTTGCCGAACACGCTCCACCAGTTGTTGTCCCGGCATATCCGCCACGCGGTCCGGTCGGCCATGCCGGATCCCGCGTTGCGGGCCTCGTCGGCCAGGAATCGGTAGCCGAACTCCGGATCCTCACGGGAGAAATTGTCAGTACTTGTGGATGGCTCATCAGCAACGGTGGGTGGTGAGTGACGAGGCATACTGTCGGTCGTGACGACGTATGACCGCATCGGTGCGACCTACAATCACACGCGACGCCCCGACCACCGGATCGCTGTCAAGATCCACGAGGCGCTGGGCGATGCCAGCACTGTCATCAACGTCGGTGCTGGCGCCGGCTCCTACGAACCACCGCAAACCGTGCTGGCAGTTGAACCCAGTGCGGTGATGATCACCCAACGTCCGGCCGGATCCGCGCGAGCCCTGCAGGCATCCGCAGAGTTGATCCCCATCGCCGACGACTCGGCCGACGCGACGATGGCCATCCTGACTGTGCACCACTGGACGAACGTGGAAGCCGGCATCGGGGAACTCCTTCGGATCGCCCGGCAACGCGTCGTCATCTTCACTTGGGACCAGGCCATCTTCCGCAGGTTTTGGCTGCTGAACGAGTACCTGCCCGAGGTAGCCGCGTTCACCGACACCCAGACCGTCCTCATCGATCGGCTGATCGCGCTGCTGGGAGAAGCCCGCGTCGAGACGGTCCCGATTCCGCACGACTGCACCGACGGATTCGGCGCCGCCTTCTGGCGCCGACCTGAGGCATACCTCGATCCGAACGTGCGAGCCGGCATCTCGATGCTCGCCCAGACCGGCGAGGAGGTCCTCCGCCCGGGTCTGGCCCGACTGTCCAGCGACCTGTCCTCCGGCCTGTGGCACGAACGCTATGCCGACCTGCTCGACTGCGAAACACTAGACGTCGGCTACCGGCTTCTCGTAGCGGACCTTTAGGCACAGGCGGGCGACCCGACTCAACGCTCAGGCAGATCTGTACTTCTGCAGTGGGACATGTTCATGCCGCGAGGGTCTCGGGTCGTTCGACGAGTTGGCCGCGTTCGAAGCGGGCCCCGGCGCGGACAAGAGCAACAAGATGGGGCGCGTTCACAGCCCGCCACCGGGCCTGGGCGGACTCGATGAGCTTGAAGGCCAGTGCGGCGGCCCGGGAGCCGGCGCCTTTGGTGACCTTGGTCCGCAGTCACACGGTGGCGAAGGTCGACTCGATCGGGTTGGTGGTCCGCAGGTGGATCCAGTGCTCGGCGGGGAAGTCGAAGAACGCCAGCAGCTCGTCCTCGTCATCTGTGATCCTCTTGACGACCTTGGGGTACTTCGCCCCGTAAGCCCGCTCGAAGTCACGGACGGCCCTGGCCGCGTGCTCCTTGTCCTCGGCGTTGTAGATCTCCTGGATCGCACGCTTGGCCGCGGGCGGGGCGGACTTCGGAAGGGCGTCGAGCACATTTGCAGTTTTACGCACCCAGCACCGCTGGTGGCGGGTGTCGGGGAACACCTCGTTCAGCGCGTTCCAAAAGCCGAGCGCGCCGTCGCCGACGGCCAGGACCGGAGCGCGCATGCCCCGGCGGGCGCAGTCCCGCAGCAGGCCCGCCCACGCCTCGGACGATTCGCGGTAGCCGTCTGCCATCGCGATCAGTTCCTTCGTGCCGTCGGCACGTACACCCATCAGTACCAGTACTGCGGCCTTCGCTTCTTCCAGGCGTATCCGCAGGTGCACGCCGTCCGCCCACACGTACGCGTAGTCCGTGCCGGACAAGTCACGGTCCTGGAACGCGGTATGGTCGGCCTGCCACTGCGCGGTCAGCCGGGTCACCGTCGAGGGCGACAGGCCAGCTGACGAGCCGAGGAACTGCTCCAGCGCGGGCACGAAGTCCCCCGACGACAAGCCATGCAGGTAGAGCAGCGACAGCACCTCGCTGATCTTCGGGGACTTCCGGCACCACGGCGGCAGGATCACCGAGGCGAACCGCTTGCGCTCCCCGGTGGCGTCGTCGACACGCTTGTCGTTCACTCGCGGGCCCTGACCTCGACTGCCCCGGCGACTGTCGTGACCTTCCGCGGCTGGTGGTAGCCACTGCGCACGACCAGACGGCGACCGTCGCGATCTCGCTGATCGGCCAACTCGGCTATATGACTATTAACTTCGGCTTCCAGCGCGGCGGCCAGCATCCGCCGGGCGCCCTCGCGGACGATCTCGTCCATCAGGGAGCCGGACTCGGTGGAGCCGTCGGGATTCACTACGCTGAGCACGGGCGTGCCTTCCCGACCCACGCTGCGAACGCGGGCCTACTCGGTGACCATCACAGGATCATTCGGGAAGGTACGCCCTTCGCGTGTCTCCCCGACATCGATCCACAGGTCATGAGCATTTCTCCCCCAAGGGATCGGGCCCAGGAGAGGTTCCTACGCAGCACTCAGCCGTTTCGGGCTCTGGGGGAGCTGCCAGTTGCCGCCGCGGTCCTCCTTCGAACAGCGCGCGACGAGGTCGGGGATGTGCAGGAAGCAGGCCAGTGCGGTGGCCGTCTGGAAGGCGTCGATAGCGCGTTGGGTCATCGGCATGCCCAGGCGCAGGAGACGCGGATTCACCTCGGCCTGGATCTCGTTGATGAAGGGCCGCAGCACGGTGTCGTAGTTCGCCAGTGCGGTCGGCAGATTGTCCGGGTGCTGGTTGATCTCGTTGGCCAGAACGTAGGCACCGACCAGGCCGCCGGAGATTCCCATGCCGCTGTAAGGGGAGGCGCAGTGCGCGGCGTCCCCGGCCAGGACGACGCGGCCCTTGGACCAGGTGTCGGTGCGGACCTGGGCGATCTCCTGGGAGTAGAAGAAGGGACTGGTCTTCATGCCCTCGATGAAGCGCTCGGTCTGCCATCCGGCATCGCGGAACCTACTCGCCCAGAACTCCTGCTGACGCTCGACGGGTTGCCGGTGGACCGCCGAGGCTTCCTCGGATTCTTCTCGTATCACGAAGTAGACCTGGGTCTCGGCCGGGTTGTGGCTGCGGCGCATGATCTGACGGCCTCCCGGGACCATGTAGGTGTCGCGGATATTGCTGTCGGACTCGATGCGCGGGACGAACCAGTACGCCATGTGGATGCCGAGCCGCCAGTACGGATCGAAGCCCTTCGGGAGAATCGCCCGACGGATGCGTGAACCTTGCCCATCCGCGCCGACCAGGAGGTCGAACTCTCCGGACGTCCCATCGGAGAAGCGTGCGACAACGTTGTGGTCGTCCTGCTCGAAACCGTCGACGCTCTTGCCGAAGACATAGTTGGTGTCGTGCTTGGTCGCATCGTTGAGGATGCGCACCAGGTCTCCGCGCATGATCTCGTACTCGGACGTCAGCGTCTGACGGCCCTGCCCGGAGGTGTTGGCCATGATCGTCGCTTTGACCTTGCCACGGTCGTTGACGAAGGCGACGCCCTCCTCGTCCACGAGCTTGTCCCGGACGATTTCGAGGAGTCCCATGCGCCGGACGGCTTCGATGCCTTGGCCTCGGAGATCTACCTGGGCGCCGGCGGCCCGTAGCGCGGGGAAGCGCTCGACGACGGTCACGCGGTGGCCGCCCCGTGTCAACCAGAAGGCCAGCGCCTGCCCGGCGACTCCGCCGCCGGCGATGAGGACCCGCAAGGGGCGCGTTCCCGAACCCTGTGTCATGTCCACCATTCCAAAATCTATCGGTGAATGATTCCTTTCCAGAGTCATCTATCAGCGATAGATTGTCAACGTGACGAAGATGAACCGTGAGACCGTGGTGGCCGAGGCGCTCAACCTGCTCGACGAGGTTGGCCTGGACGCCGTCAGCACGCGGCAGCTCGCCAAGCGGCTGGGCGTCGAGCAGCCATCGCTGTACTGGTACTTCCGCACCAAGAAGGACCTCCTCGCCGCCATGGCGCAGGTGGCGATGGCGCCTCATGCGACCGCACCACTTCCGATGCCTGCGGACGACTGGCGCGACTGGTTCGTGGAGAACACCCGCGGCTTCAGGCGCACCCTGCTGATGCGCCGCGATGGCGCACGTCTCCACGCCGGCACCACTCCCACCAGCGACCTTGACCGGATCCGCCGCAAGATGGACTTCCTCCTCGCCTCCGGCGTACCCGAGCGGGACGCACAGATGGGGATGCTGACCGCCAGCCGCTTCACAGTCGGCAGCGTCCTGGAAGAACAGGCGGACACCGGCCCCGGCCACAGCCCGGACCTAACGGCCGACACGCCCAAAATTGATCACGAAGCGGCGTTCGAGGCTGGACTGTCCCTCATCGTGGACGGCTTGGCCCTGCGCATCACGGCATAGAAGCCGCACCCGCCCGCAAGCCAGCCGCAGCCTTACGCGTGGATCAGCGCTACACACAGGTCGCCACAGCCCCCCGACGCCCCGAGCCCCGCAGTGAATCCAGAGCCCCAGGCGGGAGTGTCAACAACGTTCGTGATCAATACAGCTAGTGCTCTGGCCACATAGGTTCGCCGGGTCGGGGGTCGTGGCGGTTGGGCTGACGATGAGCGATGCGGTGAAGTACTACGTCTACTTATCGGGTGGCCCCTGTCAGCCCCTGAACTGCGTCGATCACACTGCCCACTACCTCGGTCACCGGCTTGGATGCATCGATGACCGTCGCGCCACGGCCTTCGTAGATCGCTCGCATCCGAGGGTTCCACTTCAGGACCGCTGCGAGCTCTTCGGGATGTTGCCCGAAGGTGTTCGTAATGCGGGTCGCGAGCCGGTGGCGGAGGGTGTCCTCGTCGATCACCAGGCACACGATGAGGTCGAAAAGATCGCGGACGTCTGCCTCGTTCTCCGCCGACCCACACAGGAACGCGATTCGGAAACGAGACTCCTCGACGAGGGCCTCAACGAGCTCACGGACGATCGCCCACCCGTATCGGTCGAGCCAGCCCCCAGGAACCGGATACGGAGGATCCACCACGACCTCGCCCTTGGCCCGGTCGATCCAGCGACTGAAGCCGTCTTCGTCGGCGTCGAGCGCAACGTAGCCACGCGCTCGCAACACCCCGCAGACTGTGGACTTACCAGTCCCTGAATTGCCCGTCACCCACACCAATGTCACGCCGCCAGCGTAGACATGACCACCCCGGGATAGCGCTGTGACCGCGCAGGTTCGCCGGGTTGCGGTCAGGTTGCGGCTTTGAGAGGGCGTCCGCCCCAGCGGATGCCCTTCTCGCTGCGGATGCGGGCGCGTTCCTTGCGTTCGGCGGCCAGGACGTCGCGGTGACGGGCGTTGGCGTCGCGCCAGCGGAGGTAGGCGTGCAGGGCCCGGGTCTGCACGGTGTGGTTGGGATAGTTCGAGTTGGCGATGGTGAACTGCCTCAGCGGTCCGAAGTGGGCTTCGATCGGGTTCGCCCACGAGGCGTAGGTCGGGGGGAAGCACAGCTCAACCTTGCGTTTCTTCGCCCAGCGGTGGATGTCGACGCCTTTGTGGGCGGACAAGTTGTCCATGACCACGTAGATCGGTGCGCCGTCAGGCCGGGCGGCGCGGATCGACTTCAGCGCGGCCAGCGTGTTTGCGGCACCTTTCTTGCGGTGGTTGACGCCCCACAGACGGTCGTCGCCGACGGAGTAGCAGCCGTGGAAGTAACGCACCCCGTGAGTGCGGTGATAGGTAGCCGGCACCCGGTCGGGATGCTTCCGTTTCGCCCAGCCCGAGCCCGCGGTGGGCCGGATCCCGAGCGGGCCGAACTCGTCGAAGGCGAACACCGGGTCGCAGAGGCGGGGAAGGACCTCCTCGATCCGGTCCAGCTTCGCCTCCCGGTCGAGGTCCGGGGACTCCTTCCACGTCTTGGTGTGCTGGAAATTGACGCCGCGGCGGGCGAGCAGTGACCGTAACGTCTCGCGGCCGATACGGATCACCCGGCCGTGCACTTTCCGCAGGTAGGCGACCAGCTTGCGCAGCGACCAGCGGGTGAACGGCCGGCCGAGTTCGACCGGTCGTGTCGTGGCCGTCACGCTGAAGAAATCCTCTTCCTCGTCGCTGAGTTGGCGGGGACGGCCTCCCGCCCACCGAGGGTCCAGGAAGGCCAGGCCAATCTCGTTGAAGCGGTGGATCACATTGCGCACGGTGTTCTCGTCGGCCTGCACCAGCTGGGCGATCACCGGCACACAGTTCCCGCCGGCCGAGGCCAGCAGCAGCATCGCCCGTCGGTAGCGCACCGAGCTGGTGCTGCCCCGGCGCACCAGCCCCACCAACCGCTAGGAGGTGCTGATGTCCGCTCCCAAAGCTGCCCGGGCCCTAGCTGCCAGGTCCCGCAGGGACTGGATGCGCTGGGCAAACGCCTCCTCATAGCTATGCCACTGCCGGGGTCCCTTGTCCAAGTGCAAAGCACGCGCGGCACTGTGCTCGTAGCGCAGCGTGCTGATGACCTTCTCGGCCGCGTCTGTCATCTCCTCCGGGCCCTCCAGCGTGATCAGCGCCTCGACCGCGGACAGTTCCCCGATCGCTTCCCGGGCCCGCCGCGCCGCAGATTCGAACTCTTCGTGCGCAAGGTCTGCCGACGGCCGCAGGGCGAAAACGCACCTTGCCGCGTCCAGCGCCTGCTGCAAAACCCGCCGATACAGCTCGCGCCGGACCTCCCTCTGACCGGCTGCGCGACTGTCTGCCCTGTCCTCCTGAGCTATGCGCAGCTGCTGAGCCGCTTGTCGGCCAGTTGCTCGCATGGCGAACCAGCTGGAGGTGGCGGATGCCAGCAAGGTGAACCCACCGGTGACCAGAGCGATCGCGACCGTGTCATTCATGCTGGGGTCAACGCTGCGCCGGGCTGTGCGGTTCCGGTACCGGCGCCCCGAGCAGTGAGCCCCGGAGTTGTCGCGTTCGGCTCAAGCACAGCTTCTGAATCCGCGCCGGACATGCGGACCGCGGCCGCGCTGATCGGCGCATGCCTCGGGCGCTGCGGACCGTGCCGACGCTCGCTGACGGCGAAGCTACCGCCAAGTCCCCAGCAGACTCACCTCTCGCGATCCTGGCACTCAGGGACGGCTCGCCGCGTCGATGTACATCTTGGTGACGCCGGTAATGAAATCGCGGCTGCCGTCAGGGTCGAGAGCCTGGGCCTGAAGGTGACCATGCAGCACGCTGTAATGCTGCACGTCGGATGGCTTGTCCAGGTAGAGGTCGCTGGTGAACTGCTCCAGATACACCACCGCCGGAACGGAGCTGTCGGCGAAGTGCAGGATGGAGAACTGTCCTGACAGGCCCGGATGGGCGCCCGCCGTGTAGGGGATGACCTGCACCGTGATGTGCGGCTCGGCACCCAGTGCGTTCAGGTGCTCCAGTTGTTCCCGCATGACGTCCGGGCCGCCGACGACGCGGCGCAGTGACGATTCGTCCAGGACGACCCACAGGCGTAGCGGGCGGGCCGGGTCGTAGATCCGGTGCTGACGGCGCAGCCGCACCTTCAGACGTGTGCCGGCCTCTTCGGCGGTCGGCAGAGGGATCGTTTCCCCGATGACCGCGTGAGCGTAGGCGGGAGTCTGCAGCAGCCCGGGGATCGCCATGGATGCGTAGAGATGGAGGCGGACGGCGTCCGTCTCCAGGGCGATATAGGCACTTTGGGGGATGCTGCCGTAGGCGTGCCACCAGCCCTGCTGTCCGGATTCCTTGGCCATCTGCATCAGTGAGTCGATGACCTGCGGGTCCGTCACTCCGTAGATCGCGCACAGATCGCGTACGTCGCGGGGGCTGATGGTGCGGTTGCCGTTCTCCAGGTGACTGATCTTGGGCTGAGAGACCATGAGCCGCTCGGCCACTTCTCTGCTCTTCAGCCCACTGGCCTGGCGGAGCCGGCGGAGCTCGGCTCCCAGACGGCGTCTCCTGACGGTGGGGTTGATGTTCGCCGCCACGAGCGGTGTGCCTCCGACTCCAAGTCCTGCTACTGACCCGCAGTTTGCCTTGGAACACCAGAGGTTGATCATGTGCCATGCCGTCGTGTTCGTCGGGCAGCCGAAACGGCCCGTGACTCTGTCATTTGCCTCACGGTAGGAACCGTCAGCGTTCAACCGGGAGGGATCGAAAACAGGCACTTCCTACGAAACGCGCAGGAGCGTGGCGGCCGGGACGATCGCGCCGGGCCCGAACTTTCCGCGGATCCGGTCACTGACCGCCTCCGCGTCCAGCTCGATGTCGCCCGGTGAGAGTTCGGCAGGGTCGCGGATCTCATCCGGCCAGCGCATCGCGTGCAAAACGATCGCCTCGCCCCGGAACCGGAGCAGACCCAGCCGCTCCCGGCCGGACCAGGCGTACTTCGCCACCGCAACCTTGGAGCTGCGCTCGAGCGCTTTCCGCAGCAGGGTGTAGGGCTTCGCTGCCACCTGGCCACTGGCCTGGAGGTGGTAGCCCTCGCCGATCTGGAGCGGGTCGATGCTGTCGGCTGGCACGAAGGCCTCTTGCGCACGCGGACCCGCGACATGTCGTCGAGGTGGTCCTGGTGGAAGCGGACGCTGTGGGCCTCGGCGGACGACTGGACGTTGATCGGCACCGTCACCAAACGCAACGAGATGGCGCCTGACCACACAGTTCGGGGCACAGCAAACAGCGACAGGCCCCGAGAACCTACACACCACCACCAGCGTGCGAGCAACACCCCAGTCCAGCACCTCACCCAGGACGACACCGCGCGGGCCGGCCGCAACGAGCACCTCCGACGTCCTCCGTGGACGCCGGGCCCGGGGTCCTACCCGGTCGGGTGAAGTCGCTTCTGCGGGAGAACTTCCGCGAGCACCGGCACGTCATGCCGGACATGAGGCCAACTCTTGACGCTGCGGTGCCCGCGTATGCCCGGCGGCCACCGCGGGGGGTTACGCGGTGGCCGTGTCCTGTGTGCGGGTGTGGGCGACGAGGGCGTGGGCGGCTGTGGGGTGGGCGGGCAGCAGGGTGCTGAGGCCGGTGAGGTCCAGCAGCCGCTCAAGGCGGTCGGGGACGGCGGCAAGGACCAGGGTGCCGTCGGCGGTCTTGGCGCAGCGGTAGATGCCGACGAGGGCGTTGAAGCCGGAGGAGTCGCAGAAGGTGACGGCCGCGAGATCGAGGATCAGGTGGCGGTGGCCTTGTTCGATCAGGGCCAGTGCCTGGGCGCGCAGGTGGGGGGCTGTGGCGACGTCGAGGTCTCCGGCGACCTGGGCCAGGGCGAGGTCGCCGTCGGTGTGTTGTGCGGTGAGGCGGAAGTCGGTCACGGGCGGCTCTCCGGCATCTCGCCGCCGGCGGGGGCGATGGTGTGGGCGGTGGCGATGGCGGTGAGGCGGCCCGCGGCGTCGGCGAGGGGGACGGACAGGGCCAGCAGGGCGACGTCGTCTCCGGCCCCGTGGGGTGTGGCGTCGAGGAGCGCGACGGTGTCCTCGACGACTGCCGTCGCGCTCACCGGCGCGGTGCGGGCGGCGAGGAGACCGGTCAGGCCCTCTTCGCCGATCATCTTCCCGTTGGCGGTGCGGGCCTCGGTCAGTCCGTCGGTGTAGAGGAGCAGCCCGTCTCCCGGGGCGAGGTGGAAGGTGTGGGAGGCGAAGCGCGCCTCGGCGAGGGCGCCGATGAGCATGCCGCCCCTGGGCTGCACCGTCTCCACCGCTCCCTGCCCGCGCAGGTGGTACGCCGGGGGGTGCCCGCCGGTGGCCACCGTGACGGTGAACCCTTGTTTCTCGTGCGGTTCGAGGATCCCGAAGACCGCGGTACAGAACCGGGTGCCGACGGCCGGGTCGAGCAGCAGTGCCCTGTTCAGCGAAGTGAGAACCTTTTCGGGGTCCGGGTCGATCTGCGCGGCGGCGCGCAGGGTGTAGCGGGTCAGGGAGGTGACGGCGGCCGCTTCGGGTCCCTTGCCACACACATCACCGAGGAAGAACGCCCACCTCTTGCCGTCGAGGGAGAAGACGTCGTAGAAGTCGCCGCCCACGTCCTGCGGGGAAGCGGTGGCGTAGTGGCAGGCCAGTTCCAGCCCCGGTACCACCGGCAGCGCCGGCGGCAGCAGGGTGCGCTGGAGGGTGGAGGCGAACGCCTGGATGGCGGCCATGTCGCGCTCCGCCCGCTCGCGGGCCTCCTCCTGCTCGACGCGCCGATCCTGCTCGGTGCGCAGCGCGTTCAAGGCCGCCAGGCGCATCTCCAGCTCGTCCAGCACGATCGAGGCCAAATCCGCGAGGGTGGCGGTGTCGTCCTCGGTGATCAGGCGCGGTCTGGTGTCGAGGATGTTGACGGTGCCCAGCCGATGCCCGTCGCCGGTGACGATCGGGGCAGCCGCGTAGAAGCGGACCGCCATCGGCCCGGTGACCAGAGCATTGTCGCAGGCGACCGGGTCGGTGAGGGTGTCCGGGATGACCAGGGTCTCGTCGGAGAGAATGGCCGAGCCGCACAGGCCCGGCTCCCGGCCGATCTCGCTCACGCCGTCCAGGCCGTGAGCGGCCTTGAACCAGATCCGGTCCTCGTCCACGATCGTCACGCTCGCCACCGGCACCTGGAACAGCCGGGCCGCCATCGCCGCGACGCGGTTGAACGCACCGTCCGGCGGGGTGTCGAGGATGTCGTAGCGGCGTACCGCGTCCATCCGGGCCGTTTCCTGCACCGCACTGAGCGTCCGTCGGCCTGGCGTGCCCGCCGGGCCGGTCGCATGTCCCGCTTGCGGCATCCTCTGCCTCTCCTTGTCCCGCCGGACCCCATGGCCGACGACGGCGGCAGCCTAGACCAGCTTCCCGGCGTCAAGAAACCAAAGCTGAAGGATGGCTCCTGACCACACAGTTCGGGCACAGCAGCCGTCGCGGTCATCGCGATCGGCAGCTACCTTTCGGGCGGCGTCGAGAAGACCGAGATCGACAAGCCCATGCCGTCGGCCAGCGTGACCACCTCGGAAATTCCCCAACTAGGTGTATTGACCCGCAGGGTTGTCGACGCGACTGATGGGTGGCTGACCATCGCGTGCGGTGTGGCACCGGTGATAGTTGTAGGTGTGCAGGAAATCCGCCAGAGCTTCGGTGCGTTCGGCGCTGCTGGAGTACGGGCGCACGTACGCCCACTCGTCGAGCAAGGTGCGATTCAGGCGCTCGACCTTGCCGTTCGTCTACGGGCGATAGGGGCCCGTGTGTTTGTGGGTGATCCCGGCGGCGCGCCGAGAAGAAGTCCGGGAAGAACGACCTGCGCCCGGAGCTGAAGGCGTGCCACGCCTTCCTCCAAGCCGGTGCACCCTCGTCGTCCCCTCCCTGGACCGGTACGGCCGCAGCCTCCAGGACCTGGTGAACATGGTCGCCGAGCTGCGCAAGCGGGAGACCGGAATTGCTGGCGACCACAGCCGCGGCTCGTACATGCAGGGCCGGGGGGCGTCGACCGTCTCGATCTGATCCATCTCCCACAAACCCAAGAGTGTCGCTACAGGTGACCACCACACCCTGATCACCGATACTGCAAAGAGTGGACCGCTCGGCTCGGCCACGTGCAGATATCAGCACCTGACGCCCTGTCACAAAAGTCAGCATTAGGTCAGCATCAACCCCGCCAGACCCCGCTTCCAACCGCTACGGACCGCCAAGATCGAAAACCATCCGCACGCACGCTGACCAGGAAATATACTGGTCAAAGGCTCAGCTGCTAATCTCACCAGGAGGTACCCATGAGGATGCTCATCAACGTGGCGGAGACCGTGGTCGCGGATGCCCTGCGGGGTATGGCGGCGGCCCATCCGGAGCTGACGGTCGACGTGGACAACCGGGTGATCGTACGGCGGGACGCTCCGGTGGCCGGCAGGGTGGGCCTCGTCTCCGGTGGCGGATCGGGGCACGAGCCGCTGCACGGCGGATTCGTCGGACCCGGGATGCTGTCGGCGGCCTGTCCCGGCGAGATCTTCACCTCCCCTGTGCCGGACCAGATGCTGCGAGCCGCGGCCGCCGTGGACAGCGGCGCGGGCGTGCTGTTCATCGTGAAGAACTACACCGGTGACGTGCTCAACTTCGACATGGCGGCCGAGCTCGCCGAGGAGGAGGGCATCCGGATCGCCAAGGTCCTCGTCAACGACGACGTCGCCGTCACCGACAGCCTCTACACGGCGGGGCGGCGCGGCACGGGCGCGACGCTGTACGTGGAGAAGATCGCGGGCGCCGCCGCCGAGGAGGGCGCACCGCTGGAGCGGGTCGAGGCACTGGCCCGCCAGGTCAACGAGAACTCGCGCAGCTTCGGCGTCGCCCTCAGCGCGTGCACCACCCCGGCCAAGGGCAGCCCCACCTTCGACCTGCCGCCCGGGGAGCTGGAGCTCGGCGTCGGCATCCACGGCGAGCCGGGCCGGGAGCGACGCGCGATGATGACCTCGCGGGAGATCGCCGACTTCTCGGTGGACGCCGTCCTGGAGGACCTCGATCCGCGCAATCCGGTGCTGGTCATGGTCAACGGCATGGGCGCGACCCCGCTCCTGGAGCTGTACGGCTTCAACGCGGAGGTGCAGCGGGTGCTGACCGAACGCGGCGTCGTCGTGGCGCACACCCTCGTCGGCAACTACGTCACCTCGCTCGACATGGCCGGCGCCTCGGTGACCCTGTGCCAGGTCGACGAGGAACTGCTGCGGCTGTGGAACGCGCCGGTGAAGACACCGGGCCTGCGCTGGGGCGTCTGACGCCGACGCCGGCCCGCTCAACGTTCGTACCACGCAAGGAGATTCCGTGCTCGACGCCGATTTCTTCCGCCGTTGGATGACGGCCACCGCCGCGTCCGTGGACCGCGAGGCGGAACGGCTCACCGATCTGGACTCGCCGATCGGTGACGCCGACCACGGCAGCAATCTGAAGCGCGGGTTCACCGCCGTGGTGGCCACGCTGGAGAAGGAGGCCCCGGACACGCCGGGCGCTGTCCTCACGGTCACCGGACGACAGCTGATCTCGACGGTCGGCGGGGCGTCCGGACCGCTGTACGGCACCCTGCTGCGCCGTACGGGCAAGGCGCTCGGGGATGCCGCCGAGGTCACCGAGGAGCAGTTCGCCGACGCGCTGCGCACGGGCGTGGACGCCGTGATGACCCTGGGCGGAGCCGCGCCCGGCGACAAGACGATGATCGACGCGCTGGTGCCCGCCGTCGACGCGCTCTCCGACTCCTTCGCCGCCGCGAAGGCCGCCGCCGAGGCAGGCGCCGCCGCGACGACCCCGTTGCAGGCCCGCAAGGGCCGCGCGAGCTATCTGGGCGAGCGCAGCATCGGGCACCAGGATCCCGGTGCCACCTCCGCCGCGCTGCTCATCGGCGCGCTGGAGGAGGCAGCCGGTGAGTGACTCGACGGGCTCCGCCGACGCCGGCCCGCAACTCGTCGGGATCGTCCTCGTGTCCCACAGCGCGGCCGTCGCCGCCTCGGTCGCCGAGCTGGCGACGGGTCTGGCGGGCGGCGGCACGACGGCTCCCGTCGCCCCGGCCGGCGGCGCGGCGGACGGCGGGCTGGGTACGAGCTCCGAGCTGATCGCCGCCGCGGCGGCCTCCGTGGACCGCGGCGCCGGTGTCGCCGTCCTCACGGATCTCGGCAGCGCGGTCCTCACCGTGAAGGCCCTGCTCGCGGAGGGTGACGAGCTCCCGGAGAACACCCGGCTGGTGGACGCGCCCTTCGTCGAGGGCGCGGTGGCCGCGGTGGTCACGGCCTCGGCGGGCGCGGACCTCGCCGCGGTGGAGGCGGCCGCTGCGGAGGCGTACTCGTACCGGAAGCAATGACGTCGGCCACGAATGCGCCGGTCCCGCAGGTTGCCCCACGGCGGCCCGCGGGACCGCCCCGCGCGGAGCAGGTGCTCAGTTCTCCTTGACGAACTTGCGCGCCAGGCTCTCCCCCAGCGTCGCCGCCGCCCGGTGGCTCTCGATGGGTGAGACCCGGGAGTCCTTGAACACCAGGTAGGTGACCCCCGCGTCCGTCCCGCCGCCGATCGGGTCGGGGCGGATGCCGAGGGCCTTGGCGGTGGCATAGGAGGCCTCGCCGATGATGTGGCGCGGTCCGATGTCGCCGACGACCGCGTACTGGACGCGGTCCTCGTAGATGACCGCGGCCACCGATCCGGCACGGATGTCGTGGTCCCGGTGGTTCCAGATGTCGCTGACGCCGGGGACGACGATGTACGGCAGGGTCTCGGCGTCGAGCTCGCGTCCGTCGGACTGCTGGTAGGCGGTGGCGTCGGAGAAGAGCGGGTCGCTGCGGCTGTTGCAGCGCCGGCCGGGACGCCCGTCGCAGTCGATGTCCATGTCGGCCTTCCAGAACACGGCACCCCGCTTTCCGCAGACGGGGATGTCGGCGCGGGCGCCGTCGTCGCTGCGGTAACGCCCGTTCGAGACCTGCGTACAGCCGCGTACCTTCGCGAGCAGGTCGGCGGCCTGGACATCCCCCTCACGCACCACCGCGGGGGCGGAGGTGCTCGGGCGAGCCGCGGCGGTTAGCCCCGCGGAAACAGGAGCGGGGGAAGGAGCAGGGGCAGGGGCGAGCAGGGCGGCGCCGGCCACGGCCAGCGTCAGCGACTGGACACGCACGATGAGGGACCCTCTCCTGGGGACATTGACGATCACTCGCCCAAACATGGTGCGTACCTGACGGTCCGTCCACTGGGAGGGGTCCGGACGGTGCACGGCCGTTCTGAGAGGCGGTGTGCGGCCGAGGGCCCGAGCCGCAGTCGGCTCCAGCCACTCGACCGCCTTCGCCGGCGCGGGGACAGCGACGACAGCGGTCCGCGCCGTTGGCATGAACTCCCCTGTGAAAGGGCCGAGTTCATGCCGCGTCGCCATCAGCATACGTACCGCACGGAGGTGCGGCGAACGCCCTCCGCCCTCTTGATGCCATCGCACCAACGGTGTCTTATAGGTACAGACCAATCCCGTCTAGGGAAGGCAGGACCGTGCGACGCGTCCCCCACGCGCTGATCTGCGGCTCGCTGCTCGCCCTGACGTCCTGCGGCTGGGGCGGGCAGAGCGACAACCAGGGCGGACAACTGCCCTCGGCACCGATGGGCGTCACGGCCGCGGCGGGCAGCGCGACCAGCGTGCACATCATGTGGAACCGGGCCTCCGGCGATCCGGAGGTGTCCCAGTACGTCGTGTATCACGGCATGACGAAGCTCAGGGAAGTGCCCGGCGAGGAGCACATGGTGGACATCACCAGGCTCGCTCCGTCGACGACCTACGTATTCACGGTCCGCGCCCTGAACACCGAGGGGAATCCCGGGCCGCCCAGCAAACAGGTCCGCGCCACCACTCCCGCAGCGGTCACGGCCGACGACGAGGTTCCGACCCGCCCCGGCAGTCCCAGCGGGAAGGTGATCGGGAGCGGATCCGTCCAGCTGTCCTGGGAGAAGTCCACGGACAACCGTGGCGTGGCCTCGTACGACATCTACCAGGGCGACTCGAAGATCCACAGCGTGGGCGGCGGGCAGACCGCGACCGTGGTGACCGGGCTGCGGGCCGGCACCAGCTACGCCTTCACCGTGAAAGCACGCGACGCGGCGGACAACGTCTCGCCCGCCGGCGCCACCGTCCGGCTCACCACGGCGCCCGGTTCGGACGACGGAAAGGGCACCGCGCCGACCGGCTTCCGCGCCACCACGCACCTCGCGGACGGGGCGTACTACCTCGACCTGGCCTGGGTTCCGCCGGACGCGGACGGGGTGATCACGGAGTACCGGATCCATCTCGACGGGGAGGACGCGACCTCGCTCGTCTGGGGTGGCACCGCGCCCAGCGAGGAGGCGACGTACAGCTTCTACGTGGGACGGGAAGCCGGCGTCACGCACCGGGTGCGGATCCGGGCGAAGCTGCCGGACGGCACCTGGGGCGGGTACTCGGCGGAGCGGACCGTGACGACCGGTGGCGAGGGATAGGCCCGGCACATGGTGACTCGTATGCCCCACAGGGAACCCGATGCCGCACCGCTGGACCTCTCGCTGCTGCGTACGTTCCTCGTGGTGCACCGTTCGGGGTCGTTCACGGCGGCCGGGCGGCTGCTCGGCCTGTCCCGGCCGACGGTGACGACGCAGATGCGTTCGCTGGAGGGGCAGTTGGGGCGAGGGCTGTTCGAGCGCGGGCCGCGCGGGGTGCTGCCCACCACGGTGGCGGACGAACTGGCCGCGCGGGTCGCGGTGCCGCTGGACGCGCTCGCGGTGGCCGCGAACCGCGGCGGCGCCGAGCAGCCCCCGGAACCGGTCCACGTCGCGGGCCCCGCCGAACTGCTGGGCACCCGGGTACTGCCCGCGCCGGCGCCACTGACCACACAGGGCGTACGGCTGCGGGTGAGCGCCGGTCCGACCGACGACCCGCTGGAGGGGCTGCGCGGCGGGCGCTACGACCTGGCGATCGCCACTACCGTCCCCCACTGCCTCAAGGGCGTGGGAGGTACCCCCAGCGCGGCCGCGCCCTGACGTCCGTGCCGCTGATGGACGAGGAGTTCGTCCTCGTCGCCTCCCCGGTGTGGGCCGAGCGTCTGGGACCCGACCGGGTGGCCGCCGACGGGGCGCGGCCGCGCCGCACGGGGCTCCGCTGGTGGCGTACTCCGACGATCTCCCCATCGCCCGCCGCTACTGGCGGCATGTGTTCGGCGTACGGCTCACCGGGCAGGCCGCGATCACGGTGCCCGATCTGCGCGGCGTCCTCGCGGCGGTCGTCGCGGGCGCCGGGATCACCGTGCTCCCCCGCTATCTGTGCCTCGGCGAGCTGGCCTCCGGCGCCCTGGTGCCGCTGTTGTCACCCGAGGACCCGCCGATCAACACCGGATATCTCATCCAGCGGCCCGGGGCGTCGGACAACCCGCACGTGGTGCTCGTCCGGGAGCGGCTGCTGCGAGCGGGGCGCACCTGGTGAGGGCCGGGCCCCCCGGATTCCTCCCCGAACGAGGTGTGACGGCCGCCTGCCGTCGGCCGGACGACGGAATCCGTCACCTGCCCGGTCCCCGTCCGCGTGCGGGCCGGGCCAAAGGCACGTTGGCTCTCCCCTGAAGGCAGCACGGGCCTTTCCGATCCTCGGCGGCGCACGGGACGTTCCGCCAACCGTGCCGCTGGAGGGCAGTCCTATGCGTACTACTCAGCTACTCATCCGCTCCGGCCTCACCGTGGCCGCCGCCGCTGCGCTTCCGCTCACTCAGGCCGCCGGGTCGGCCGTCGCCGTGGGTTCGGGGATCTCCGTGAGCACCAGCGGTTCCACGGTCTCGGTCACGACCAGTGCCTGTCCGAGCAACGGCAGCAGCTTCGGCAACGCCTCGCTGCTCTCCAGTGGACAGGGGAGTTTCGCCCAGGGCCGACAGGTCGCCCTGACCGGTACGAGCACCAGCCAGGCGGCGTCCTGGTCGACGGTGAGCGCCGGAACCTACACGGTCATCGTGGTCTGCCAGGACGGGACGACGGCGGGCACCCAGTCCATCATCGTGTCGGCCTCCTCCGCGACGCCCCGGGTCTCCGCGACACCGTCGCTCGGGGTCATGGGCGGTCTCGGCGGAGCGGCCAAGGACTACGGCACTCTCACCCTGGCGGGCGGCGCCGCGCTGGCGGCCACGGGCATCGTCGCGGGCGCCTGGTTCCTGCGCCGCCGGGCGAAGCCGCACCGGCTCTGATCCGGGGTTCGTCATCGCGGCGGCCGTCCGTCCGACCTGGGTCGGGAGGACGGCCGCGCCGCGCGTTCAACGGCCTACTCGCGCGCGGGCAGTTGCTCCGGTAGCTGCTCGAACTCCTCCAGCGCGTGTGCCAGCCACCGCGTCCAGAACGTCTCCAGGTCGATTCCGGCGCGCAGGACGAGGTGCCGCAGACGGTCCTGCGCGGTGTCCGTGCCGGGCGGGAAGTCGCGCTTCTCGATCTCCTCGTACTCGGCCAACTGCCCCTGGTGCAGGTCGAGATGGCGGCGCAGATCCGCCTCGATGCCCGCGGTGCCGACGACCGCCGAGGCGCGCAGCCGCAGCAGCATCGTGTCGCGCAGGGGCTTCGGGGTCTGGGACGCGGCGGTCCAGCGGGCGAGTTCGTCGCGGCCCGCGGGCAGCACCTCGTAGCTCTTCTTCTGCCCCCGGGCCGGCTGCTCGGACGGCAGGGCGCGGATCTGGCCCTCGGCCTCCAGTTTTCCCAGCTCGCGATAGATCTGCTGATGGGTCGCCGACCAGAAGTATCCGATCGACTTGTCGAACCGCCGGGTCAGCTCAAGGCCCGAGGACGGCTTCTCCAGCAGAGCGGTGAGGATCGCGTGCGGCAGTGACATGAGGTCATCCTAGGGACGGGTCCTGAGACCTCTACAGCGCCGCCGCCAGCTCCGTGCCCTGCTTGATGGCGCGCTTGGCGTCCAGTTCGGCGGCCACGTCGGCGCCGCCGATGAGGTGCGCGTTCGCGCCCGCGTCGATCAGCGCGTCGTAGAGGTCGCGGCGCGGGTCCTGCCCGGTGCAGAGCACGATCGTGTCGACTTCCAGGACCTGGTCCTGCCCTTCGACGGTGACATGCAGACCGGCGTCGTCGATCCGGTCGTACCGCACGCCCGGGACCATGGTGACGCCACGGTGCTTGAGCTCCGCGCGGTGGATCCAGCCGGTCGTCCTGCCGAGTCCGGCGCCGACCTTGGAGGCCTTGCGCTGAAGGAGGTGGACGGTGCGGGGCGGGACGGGGCGCTCGGGAGCGGCGAGGCCGCCGGGCAGGCGGTAGTCCATGTCGACGCCCCAGTTCCGGAAGTACGTCGCCGGGTCCTCGCTCGCCTTGTCGCCGCCGTCGGTCAGGTACTCGGCGACGTCGAAGCCGATGCCGCCCGCGCCGAGGATCGCGACCCGGTCGCCGACGTGGACCTTGTCGCGGAGCACGTCGAGGTAGCCGACCACGCTGGGGTGGTCGGCGCCGGGGATCTCCGGGGTGCGCGGGCTGACGCCGGTCGCGACCACGACCTCGTCGTATCCGGAGACGGTTTCGGGGCTGACCCGGGTGTTCAACCGGACGTCCACGCCGTGCAGTTCGAGCTGGGTGCGGAAGTAGCGGATCGTCTCGTCGAACTCCTGCTTGCCGGGGACCTGGCGGGCCACGTTGAGCTGGCCGCCGACCTCGTGCGCGGCGTCGAAGAGAGTGACGTCGTGTCCGCGCTCGGCGGCGGACACCGCGCAGGCGAGGCCGGCGGGACCGGCGCCGACGACGGCAACTCGCTTGCGCAGCTTGGTCGGTGAGAGGACGAGCTCGGTCTCGTGGCAGGCGCGGGGGTTGACCAGGCAGGAGGTGATCCGCCCGCTGAAGGTGTGGTCCAGACATGCCTGGTTGCAGCCGATGCAGGTGTTGATGGCCTCCGGCCGTCCCGCCCGCGCTTTGGCGACGAAGTCGGGGTCGGCGAGCATCGGGCGGGCCAACGACACCATGTCCGCGTGACCGTCGGCGAGCAACCGCTCAGCGAGTTCCGGGGTGTTGATGCGGTTGGTGGTGACGAGGGGGATCGAGACGGCGCCCATGACCTTCTTGGTCACCCAGGCGTAGGCGCCCCGCGGCACGGAGGTCGCGATGGTGGGGATACGGGCCTCGTGCCAGCCGATACCGGTGTTGATGATCGTCGCTCCGGCGGCCTCGACGGCCCGGGCGAGCGTGATGACCTCCTCCAGGGAGGAACCGCCAGGCACCAGGTCCAGCATCGACAGCCGGTAGATGACGATGAAGTCCTCGCCGACCGCCTCCCGCACCCGTCGGAGGATCTCCAGGGGGAAGCGCGTGCGGTTCTCGTAGGAGCCGCCCCAGCGGTCCTCGCGTCGGTTGGTCTGCGCGGCGATGAACTCGTTGACCAGATAGCCCTCGGAGCCCATGATCTCGACGCCGTCGTAGCCGGCCCGCTGCGCCAGGCGGGCGGCGCGCGCGTAGTCGTCGATGGTCCGCTCGATCTCGGCGTCGCTCAGTTCACGGGGCACGTGCGGGCTGATCGGGGCCTGGAGGGCGCTCGGCGCGACCAGGTCCTGGTGGTAGGCGTACCGCCCGAAGTGCAGGATCTGCAGCGCGATCCTGCCGCCCTCGCGATGCACCGCGGCGGTGATCTCCTTGTGCCGGTCGGCCTCCACCTCGGTGGTCAGCGTGGCGCCGCCCTCGTACGGGCGTCCCTCCTCGTTGGGCGCGAAGCCGCCGGTGACGATGAGGCCGACCCCGCCGCGGGCCCGGGCGGCGTAGAACTCCGCCATCCGCTCGAAGCCCCGCTCGGCCTCCTCCAGGCCCACATGCATGGAGCCCATGAGCACGCGGTTGGGCAGCGTGGTGAAGCCCAGGTCGAGCGGGGTCAGCAGGTGCGGGTATCGGCTCATCGGACGGCCCTCCGTGCGCGGTGTCGTGTGACTGTTGTAGACGACGGGCCGCCGATTATGCAACTAGTTGCACAATGGCGTGGCTCACTCCCCCGGGGCGACGGCGCGCAGGGCGGGGACCAGGGGGTGTCGTTCGGATCGGCCCGGATCAGGCCGCGGCGTCTGGTGCGGTGCATCGCAAGGCGGAGCGTCATCCGCGTACTGGACGTACTCGGGTGATGCGACAACGCGGCGAGGTGCCGTGCCAGGCGTCGCGGACCCGGGCTGATCCAAACGAGACGCCCTAGTCCCTGATGCCGATCACGACGTTGGCGTACAGCTCGTCGGAGACGGCCAGCCGGCCGGTCAGGCCGCCGCGGGTGACGGCCTCGAGCGCCCTGGGCGCCTGGCGTTCGCTCGTCTCGACGAGGAGGCAGCCGCCGGGGGCGAGCCATCGGGGGGCCTCGGCGGCCACGCGGCGCAGGATGTCGAGTCCGTCGGAGCCTCCGTCGAGGGCGACGAGGGGTTCGTGGTCGCGGGCCTCCGCGGGCAGCAGGCCGACCTCGCCGCTGGGGACGTACGGCACGTTGGCGGCAAGGATGTCGACGCGGCCGCGCAGGGTGTCGGGCAGGGCCGCGAAGAGGTCTCCCTCGTGGACCCGGCCGGCGAAGGGCGCGATGTTGCGGCGGGCGCAGCGCACGGCGGCCGGATCGATGTCGGCGGCGTGCAGTTCGGGCCCGCCGAGGGAGGCGGCCAGGGCGGCGCCCACCGCGCCGGAGCCGCAGCACAGGTCCACGACGAGCGAGGCGTCCCGCGCCCGGGCGACCGCCTGGTCGACGAGGAACTCGGTGCGGCGGCGGGGCACGAAGACGCCGGGTTCGACGGCGATGCGCAGACCGTGGAACCCGGCCCAGCCGAGGACGTGTTCAAGGGGCAGCCCCTCGACGCGCCGGTCCACCATGGTGGCGATCTCGTCCGGGGTGCGGGCGGTGGAGAGGATCAACTCCGCCTCGTCCTCGGCGAAGACACAGCCGGCGGAGCGGAGCACGGTGACGACGGAGTCGAAGAGCGGGGGCAGAAGAGGCATGGAAGCCGAGGGCCTTTCGGTGAGCCGAAGGGCACTCTCGCGGCTGCCGCCTACGGGCGGTGAGCCGTGTTGCCTTGAGGTGAGAGCACCCGACCTGACCTAGCGGTAATGGGTCTCACCTCCTGGGCGACTTCTTGGCTGGGGCGATCCACAGCCGACGCGGCCGACATTATCAGGAACGGTCCGACGGCGACCGCCTCCTCCAACGCCTCCTCGGCCTCCGAGACCGGCCCCGGCCCCGGCTCCGGCTCCGGAGGTACGGGGCCACGAGCGCGCCTGCGTTCGGCACCGCCGGCATCGCCGCCGCCGACAGCGACGCACATCAACAGCGGGCTCACTTCAGGTTGTACCGTACAACTAACAGTGTGAGGGAGGTTCCCATGAAGGCCGTCGAAGAGCCCGAAGAGCCCGTTGTCAGCGGCGGCGCCGACGCGGCCGTCGAGATCATCCAGCGCGAGATGACGTCCTTCGCCCGGCGCGCGAGGGCCGCCGCGGGCCGGGTGCATCCCGAGCTGTCCCTGGTCTCGTACACGCTGCTCGGTCATCTGGAGGAGCGTGGCGGCTGCCGCGGCACCGACCTCGCCGCGCACTACGCGCTGGACAAGTCCACGGTGAGCCGACAGGTGGCCGCGCTGGAGAGGTCCGGGCTCATCGAGCGGCGGCTCGACCCGGAGGACCACCGGGTGCAGGTGCTGCATCTGACGGAGGCGGGCACGGCGATCCTCGCCCAGGTGACCGCGAGCCGCCGCGTGGTCTTCCGTGAGCGGCTCACGGGCTGGCCGGAGGAGGATCTCGTGCGTTTCGCCTCGTACCTGCTGCGCTACAACGCGGCCGGCGCGGACGAGCCGGTCGCCGGCCCGCCCGCGCGCCCCTCGCTCCGACCCCGGCCCTCCGGCTAGGAGGACCAGCTCCGGTCCGCGAACGCCTCGGCGTGCTCGGGCACGCGTGCCGCGGAGAAGAGGGTGTTGCGGCGGAGCCGGAAGCCCAGGGACTCGTAGAGGCGGATGGCGTTGGTGTTGGTCGCGGCGGTGTGCAGGAACGGGGTCTCGCCGCGTTCGCGGATGCCGTGCGCGACAGCCAGGATCAGCCGGGTGGCCAGGCCCTCGCCGCGGAAGTCCGGGTCGGTGCAGACCGCACTGATCTCGGTCCAGCCCGGCGGGTGGAGCCGCTCCCCCGCCATGGCGATCAGGGCGCCGTTCCGGCGTATCCCGAGGTAGGTGCCGAGCTCCACGGTGCGCGGCAGGAAGGGGCCGGGCCGGGTCCGCTCGACCAGGTCCAGCATCTCGGGTACGTCGGCGGAGCCGAGCCGGACCGCCTCGGGATCCGGCGCGGCGGCGATCCCGTCGTCGACCAGCTGTACGCCCTCGATGCTGAGGGTCACCTCCCAGCCCTCCGGGGTCGGCCCGGTGTAACCGGCCAGCGGGGCGTCGCCGCCCGGCCCGACCAGAGCGGCGAGGTCCGCCCAGTCGTCGGCGTCCGGGTCGTCCGGGAGGGCCAGCCACGGCGATACGTCGCGGGGGTAGCGCAGGACGCGTCCGCGGCGTTCGGCGAAGTGGGCGTGCGGGCCGGTCAACGCGCCCAGCGCCGGATTGTCCAGGGGGTGCGCGCTCATGCGCCGACCTCGATCACGATCTTGCCGCGCGCGTGCCCGTCCTCCACCGTGCGCAGCGCCTCGCCCGCCCGGTCAAGGGGGAAGGTCCGCGTCACGAACGGCCGCAGTGTGCCGGTGGCGGCGAGCGCGGCCACCTTGTCGAGCACGGCGGCGGTGCGGGCCCGTTCGACGGGTGCGCCGCCGAGCCGCGCGACGGTCTCCCGGTCGGCGCCGGTGATCAGCTTCCGCGGGTCGGTGAGCAGCGTCGCGGCGGCCTCCAGTACCTCGCCCCCGACCAGGTCGAAGACGGCGTCGACACCGTCCGGCGCCGCCGCGCGTACGCGCTCAGCCAGCTCGGGCCCGGAGGGGACGTGCACGGCGCCGAGCGACTCGACGAAGTCCTTCTTGCCGTCACTGGCCACCCCGACCACCCGCAGCCCGAGGGCGCGCGCGATCTGCGTGGCCGCGACGCCCACACCGCCTCCCGCACCCGTGATCAGGACGGTCGCGCCGGAGGGCAGAGCGAGCTGGTGGATCCCGTCGTACGCGGTCGCCGCCGCGACGGGCAGGGCCGCGGCGTCCGGGTAGGACAGCCCGGCGGGCTTGCGCGCGGTCACGTGCACGGGAAGCAGCGCGTACTCGGCGTATCCGCCGGCCACCGGATTGCCGAAGACCTCGTCCCCGGCGGCGAAGCCGGTCACGTCGTCGCCGAGCTCCTCGACGACGCCCGCGACCTCGTTGCCGAACACCGCGGGCAGGTCACGCCCCGGGCCGCCCGGACGCCCGTAGCCCGTCCGCTGCTTCCAGTCGACGGGGTTGACGCCCGCCGCGCGCACCGCGACGAGAACCTGGCCGGGGCCGGGCGTCGGCCGGTCCAGCTCCACCAGGGCCTCGGCCTCCGGGCCGCCGTACCGCGTGAAGACGTACGCCTTGGGCATGTGCTCCCTCACTCTCGTTCGCTGTCACCGGGTACCGGGGCCACTTCCACCTGCGGTATCTGTAGAGGCCACCGGTGTCGGCTCTAGCGGGAAGGACGATCTCGGCGCGGCTATTCCCGGGCCTTCGGAGAGTTCATATGTCCGCAATGATCGAGGGCCCGCGGGGGCACGGGCATGGCCGACGGGCACGTACGGTTGAATACGTAAGCACTGATCACGCTCGACCGGCGGGCTCCACGGGCTCCCGTTCCCGGCGGTCTGGAGGGCACCACCCCTAATGAACGTCACCCGAGGTTTCACCGGGCGCCCGCGCACCCACAACGCCGGACTGCCGCCCGGCCAGTACGACGCGGGCGACGACTGGCCCGTGCTGTCGGCCGAGGTCACCCCCGACCTGGCGCCCGCCGACTGGACCTTCCGGATCGACGGTCTGGTGGCCGCGCCGCGCACCTGGGACTGGGACGAGGCGCACACGCTGCCCGCGTCGGCGTACGAGGGTGACATCCACTGTGTGACGAGCTGGTCGAAGTTCGGCGTGCGCTTCGGTGGCGTGTCCCTGGACACGTTCCTCGACGAGGTGGGGCCGCGGGCGACCGCCACGCACGCGGTCGCCTACTCGCATACCGGATACACCACGAACCTCCCGCTCGCCGACCTGACCGGCGGCCGTGCCTGGATCGTGTGGGAGTACGGCGGGAAGCCGCTGTCCGCCGAACACGGGGGCCCCGCGCGGCTGATCGTGCCCCATCTGTACTTCTGGAAGAGCGCCAAGTGGGTGGCGGGCCTGCGACTCCTGGACCACGACGAGCCGGGCTTCTGGGAGCAGAACGGCTACCACGCACGCGGCAACCCCTGGGAAGAGCAGCGCTATTCCGGTGACTGAGAAGACGACTGATGAACGACGGCCGATGGGCGATGAGCAATGGCCGATGGGCGACGGCCGATGGGTGATGAGCGATGACTGAGACGACGACCGAGGCCTTTGTGCCGCGGACCGACTTCGCCGTGCCCGGGCGGATCGCCGTGAGCAACCGGGCCGCGGCCACCTGGCAGACGGCGACGCTCACCGAGATCCGCCGGGAGACGCCGAACGCCGCCACGTTCCGCTTCGCGGTGCCGCGTTGGGAGGGGCATCTGCCCGGACAGCATCTGATGCTCCGGCTCACCGCCCAGGACGGGTACGCCGCGCAGCGCCATTACTCCATCGCTTCTCCGCCAGACGACGAGGGGCACGTCGAACTGACGCTGGACCATGTGGAGGGCGGCGAGGTCTCCGGCTGGTTCCACGGAGTGGCCAGGGTCGGGGACGAGGTGGAGGTGCGGGGGCCGCTCAGCGGCTTCTTCGCCTGGCCGGGCGACCGGCCCGCGCTGCTCATCGGGGCCGGCTCCGGCGTCGTACCGCTGATGTCGATGCTCCGGCACCACCGGGCGCGCGGTCTGGACGTGCCACTGCGGCTGCTGGTCTCGGCGCGCGGCCCCGAAGAGCTCATCTACGCGCGGGAGTACGGCGAGGAGACCACGACCGTCTTCACCCGGAGCGCGCCCGACGGTGTGCCGGTCGGGCGGATGACGGCGGCGCGACTTGCGCCGCTCCTGTCGGTGCGGCCGCCCGGCGGCTGGGAGGCCTATGTGTGCGGCTCCAACGGGTTCGCGGAGCACGCGTCGCGACTGCTGGTGGCGGCGGGTCAGCCGGTGGACCGGATCCGTATCGAGCGATTCGGCTGAGGCGCTCGCGGAGTGCGGCTGTTCCCGGTGCCGACACGGCGCGAACGGGCCGGCTCCCAGGGCCGGCCCGTTCGCGCCGTGACCGGCCGTCAGCTGTACGGTACGACCGCCACCGGGCACATGGCGTGGTGGATGAGCGCGTGCGCGGAACGGTCCAGGCCCTCGCCCGCCCGGCGCCCGGTGACCAGGAGGCCGGCCCGGGTGGAGGCCATCAGCAGATGGTGCCCGGGGTGGCCGTAGATCACCTGCTCGGAGACGGTCGTCCTCGGGAACTTGTGGCGCCACGGCTGCAAGGTGCTGGTCAGCACCTGCCAGGTGCCCCTTCCGCGCTCGACGGTCGCACCGTCCATCGGCACGACGGGCACGTGGCCGCGCCGCGGGGGCACGGTCCAGGTGTGTACGACGTGCAGGGCCGCGGAGCGGACGGCGGCGCGGTCGAAGGCGTACCCGATGAGGTCGTCGGCCGGGTGGCTCAGGTCGAGACCGAGGACCACCGGCAGATAGGGAGCTGTGCTCGCCGCCGCGCCGTCGACCGTGGGCATCCGTTCGTCCTCGGGGAGCTCGCCCGCCCGCACGACGACGACCGGGCTTTCGGCGCGGGCCGTGACGGCCAGGGCGACCGAGCCGACCACGAAGCCCGCGAACCCTGTCGAACCGCGTGAGCCGAGGACCAGGGTCTCGGCCTCCGCCGCGGCCGCGAGCAGCGCCGGGACGGCCGGCGTGTCGGTGTCACGCGCGATGATCTCCAACGCCGGGTGAGCGTAGGACAGTTGGATCGCCGCCCGGTCGAGTGCCGTGCGGGTGTGGTCGGTCCCGGTGTCGGCCTCCGGGACGCGTGCGGGCCCGGCCGGCCCGGGCGCCGCGTGCAGCAGACGCAACGGGAGGCGCCGGCGCCGGGCCTCACGGGCGGCCCAGTCCGCGGCGTCGAGACTCGCCCGCGAACCGTCGATACCTACGGTGATGGTGCGAGTGCCGGGATTCATGACACGTACCTTTCGGGTGTCGTCGGGACGGGTGGCGTGAACGTCCGTCCGCGGCCGGGCCTTGCCGGTGGCGGACGGGTTCCACGGCGGGCGCCGATCAGTCGTTCGCGGGCGGATCCGGTCGCGCGGCGGGGGGCGAGCCTGCGGGAGGTGGGCCGGCGGGAGACGAACCAGTGGCCCCCGCAGGCCGCAGAGCCTGGCGGCTCTGTCGGCGGCCCACGTACGGTGTGATCATCCGCGCCCCGATGCCAAAGGTGGTCCTTCATGGCCCTGTTCGACCTCCCTCTCGACGAACTCCGCGTCTACCGCAGCGCGTCCGTGGAGCCCGAGGGCTTCGACACCTTCTGGGCCAAGACGCTCCAGGAGACCCGCGAACACGACCTCGGCGCCCGCTTCGAGCCTGTCGAGACGCACCTGAAGACGGTCACGGTGTACGACGTGACGTTCGCCGGGTTCGGCGGACACCCGGTCAAGGGCTGGCTGACACTGCCGGCCGGGACCGACTCACCCCTGCCGGTGGTCGTCGAGTTCGTCGGGTACGGCGGCGGACGCGGCCTTCCGCACACCCACCTGTTGTGGGCCTCGGCGGGCTTCGCGCACTTCGTGATGGACACGCGGGGGCAGGGCAGTGCCTGGGGCGGCGGCGAGACACCGGATCCGGTGGGCAGCGCGCCCTCGTACCCCGGATACATGACCCGAGGGCTCGACGCCCCCGAGAACTACTACTACCGCCGGGTGTTCACGGACGCGGTGCGCGCGGTGGAGGCGGCCCGCTCGCACGACCTGGTCGACGCGGCGCGCACGGCGGCCATCGGCGGGAGCCAGGGCGGCGGCATCACGATCGCGGTGGGCGGTCTGGTCCCCGACCTGGCCGCGGTCGCGCCGGACGTGCCGTTCCTGTGCGACTTCCCCCGCGCGACCACACTGACGGACCGTCACCCGTACCGGGAGATCGGCAGCTTCCTCAAGACGTACCGCGGCCGCACTGACGAAGTGCTCCGCACGCTCTCCTACTTCGACGGCGTGCACTTCGCCGCGCGCGGCCGGGCGCCTGCCCTCTTCTCGACCGCCCTGGAGGACCAGACCTGCCCCCCGTCCACGGTGTTCGCGGCGTTCAACGCGTGGGCGTCCAAGGACAAGGCGATCGAGGTGTACGACTTCAACGACCACGAGGGCGGCGGCACCTACCAGGAGGCGGCCAAACTGAGCTGGCTGCCGTCCCACCTCTGAGATCGCCCCGGGCCGCCTAACCGCGCGGCACGACCGTGGACAGGACGGCGGGCAGCGGGTACCAGTCCGCGGAGACGACGCTGGCGTGCTGCCCGGCCAGGAGCGCGAGGCGGTCCAGGGCCTGCTGCTGGGTGGGGTTGGTGCCGTCGATGGCCGGGGCCACGTTCTGCGCGTCGGTCATGACCACGAGGTAGTGGCGGTCGTCGTACCAGGCGGTGTCGATCGTGCCGTTCGCGTAGGTGGCGGCGTCGCCGTCGAACACGACGAGCCACGGGCGGATCGTGGCGTCGGCGTAGCGCGTGCGGGGGTCGCCGGTGGCCGCCTTGTGCACGGCGGGGAAGGCGGCCGCCTCGCGCAGGCGTCCGGCGGCGGCCAGGTCGCGCAGGTAGGTGGCGTACTCGCGGTCCGTCCACAGCGTGTCGAAGGGGTTGCTCTCCTCGACGGTGCCGGGGATCAGCTCGACGACGAACTTGCCCGCGAGGGCCGAGCGCGCGGGCCAGCCGTCGGCGCGGACCGCCGTGTCGAGGTCGGTGTGGGTGCCGACGACGTCGGCGGGGCGGAGCAGCGCGTCGCCGAGCTTCGAGGTGAGCAGGGCGTCCAGCTGGGCGGGACCACGGTTGCTGGTGCCCAGGAAGCCGTCCTTCATCTCTATCTTGAGCTGGATCGGCCGGTGGCCGGGGTTCGCGTCGTGCCAGGCCCTGATGTCGGCGAGGCAGCCGCCGAGGTCGCGGTTGGTGGCCTTGGTGCGCAGCTCGGAGGCGTTCGCCGCGTTCACGCAGTTGTTGTCGTTGCCGAGCGGGTTGCTGTGCGAGACCCGCCAGGACGAGCCGAACACATTGGTCCACACGTCGAGTTCGAGCATCCCGGCGCCGGAGTCGAGGGCGTCGGCGAAGTAGGGGTACTTCGCCTTCTCGTAGGCGTTGTGGACGCCCACGGAGGTGCTGGACGAGTACGACAGGTCGGCGGCCGTCGCCTGAGGGCTCGTGGCGAGAGCCAGTACGCTCGCCGTCGCCACCGTGAGTCCGGTACGGGCCATCACCTTCACGTGTCTCCGCATTGTCCCCATGCCTCCTGCGTCTCACCGGTCAACTGACCTGCACAGTACGGGTGTTGGGTGGCCTGCGGGAGATCGCGCGATGACGAATGCGGTCCGACCGCTTCCGCCCGGTCCGACCAGTCGGTACGTTCCCTGCCGTACGTTCATCCCGCAGGTGCTTTCCACACGCGCTTTCCGCACGCTCATTCGCCCGGACCAGACTCCGGGCCTCCTGACGGACGACGGAGGTCCCATGTCCCAGCAGGCACCAGACGTTCAGGGCCACTGCGACACACGCTTCTCGGCGGTACGCACCGCGTTCGAGGAGAACTTCGGCGACCGCGGCGAACTGGGCGCCGCGGTGACCGTCACGATCGACGGTGAGACCGTGGTGGACCTGTGGGGCGGCTGGGCGGACGCGGCACGCACCCGGCCCTGGGAGCGGGAGACCCTCGTCAACGTCTGGTCGACGTCGAAGGGTCCGACCTCCCTGTGCGCGCACATCCTGGCCGATCGCCAACTGCTCGACCTGGACGCCCCGGTGGCCGCGTACTGGCCGGAGTTCGCGGCGGCCGGCAAGGAGACCGTGCTCGTACGGCACCTGCTGTCGCACCGCGCCGGGCTGTCCGGGCTGCGTGAGCCGCACTCTCTGGCTCAGCTCCTGGACTGGGATCTGACCGTCGGACGCCTGGCGGCGCAGGAGCCCTGGTGGGAGCCGGGAACGCGGTCCGGCTATCACGCGATCACCTTCGGCCACCTCGTGGGTGAAGTGGTGCGGCGGGTCTCGGGGTTGCTGCCGGGGGCGTTCCTGGAGCGGGAGGTGACCGGGCCCCTCGGGATCGACTTCACCATCGGACTGCCGGAGAAGGACTCGAAGCGGGCGGCGGAGCTGGTGCATCCGCCTGTCGCGTCGACCAGCGAACAGGCGGCGCTCTTCGCGCAGTTGGCGCCCGCGGCGCTGGCGGCTCTCACCAATCCGTCCGTCGGCGCGGGCGAGGCCAATACGCCGCGGTGGCGGGCCGCCGAGATCCCGGCCGCGAACGGTCACGGCACGGCACGGGCGATCGTCGCGCTGTACGGGATCTTCGCCGGGCGGGGCGCGTACGGCTCCCGGCGGGTGCTCTCCCCCGCGGCCGCCGAGCGGGTGCGCGAAGGCCAGGGAAGCTGCCGTGACCTGGTGCTGGGTGCCGGGTTCGAGCACGAGACGGAGATCGGGCTCGGTCTGTGGCTGAGCGGACCCAACGGTTCCTACGGGCCCAACCCGAGGGCTTTCGGACATGACGGCTTCGGCGGCTCCTGCGGTCTCGCCGACCCGGAGGCGGGCGTCTCGCTGGGATACGTCATGAACCGCATGGGCCCGCACATCGCCGACGACCCAAGGAAGATGGCCCTCGTGGACGCCCTCTACAGCACACTCTGAAGGCCCTCGCGCGGTGCGCGATCCCGCGGGTCCGCGAGCTGAAACCGGCCGAACTGTCCGACCGCCCTTCCCTGGTGGTTTAGACCAATGCTTAGATCTGGTCGCGCAACGAGCTCATACGGCTACGTTTCGTCACCGCATCGGTGTTGTCACCACACGTTTGTCTCTTCACCACGCAGGAGGGGCGCGCACATGGCCCGCACCGCCCACCCGTCCGACCACGAGCCCCGCTACTCGCTGATCGCCACACAGTTGCTCGGCGATCTGCGCGACGGGACCATTCCGCCCGGTGAACGCCTGCCGGGAGAGAGGGAGTTGGCCAACCGGTTCGGCGTGAGCCGCGAGACCGTACGGCAGGCGCTGCAGATGCTGCGGCGCTGCGGCCTGGTCTCCACCGACCGGCGCGGCAGCCACGCGACCCTGCCCGGCAGCACGGCCGAGCACGTGCCGTCACTGGATTTCCCCCTGGGGGCGCAAGCCGCCGGACCGGGCACCGTCCACCGGACCACCGTGATCTGGGAGACTCCCCCACCGGAACACGCGCACGCCCTGGGGCTCGCCCCACGGCGGCCGACGCTGGTGCACCGCTACGAGTCGGCCGCGGCGGACGGGAGTGGGCAGCGTACGGCCGTCACGTCCTTCTCGGCCGTCGCGATGTCCGAGGTCGAGGAGCTGGCCCGCTACCGCGACCGGGCCGACGGCACCGCGTCGGCGCAACTGCGCCGCGCCTACGACTGGATGCGCAAGGCGGGGCTCGCCCTGCACCACCGGGACTCCATCACCCGGCTCCCCCAGTCGGTACGGGTCACCCGGCGCGTCCACGACCAGTACGACCGGCCGCTGGAGATCACCGATCTCGTCGTGGACGCCCAACAGGACACACTCGTCTACGAGTTCACCCTGCCGGCCGCCGGGTGAGTTCCGCGGGGCGGCGGGACGCGTTGCACACTCCGGGATTCATGGAGACTATGACATAGGCGCATAAATGTGCGAGGCGAGAATTTGGCCGCCGGGCCGATCAGAGGAATGCCCTGTTGTCCCGGTCCGCCGTGCCGTGGGCCATCACCGACGCCTCGTACGGCCCGGCCCGACGTCGGTGCGTCACGTCGGCGAACTCTTGAAGGGAAGCCTCATGAGCAGGTTCACCACCTCTGACGGCACCGACCTCTACTACAAGGACTGGGGCACCGGTCAGCCCGTCGTCTTCAGCCATGGCTGGCCGCTCGACGCGGACGCGTGGGACGGGCAGTTGAAGCTGATCGCCGACAACGGCTTCCGCGCCGTGGCCCACGACCGTCGCGGGCACGGCCGCTCCGGGCAGCCGTGGCAGGGCAACAACATGGACCAGTACGCCGACGACCTGGCCGAACTCATCGAGTCGCTCGACCTCAACGACGCGGTCCTGGTGGGGCATTCGACCGGCGGCGGTGAGGTGGCCCGTTACATCGGCCGGCACGGCACCGCGCGGGTCGCCAAGGCGGTGCTGGTGGGAGCCGTCCCGCCGCTGATGCTGAAGACGGACGCCAACCCGGAGGGCACACCCATCGACGCGTTCGACGAGATCCGCGCCGGGGTCGCGGCGGACCGTTCGCAGTTCTTCAAGGATCTGAGCTCGCCGTTCTTCGGCGCCAACCGTGACGGCTCGACGGTCTCGCAGGGCAAGCGGGACGAGTTCTGGCTCCAGGGCATGCAGGCCGGCCTGAAGGCGGCGTACGACTGCGTCGAGCAGTTCTCGGAGACCGACTTCACCGAGGACCTTGCCCGGATCGACGTGCCGACTCTCGTCGTGCACGCCGACGACGACCAGATCGTGCCCATCGCCGCGGCGGCCCTCAAGACGGCCCAGCTCGTCAAGGACGCGACACTGAAGGTGTATCCGGGCGGCTCGCACGGCATTGTGGGCGCCTATGAGCAGGCCTTCAACGGCTACCTTCTCGACTTCATCCGCGGCTGACCGAACGACGCGGGGTTCGACGGGCGATTCGACAGTCGCCGTCCGAGCGCCACGGCGGCCCGACGGTCCTCATCCGGCGTTGTGTCCGACTGGTCTGCCACCGGCCGATTCCCGGGGGCAGACCAGTCGTTGTCAGTGCCGACCGGCCGGCCGTGCCGTGGCGGTGCGCCGGGACCATCCGGAGAGCCCCAGCGACAGTGCCGTACCGACCAGCAGCACCGCCACCACGACCCACGCCGCGTGACCGACCGCGTAGTCGAAGGCCACCCGCGGGTCGCTGACCTGGGTGACGCGGTCGTCGAAGCGGGAGGTCATCAGCGTGCCGAGGATGCTGGTGCCCAGGACGGCGCCGATCTGCCGGGCGGCGTTCACCGTGCCGCCCGCCTCACCCTCGCGTCCGCGAGGGACATGGCTGACGGCGAGCGCGGTGGACGGCGCGTTGGCGAGACCGCAGCCGAGGCCGAAGAGGGCGAGGGCGGGGGCGTATCCGCCGAACGTCGTGCCGGCGTCGACCCGCGCGAAGAGCGTGGCTCCGACGGCCGCGACCAGCAGCCCCGCGCTGATCAGCGTGCGCGGTCCGAGACGGCGCAGCAGCAGTCCCGCCAGCACCGAGGCGGCGATGAACGTGACGAATTCCGCCAGCAGTTGGGTGCCCACCTGGAGCGCGCTCAGCCCGCGCACCCGTTGCAGCCACAGAACCTCCAGGACGGCGAGGCCGACGAAGGCGAACAGGACGGTCGCGGCGAGCAGCAGCGAGCCGGCGTAGGAGGGGTCGCGCAGCAGCCGCAGGTCGATCATCGGGGCTGTGCGGCGGAGTTCGACCGTCACGAAGGCGGCGAGCAGCACGACCGCGCCGGCGGCGGCCATGAGGGCCCGGCCGGAGGCGTAGCCGTGGTGGCCGCCGTCGATCAGCCAGTAGACCATCAGGGCGAGACCGCCCATGGACGTCGACTGGCCGACCCAGTCGAAGCGTTGTGCCGGGTTCCGGGACTCCTCCACGTACCGGAGTGCGACGGCCGCCGCGAACACGGCGACGACCAGGTTGAGCCAGAACGCGGTGTGCCAGCTCCACCAGCGCAGCGCGAGGCCGGCGGTGACGGGGCCGATGGCGAGGCCGAGCCCGGAGGTGGCGGCCCAGGCGGCGATCGCTCCGGCGCGGCGCCGGGGGTCGGGCACGGCGTGTGTGATGAGCGCGAGGGAACTGGGCGTGATCAGCGCGCCGCCGAGGCCCACGACCGCCTGCCCGAGAAGAACGACGGCCAGGCTTCCCGCGAAGACCAGGATCACCCCGCCCACCGACATCGCGGCGGCCCCGGCGAGGAAGACCCGCCGTCTCCCCCACCGGTCGGCGAGCGCGCCCGCGCCGAGCACGCAGGAGGCGACCACCAGCGTGTACATGCTGGCCACCCACACCAGGTCGGCCGAGGCGATGTGCAGGTCGTCCTGTACCGCGCCGAGGGTGCCGATCGTCTGGGTGGTCTGGAGGAAGACGGTGAACAGGCCCAGGCAGGCGGCGACCAGGACCGGCAGCGGGTGGCCGCGGCCGGTGACGGGCGGATCGGTCCTCTCGCGGAGGTCAGTTGCCATGGTTCAGCCCGCCCGTCGGCACTGCCCCGAATTGGCGGGTGACGCCGGCGGCGGGGACTTCCTGGCGGCTGCCGGCCTCGCTGCGCGCGCCGCGTGACAGCAGGGCGGGCGAGATGGCGCGTCCGAGGCCGCGCCGGGCGCCGGTGCCCGGTTCGAGGACTCCGGTGATGTTCATGGGGTCTCCAGTACGGGGTGGGGCGGCTTGGCCATCGCCGGGGTCGCGCGCTCTCGTGGACAGGGGCGCGGCACCCTGAGGCATTGGCCGCTCAGACGGGGCTTCTGTGGGTGTTGCGGGCTTCCCGGGCGCGCCTTGCCCGACGCTGGGGCTTGACGAGGCCCCGCAGTCGGCGCGGGCCGCGGGAGCGCCTGGGCGTCACCGGGGTTCTTGCCCCGCGCGTCCTGAATCTCGCGGGCCCGCCTGTCCGAGGCAGGCCCACCATAGCCCAGTAAGTTTGAAAAACAAACTCACATCGGGACGGGCGTCCGCCATGGCAGATGGACCTGAGGGAGTGCCTACGCGGGCGCCGGGCCGTCCGCCCGTGTGGCCACGACCATGCGGCACCGCGGGCTCCCGTCCGCGCGTCTGCCGAACTCGGGCAGGGCGAGCAGCTCGACCTCGAACCCGGCCCGGGCCAGTTCCCGGCGGACCTCGTCGAGCCGGAAGGCGCGGTAGTACATGACGAACGTGGGCCGCCACACGGCGTTGCGCACCCGCATCGCCGCGTCGAAGCCCAGCAGAGCCCAGTAGAAGGGCGAGCTCGGCCGGGGCGGAGCCGGGATCGGGAACGCGAAGCGCCCGCCCGGCCTCAGCACGGAGTGGACCTGGGCGAACAGCCCCGGCAGCTCACGCGGCAGGAAGTGGCCGAACGCGCCGAAGCTCACCACCAGGTCGAACGCGGGCGCGAAGGGCAGTGCACGCGCGTCACCGCGCACCCAGGCGACGCGGGGCGCACGCTCGGCACGCGGACCGGCGGTATCCAACTGCTCGCGGCCCACAGCCAGCATTCCCGCGCTGATGTCCACCCCGGTGACGCGCTCCCGGCACAGCTCGCGCAGCACCCGCATCCCCGCGCCGGTTCCGCAGCACAGGTCGAGCCCGTGGCCGAAGGGTCCGATCCGGTCCAGCGCCGCCGCCACGGCGTCGAGGATCGAGTCCGGGGTCCGGAACGGCGTGTGGTCGAACTTCGGCGCGAGCAGGTCGTAGCCGTGCTCGATGGACGAAAGGGCCTGAACGGCCAGTTCGCGGAAGGTGGGACCTTGCGGGGTGAACATCGCGATCAGCTTAGGGGCAGCGGCCGCCCCGTGCGCTGGCTTATGGTCCACTTCATGACTTCGTTCCGCCCCGCACCCGCCTGGCTGGCCGACGCCGTCTTCTACCAGATCTACCCGCAGTCGTTCGCCGACTCGAACGGCGACGGCATCGGTGACTTCGACGGAATCACCGAGCGCCTCGACCACCTCTCGTGGCTGGGCGTCAACACCGTCTGGCTCAACCCGTGTTTCGTCTCACCGTTCCGGGACGCCGGATACGACGTCTCCGACTACCTGAACGTCGCGCCCCGTTACGGCTCGAACGACGCTCTCGCCAAGCTGGTCGACGAGGCGGGACGCCGCGGTATCCGCGTACTGCTCGACCTCGTGGCCGGTCACACCTCCGACGAGCACCCGTGGTTCACGGCATCCGCGAACGACCCTGCCGACGACCGGTACATCTGGACGTCCGAGGCCCATCAGGACGGCTTCGTCGCCTCCCCCGGCACCCGCCCCGGCGGGTACCTCCCGAACTTCTTCGCCTTCCAGCCCGCCCTCAACTTCGGTTACGCGCAAGAGAATCCGGCCGAGCCGTGGCGTCAGCCGGTCGACGCCGACGGACCGCGCGCCAACCGCGCGGCGCTCCGCTCGATCATGGACCACTGGCTCGGCCTCGGCCTGTCCGGGTTCCGCGTCGACATGGCCGCGTCACTCGTCAAGGACGACCCGGACAGGACCGAGACCGCGCGGATCTGGACGGAAATGCGCCACTGGCTGGACGAAGCGCATCCGGACGCGGTACTGCTCTCGGAGTGGGGCGAGCCGGAAGTATCGGTTCCGGCCGGCTTCCACACGGACTTCTTCCTCCAGTTCGGCGGACCCACCGACGGCCGCGCCCTGCGTTCGCTGTGGAGCAACGCCGAGGGCACGGTCAACGAGGCCTGGGACCCGCTCGACTGCTTCTTCGACGCGAGCGGCAAGGGTTCGCCACTCCCGTTCGTCGATGCCTGGCGCGAGGCATCGGCGGCCGTGGCCGGCCGTGGTTTCGTCTCCCTCCCCACCGCCAACCACGACTTCTCCCGCCTCAACTGCGGCCCCCGCAGCGCCCATCAGCTCCCCGTCGCCTTCGCCTTCCAGCTCACCTGGCCGACGCTTCCGGCGATCTACTACGGCGACGAGATCGGCATGCGCTATGTCCCGGGCCTCCCCGAAAAGGAGGGCAGCGTGCTGGGCCCCCGCTACAACCGAGCGGGTTCCCGCACCCCGATGCAGTGGGACGAGGGTCCGAACGCGGGCTTCTCCAGCGCCCCCGCCGACCAGCTCTACCTCCCCGTCGACCCGTCCCCGGACCGCCCGACCGTCGCCGCCCAGCTCGCCGACGACACCTCCCTCCTCCATCTCGTACGACGCCTCATCGCACTCCGCACGAACACGCCCGAGTTCGGTTCGGAAGGCTCGGTGGAGGTGCTGCACGCCGGGTATCCGTTCGTGTACGTACGGGGAGGGCGGTATCTGGTGGTCGTCAACCCGCAGCAGAACGAGGCGGGTCACGAGCTGGACGGCCCCCGGAACGCCACTGCGCTGGAGGCTTCCGGCGTCCGCGTCGACGGGACGGCGATCACCGCGCAGGGGTTCGGGTTCGGGATCTTCGACCTCGGCGACTCCGCCGGCGTGGGCTAGCGGACCGTCACCGGCAGGGGGTTCAGTCGCGCGGCCAGGGACGGCCGTCGAGGCGCTCGACGTCGCTGTTCAGGCGGCTGAGGTAGGCGGCGAACTCGGCCACCTCCTCGGGTGACCAGTCGACCATGACCTTGTCCAGGCCGCTGACGTTCTGGGCGCGGTCGGCGGCCAGCCGGCGCGCGCCCTCGTCGGTGATGGCGAACTTGCGGGCCATGCCCCCGTCGGGGTCGGGCATCCGCTCGACGACGCCGGCCCGCAGCATGGCCGCGGTCTGCCGGTTGAGGGTGGAGGTGTCCAGGCCGAACGCCTCGCTGAGCTGCCCGATGGACATCGGCCCCTCGACCTGGATACGGCTGAGGAGCAGATAGGCGCTCCGGTCGAGGCGCCCCTCCAGACCCCGCGCACGCGGGGTGAGCAGGGTCAGATAGCGCCCGAGCAGCATGGTCTCGAACTCGATCAGGTCTAGGGGCTTGTCCACGCGACGCTTCCTCCGGCTCCCGGCTCGCCTTCCCACCGGGAAGGCCACCTCCCCGGACAGGTATACCACGCGCGATGTGTATGATGCACTCGCCATGCATCATGCACACCGTATGCAGGGTGCAAGCAGCCGTGGCCCGGAAGACCAAGAGGAGTAACCCCGTGGACAGTCCCAAGCCCGCAGCCCGCTCCGGCGGTGTTGTCGGCATCCTCGCCTTCGCGGGCATCGTGGCGGCGCTCACGCAGACCCTGGTGGTCCCGCTCATCGGGGAACTGCCGACGATGTTCGACACCAGCGCGTCGAACGCCTCCTGGGTGATCACCGCCACCCTGCTGGCGGCCGCGGTGGCGACGCCCGTCGCCGGGCGTCTCGGAGACATGTACGGCAAGCGCCGCATGCTGCTCGTCTCGCTGGTCCCGCTGGTCCTGGGCTCGGTGGTCTGCGCCCTGTCCTCCTCGGTGGTCCCGATGATCGCCGGACGCGGTCTCCAGGGCCTGGGCATGGGTGTGGTGCCCCTGGGCATCAGCCTCCTGCGCGATGTGGTGCCGGCGGAGAAGCTGGGCTCGTCCATCGCGATCATGAGCGCGTCCATGGGTGTGGGCGGCGCGCTCGGCCTGCCGTTCTCCGCGGCGATCGCCGAGAACGCCAGCTGGCGGGTGCTGTTCTGGGTCGTCGCCGCCCTGGCTCTCGCGGTCGGCACGGTGATCTGGTTCTTCGTCCCCGCGGGCCGCGAGAACTCCGCCTCGGGCGGCTTCGACGTACTCGGCGCGATCGGTCTCGGGGCCGCGCTGATCTGTCTGCTCCTCGGCGTCTCCAAGGGCGCCGACTGGGGCTGGGGCAGCGCCACCACCCTCGGGCTGCTGGCCGCGGCGGTCGTCCTGCTGCTGGCCTGGGGCCGGTGGGAGCTGCGCAACGACGAGCCGCTCGTCGACCTGCGCGTGACCGCCCGCCCGCAGGTCCTGATGACCAACGCGGCCTCGGTCCTGGTCGGTTTCGCGATGTACGCACAGTCGCTGGTCGTCCCCCAGCTGCTGCAGATCCCCAGGGCCACCGGCTACGGCCTCGGCCAGTCGATGCTGGCCATGGGCCTGTGGATGGCCCCGGCGGGCCTCATGATGATGGTGATGTCCCCCATCGGCGCCAAGCTCTCCGCCGCCAAGGGCCCCAAGATCACCCTGTCCGTCGGAAGCCTCGTCATCGCCGTCGGCTACGGCATCTCGCTGCCGCTCATGAGCACCGGGTCCACCTGGGGCCTGCTCGTGGTGACCATCGTCTGCAACACAGGTGTCGGATTCGCCTACGGAGCCATGCCGGCCCTCATCATGGGCGCGGTCCCCCAGTCGGAGACCGCCTCGGCCAACAGCTTCAACACGCTGATGCGCTCGATCGGCAGCTCGGTCTCGGCCGCCGTCATCGGCGTGGTCCTGGCGCAGATGACCACGGACTTCGGCGGTTTCGCGCTGCCATCCGAGAACGGTTTCCGCGTCGCCATGCTGATCGGCTGCTGTGTGGGCCTCGGAGCGTCGATCCTCGCCTTCTTCATCCCCGTCCGGGGCGCCCTCGCACAGCCGGAGCCCGCCGACGCTCCGGACCCCACTCCCGAGGTGTCCCAGGCCAAGGTCTGACCTGCCTCTCTCCGCCATTCGGCCGCCTTCGCCCCACAGGACGGAGGCGGCCCGTCGTTTCCCCGCTCACCGGCTCCTACGCAGAACGGCACTCCTCCAGCCGCCTCTCCAGGAACCGCCTCTCCGCGCCGTTCTCCACCAGCTCCAGCGCCCGGCCGTACGCGCGCGCCGCCTCCGCCGTACGTCCCAGACGGCGCAGCAGGTCCGCGCGGGTGGCCGGCAGCAGGTGGTAGCCGTCAAGCTCGCCCTCGCTCTCCAGTTCCGCCACCAGCGCCAGGCCTATTTCCGGACTTTCGGCCATGCCCACGGCCACCGCGCGGTTCAGCCGCACCACGGCGGAGGGCACGAAGCGGGCCAGTTCTCCGTACAGCGCGGCGATGTCGGCCCAGTCCGTGTCCCCCGCCTCGGCGGCCGTGGTGTGACAGGCCGCGATGGCCGCCTGGATCTGGTACGGGCCGGGACGCCCGCGGCGCAGGGCCCTCTCCAGCAGGTCGGTGCCCTCACCGACCGCGTCCTTGTCCCAGGCCGTACGGTCCTGGTCCTCCAGCGTCACCAGCTCGCCCGCCGCGTCGACCCGGGTGCCGCGCCGGGCGTCGTGCAGCAGCAACAGCGCGAGCAGACCGAGGACTTCGGGCTCGTCGGGCATCAGGCGGGCCAGCACACGGGCGAGCCTGACCGCCTCCGCGCACAGGTTCGTGCGCAGCAGATCGGCTCCCGCCGAGGCGGCGTACCCCTCGTTGAAGAGCAGGTAGACCACCCCGAGGACGCCCGTCGTGCGTTCGGGCAGGAGATGCGCCGGTGGTACCCGGTAGGGAATGCCCGCGTTGCGGATCTTCCGCTTGGCGCGGACCAGGCGCTGCGCCATCGTCGCCTCGGGGACGAGGAAGGCGCGGGCGATCTCGGGTGTGGTCAGCCCCGCGAGGGTGCGCAGCGTCAGCGCCACCCGGGCCTCGATGGCCAGGGCGGGGTGGCAGCAGGTGAAGATCAGCCGTAGCCGGTCGTCCTCCACTCCGCTCTCGTCCCACGGGTCGTCCGGCTCCGTGGCCCGTGCTGGCACAGCCGCCTCCCGCAGCTTCGCCGCGCCCGTCGCGTGCCTGCGCAGCACGTCCGTCGCGCGGTTGCGCGCGGTGGTGGTCAGCCAGGCGCCGGGGCGGCGCGGCACGCCGTCGCGCCGCCACCGGTCCAGGGCCTGCGCGAAGGCGTCCTGCGCGCACTCCTCGGCGAGGTCCCAGTCGCCGGTCACCCGGATCAGGGTGGCGACGACCTGGCCCCATTCCTCGCGGAAGGCGGTGGCGACCGCTTCCTCGACGTCACTCACTCCGGCTCACTCCCGGTTCACTCCCAGACCGGCCGTACCTCGACCGAGCCGCCGCCGAGCGCGGCGGGGTGCCGCGAGGCGAGCGAGACGGCCTCGTCGAGGTCGGCGACCTCGATGATGTCGATGCCCGCGACGTACTCCTTGGACTCCACGAACGGGCCGTCGCTGAGCAGGACTTCGTCACCCTTCACACGGACGGTGGTGGCGTCGGAGGACGGCCGCAGCCGCGCGCCGCCCTTCACCACGTCGCGGCCGCGCACCTCGTCGATGTACGAGGCGAAGGAGGGGTGGGCGGCGATCTCCTCGGGGCTGAGCTCGGGGCCGCCGACGGGTGTGCAGATGAACAGGACGTACCTCATGACCGGCCCTCCGTGATTCCGGCGTCGAACGGCACGGACGTGTGCTGGTGGACGATCTGCCACCGGTCTCCGGCGGCCCGGTAACCAGTGGTCACCCGCGCCGTGGTGTCCAGGGGCTCGCCGGTGACGAGCGTGGCCCGCATCCGCACGAGCGCGTGACTGAACGCGACGCTCTCGTCGACCCGGACACGGAAGTCGAGCACCTCGCGCTCCACCGGCCCGCTCAGGGTCGAGAACCACAGCTCCTCGGCCTTGCGCAGGGCGTCGACTCCGCTCTGCTCCAGACCGCTCACCGGATGGAACACCTCGACGTCGGGCGCGTAGCAGGCCATCGCACGGTCGAAGTCCCGCTCCCGGCCGGCCGCAGTGAGCTCCGCGTCGAGCCGGCGGATCTCGGTCTCGGCGTCCTCGTCGTCCCAGAACGCGCGTACTTCCATGGCGCCGACGGTGGCCACCGGATGCCTGGCGGCCGCCTGGACGGCCTCCTCCAGGCTGTCGCACTCGAGGATGTCGTACCCGGCGATGTACTCCTTCGTCTCGGCGAACGGCCCGTCGGTGCGCAGCACTTCACCGCCGCGCACCCGTACGGTGACCGCGTCGGCGGGGAGCCGCAACCGGTGCCCGTGCAGCCGGACACCGCGCTCGACGCCCAGTTCCTCGACCCACGGTTCGACGGGCGCCATTCCCGAGGCGTCGACGGTGTCGTCCCCGCACACCAGCAGCATGTACTTCATGGTTCCTCCAGACCAGGTCCTCATGACCTTCGTACACCCCACCGACGAACGGGGCCGCACGGAATCGACACACCCGGTCTCCATCTTTTTGCGGGCCTGAGCTGAGACGCACATCACAGCGAGGGACGGCGATCCAGTGCTACATTGCGGTCAGCACTTGTGTACGCCCCGTCTCGGGCGCCGGTGTTTGTTCCACTTCTTCTCGCTGACCCGTCCGTCGCTCCGCGACCGGCGCCAGCTTCTCAGCACCACCTCTTGAGCACGGCCACGGGCAGTTCCCGCCGTCCGCCGTACGCGAGGTGATGCCTCCCCGCCGCACGGAGGCGTGAGCACGCCGCCTCCCCGGCATACCCCTCCCTTCCTCATGACCTCATGAACCCGTCCTCGAAAGGACCTCCCATCATGACCACCACACTCGAACACCCTCCAGTACGACAGCAGCAGCCCCCGACACGGGTGGGCGGTGTCCTCGACATCGCCCACAACGGGCAGGGGTACCTGCGCTCCGCCGCGAGCTGCCTGCCCACGCCGGCCGACACCCAGGTGTCCGCGGCGCTGATCCGCCGGCACGGCCTGCGCGAGGGCGACACCGTCGAAGGCGTACGCGGCGGACCCCGCGCCCTCGCCGAGGTGGAGCGGATCAACGGGCGTACGCCCGAAGAGCTGCGCCGCCGCCCGCACTTCCGTGACCTCACCCCCCTGCACCCGCGTGACCGGCTCCGGCTGGAACACCCGGCGAGCGGAGTGGCCGGTCGCCTCATGGACCTGCTCGCACCGGTCGGCAAGGGCCAGCGCGGACTGCTGGTCGCGCCGCCCAAGACCGGCAAGACGGTGCTGCTCCAGCAGATCGCCGCGGCCGTCGCGGGCAACCATCCCGAATGCCACCTGATGGTGCTGCTGCTCGACGAGCGGCCGGAGGAAGTGACCGACATGCGGCGCTCCGTCCGGGGCGAGGTCTTCGCCTCGACCTTCGACCAGGCGCCCAAGCAGCACATCGCCCTCGCCGAACTCGTCATCGAACGCGCCAAGCGGCTCGTCGAGATGGGCCAGGACGTCGTCATCCTCCTGGACTCCCTCACCCGGCTGTGCCGGGCGCACAACAACGTGGCCTCCTCCGGCGGCCGCACCCTCAGCGGCGGCGTCGACTCCGCCGCGCTCCAGGGCCCGAAGCGGTTCTTCGGCGCCGCACGCCTCGCCGAGGAGGGCGGCTCGCTGACCATCCTCGCCACCGCCCTGGTGGAGACCGGCTCCCGTGCCGACGACTACTTCTTCGAGGAGCTCAAGAGCACCGGCAACATGGAGCTCCGCCTCGACCGCACCCTGGCCTCCAGGCGGGTGTTCCCGGCCGTGGACATCACCGGATCCGGTACCCGGCGCGAGGAACTCCTCCAGCCCGCCGCCGAGTTGACCACCGTACGAGGACTGCGCCGGGCCCTGCAGACTCGCGACGGCCAGGGCAACCTGGAGACGCTCCTGGAGCGGATGCGCGCCACCCCGGACAACGCGGCCTTCCTCCGCCAGGTCCACCCGACGCTGCCCTCCTGACTCCTCGCGCATGTGGCATCCGGGTGCTCGATCCCGCTGTTCGGGCCCGGCAGCCTGGCGCAGGGCGTCTCCGTTCCTACTTTTGCGAAATGACCATCGGATTCTCTTCCCGCGCCGCCGTCCGCTGTTCCGCCGTCTGTGCGGCCGGGGCCCTGGCCTTCGGGCCGAGCGCGGCCGCCGCCCGAACCGGCACGGACCCGGGAACGCCGAAAGCCTCGGCCTCGCAGCCGCCGCCGCTGTACCGGACCGGCACGCAGGTACGGCCGCGACCGGGAGCACCCGAGGTCCCCGGCGACGTTTCCGCGCTGTCGTGGCTGGTGGCCGACGCCGGCACCGGGAAGGTGCTCGCCGCGCACGACGCGCACCGCAAGCTGCCGCCCGCCAGCACCCTGAAGACACTCTTCGCCCTCACGCTGATTCCGGTGCTGCCCGGCCGCATCGGACACACCGTCACCGAGAAGGAGCTGCGGGGCATCGGCGAGGGCAGCAGCCTGGTGGGCGTCGCCGAGGGGCACAGCTACCGGGTGGCCGACCTGTGGCGCGGTGTCTTCCTGAACTCCGGCAACGACGCGGTCCACGTGCTGGCCGCGATGAACGGCGGCTGGCGCACCACGGCCACACAGATGCAGGCCAAGGCCCGGGCCCTGGGCGCCCTCGACACGCATGTCCTCTCGCCCGACGGATACGACACTCCTGGCCAGGTCTCCTCCGCGTACGACCTGGCGGTGTTCGGGCGGGCCGGGCTGCGCAACGCCGACTTCGCGCGGTACTGCGCCACCGTCGAGGCCAAGTTCCCCGGCGGGGGCGGCTGGTCGTTCGAGATCGAGAACACCAACCGGCTGCTGACCGGCGCCGACGGGGTGGAGCCGTACCAGGGCCTGATCGGCGTCAAGAACGGCTCCACCAGCAACGCGGGCAGCACCTTGGTGGCCGCCGCGCGCCGGGGCGGGCGCACCCTGGTCGTCACGGTGATGAACCCTCAGGCGGGCGGGCGTTTCGCGGTGTACGAGGAGGCGCGCTCGCTGCTCGACTGGGGGTTCAAGGCCTCCGGGCGGGTCGAGCCCGTCGGCTCGCTCCTCGACACGCGTCCCGTGCCGGCCGCGGGACCCAGCGCCCTGCCGGCCGCGCTGCCCGCGACGGGTGGACCCGGCTGGGTCGCGGCCGCCGCGATCGCCGGAGCGGCCTGTCTGGGCGCGGGAGGTGTGGCCCTGGCCCTGCGGATCAGGAGCGGCCGGCCGACTCCCGGCTGACCGACCGGCAGCCACAGGAGCAGCCCCAGCGTGATCCACGTGTACGCGTTGCTGCCGATGAATCCGTCGAGGCCGGACGCGTCGTGGAACCACAGCCACACCACACTGCTGCACAGGATCGCGTACAGAACGGCCGCGACCCGCAGATGGCGCCGGCGCAGCAGTACGGCGAAGGACGGCAGCAGCCAGACGAGATGGTGGACCCAGGTGATCGGGCTGACGAGGCAGGCGGTGAGGCCGGTGAGGGCGAATGCGGCCGTCCAGTCCGCGTCCGCCGCGGCGCGCGAGGTCCGCCGGGCCCAGACGCACAGCACCACCAGGGCGGCCGCCGCCCAGAGGGCCTTGCTCGGTTCGTCCGGTGCCACGAACCGGGCCAGGACACCCTGCAGGGACTGGTTGGAGACATAGCCGAGCCGACCGATGCGGTCCGTGTCCCACAGGGCGTCGGTCCAGTAGAAGCGCGAGGCGTCCGGCGCCACCCAGGCCGCCAGCGCGGTGGCCGCGGCGGCGACGGCGGTCGCGACCCCGGCGGCTCGCCAGCGGCGGGCCAGCAGCAGCATGCCGATGAAGATCGCCGGGGTGAGTTTGACGGCGGCGGCGAGGCCGATGCCGATGCCCGCCCGGCGGCCCCGGCCGGTGGCCAGCAGCCACGCGTCGCTCAGGACGAGGGCCAGGAGCAGCAGGTTCACCTGGCCGAAGCTGAAGGTGTCGCGGACCGGTTCGAAAAGGGCCAGCAGGCAGGCGGCCAGGGCGAAGCCGAACCAGCCGTACCGGCGCAGCGCGGGGCCGACCAGGATCCACACCACGGCGGCGAGCGCGGCGCAGTTGAGCAGCAGCCCGATGGCGATCGCCGTGTGCAGTCCGACCAGTGACATGGGCAGCATGCTGAGGGCCGCGAACGGCGGATAGGTGAAGCCGTAGGTCGTCCCGGGCACGAGGTAGTCGTAGATCCGGCCGTCGTGATGGGTCCAGGCGTCGATCGTCCCGTAGTAGACGCGCAGGTCGAACCAGTCGCGCAGGAGCGGCACGGTGGCGGTGAACACGGTTACGGCGGCGGCGAGTCCCAGCACCAGGAACAGGCGTCCGCGGTCGGTGCGGGGAAGTCCGGCCGAGATGTCGGGAAGTGCGGGAAACGTGCGAGGGCGTCTCATGCGGTGCGCTCCAGTACCGGCGCCTGCGCCGCTTGATGTGCCTGCCAGAGAACGACGAGGGCGAGCACTCCGCCGGAGACCGCCAGGACCACCTGTTCGGCGTCCGGCGCGTACCCGCTCGGCAGTACGGCGAGGGCGAGCACTCCGCTCACGGCGGCGACCCGGTGACGCACCGAACCGCTGGGGGCCGCGGCGGCGATGAGGAACAGTCCCCACAGCGCGTACCAGGGCCTGATCGCCGGGCCGAACACCGCCACGGTGGCGAGGCTCAGACCCAGTGCGTAGATGGGTCCCGGCCGCAGGCGCAGCCATATGAACAGGACGATGAGCACGGTCAGCACGAGTCCTGCCGTGTGCCAGGCGGGCAGCGCCAGAGGTGCGAGGCCGCTGTCGAGTTTTTCGAGCACGGTGCCGGTGGCACGGCCGAGGAGGCTGGTGAGCGACCAGTTGTGCGGGGAGACCGGGGTCTTCAGGGCCGCGATCCAGCCGTAGCCGGTCCCCGTGACGGCGGTCACCGCGGCCGTGGTGCCGAGAGCGGCGACCGTGGTGGTCAGAGCGGACCGCACCAGCCCCCGCTGTCCGCGCAGCGCGATCACCGCCAGCAGGCCGAGCGCGGCGGGTGCCTTGACCAGCGCCGCGAGCGTGATGAGGACGACGCCGACGACGGGCCACCGGCCGCGCGCGGCCACCAGGCCGACGCCGAGCAGTCCGAGCATGATGGCGTCGTTGTGCGCACCGGCCACCAGGTGCAGCAGGACAAGGGGGTTGAGGGCGCCCAGCCACAGCGCGGCGGCCGGGTCGGCGCCGCTGTGCCGGGCCAGGCGGGGCAGCGCCGCCGCCATCAGAGCGACGCCGAGCAGGGCGACCAGACGCATGCCGATCAGTCCGGCCGGGATCTCCCCGCGGGTGAGTCCGGACAGCGCGGAGGCGACGGCGAGGAAGACCGGACCGTACGGAGTCGCGGTCTGCTGCCACACCGGCGCCACCTCGTCGGCGAGCGGACCGCCGAGCTGGGCGGGCCCGTACGCGTACACGTCGATGTGCGCGTCCACCATCGCGCCCTGCGCGAGATAGCTGTACACGTCGCGGCTGAAGAGGGGCGGCGCGAGCAGCAGCGGCGCCGCCCAGACCACCAGAACCAGCAGCAGGGACCGCGGAGTCGGCGGTTCGGGGCCACGCACGACGGTGCCGAGCAGCGCCCACGCCGCTATCAGCAGGACGACGCCGAAGTACACGCCGACCAGGCCGAGTACGGCCTGGGCGGACTCGGGGGCCAGGAACTCCCGCGCGGGCAGGGCTCCGGCCGTCTCACCGCCCAGCGCGAGAAAGGCGGAGCCGGCCAGACCGAGAACCTGACAGCGGCGGAGATCGACGGGAAAAGCCGTGGCCAACACTCGGAAAGCGTGTCAACGCCGGGTGGCCGTAAAGCGACGTACTTCCCTCCGTACGGCGGCTTGCGCGTGACCTCCGTGTGAGATGCCCGCGTCGGGGCCCGCTCGCGGGCACGGAGGCCCCCGTCCAGGTGACGGTTCAGAAAACGGAGACCCCCGTGAGCGTCGTGAAGCGGTCGAGGGCCGCGACGCCCGCGACCGAGTTGCCTTGCCGGTCGAGGCCCGGGCTCCACACGCACAGCGTGCAGCGGCCCGGCACGACCGCGATGATCCCGCCGCCGACACCGCTCTTGCCAGGCAGCCCCACGCGGTACGCGAACTCGCCGGCCGCGTCGTAGGTACCGCAGGTGAGCATTACCGCGTTGACCTGTTTGGCCTGGCTCTGGGAAAGCAGCCGGGAGCCGTCGGCGCGGATGCCGTGCCTGGCGAGAAACCCGGTGGCCAGCGCCAGGTCGGCGCAGGACGCCTCGATCGAGCACTGCCGGAAGTACTGATCGAGGAGCACCGGCACGGGGTTGTCGATGTTGCCGTACGACGCCATGAAGTGGCCGAGAGCCGCGTTGCGGTCGCCGTTCATGGCCTCGGAGGCGGCGACGTCCTTGTCGAAGGTGAGGTCCTGGTTGCCGCTCTCCGCGCGCAGGAAGGCGAGCAGGGCCCCGGCCGCGTCCTGGGTCTGCGTCTGGAGCCGGTCGGTGACGACGAGGGCGCCCGCGTTGATGAACGGGTTGCGCGGGATGCCCTGTTCGTACTCCAGCTGCACCAGGGAGTTGAAGGGGTTGCCGGAGGGCTCGCGGCCGACGTGCTCCCACAACTCGTCGCCTTCGCGGGCCAGATCGAGGGCGAGGGTGAAGACCTTGGTGATGGACTGGGTGGAGAACGGCAGGCGCCAGTCCCCCACGCCGTACACGGTGCCGTCGAGCTCCGCGACGGCCATGCCGAAGCGGCGTGGGTCGCAGGCGGCGAGCGCCGGGATGTAGTCGGCGGGCCGCCCGCGTCCGGGGGTCTGCGCGATCTCGGTGGCGATACGTTCCAGGACCGGCTGGAAGGTCAGCGACGGGGACATGATCACCATCATGCCGCCCTGCCGGTTCTCCTGCTCTTCGGTCCGGATCGCCTCGGCTGCCCCGGTCCGCCCCGGCGGGGACGTCACGGGCTCCGAGCAGGACGTGTTCGCCGCGGCGGTCGTACCGCCGCGGACCAACTCCCGGCCGGGGCCGGGTGATTCGCGCGTACGTCCGTCAGGCGCCGGCCCGGGGCGTGAGCGGGTCGAGCGCCCGGGCCGGCCGGACGCTTCCGACCACGGCGCCGCCCCCGAGGAGCGGCAGGCCGGCGAACTCGGTGAGCGCGGCCGGGTCGACTCCGCAGCGTGCGAGGGCGGCGGCGGTCACCGGGATCCGCGCCCGGTCCGCTCCGTCGGAGATCTTCACGGCGACGGCCCTGCCGTCCGGCAGCGCCGCGAACTGCACGCCTTCGAAGCCGTCCTTGCTGAGCAGTCCCGGCACGGCACGCATCAGCGCGGCGACGTCGCGCCCCGAGCCGGACGCCATCTCGGCGTGGTCCCGCATCGCGTCGGCCACCTGTGCCTCCGGGGTACCCGGGGCGGCGGTGGTGATCCTGGCAGCGGCACGCGCGAGCCCGTGCAGCGAGACGGAGAACAGGGGCGCGCCGCAGCCGTCGACGGTCACCCGTGCGATCGCCTGCCCGGTGAGGTCCTCGACGATCTCCGCGATGGCCTGCTGGAGCGGGTGCGCCGGGTCGAGGTAGTCGTCGAGCGACCAGCCGTTGAGCTTGGCCGTGTAGAGCATGGCGGCGTGCTTGCCCGAACAGTTCTGCGCGAGCCGTGAGGGCAGCCGCCCCTCGCGCACCCAGGCCTCGCGTACGACGGGGTCGAACGGCAGGTCCGGGACGTTGCGCAGCTGCTCTTCCCGGACGCCGGCCAGGTCCAGGATCCGCCGGGTGCCGGCCAGGTGCCGTTCCTCGCCGGAGTGGCTGGCCGCGGCCAGCGAGAGCAGCTCGCCGTCGAGCGGCAGCCCGGCCCGCAGCATCGCCGCGGCCTGGAGGGGTTTGACCGCCGAGCGCGGATAGAAGGCGGCCTCGATGTCGCCGATCTGGAGTTCCACCGTGCCGTCGGGGGCGAGTACGGCCACCGAGCCGTAGTGGATGCCCTCGATGACACCGCCGCGTACGAGATGGGCGACGGGTGCGTGCAGCGGCTCGCGGATCACCGGAGCCGCGGCGAGCGAACTGCCGTACGTACTGGTCCGGTTCACGCGTCCACTCCGTCACATATGCAGGCGGCCCGGCCGCGCGATCGGGTGTGGGGGCCGGTGTCGACACTGCCGGTCCTCGACCGCGTCTCCTGTCCCGGTGGCTGCTCGCTCACGCCTCGGGTCCGCCTTTCGTGGGGGTGTCCGTGCGCTCGGGGTGCACGATGGAGGTGAGGGTGGTCTCGACGCGGTCGAGGTGGTGGGACATGGCCCGCACCGCGTCGTGTTCGCTGCCGTCGATCAGCGCCTCGACGATCTCGCGGTGTTCGCGGTTGGACTGCTCACGACGGCCGCCGAGTTCGTTCAGGAAGGCCGACTGGCGGGCCAGGGCGTCCCGGATCTCCTCGATGACCTTGCGGAAGACCGGGTTCTGGGAGGCCTCGGCGACGGTGATGTGGAAGACCGTGTCCATCGCCACCCACGCGGTGGTGTCGGTCTCCCTGTCCATCCGCTCCAGGAGATGGGCGAGGTGGTCGAGGTTCTCCGGGGTGCGGCGCACCGCCGCGTACCCGGCGACAGGGATCTCGACGTGTCGGCGCACCTCGAGCAGGTCGCCGGCCGCGTAGTCGCCGAAGGTGGGGTCATCGACGGCGTTGGCGAGGACGAAGGTGCCCTTGCCGGTACGGGACACGGTCAGGCCCATGACCTGGAGGGCCCGCAGCGCCTCGCGGAGCACGGGGCGGCTGACCTCCAGACGGCGGCACAGCTCGGCCTCCGAGGGCAGCTTGTCGCCGATGGCGTGGTCGCCGCGCTCGATGGCGCCGCGGAGGTGGTTGAGCACCGCTTCCATGGCGCTGACGCGCCGCGGCACCGAGCCACCTGTCTGGCTGTCTGACAGGTTCACAGGGGTGATCCTGCGGGGAGCGGGAGGCGACTGTCAAACGTCGGAAGGGTCGCCCGGGGCGGACTCAGCCGAGAACACCCGCCCCGAGCAGCCCGAACAGCGCCGCACCGATCACGAGGCGGTAGATCACGAAGGCGTTGAAGGAGTGCTTGGCGACGAACCTCAGCAGCCAGGCGATGGAGCCGTACGCGACTACGAACGAGACGAGCGTGCCGACGGCGAGCGGAGCGGCGCCGACACCCGTACCCAGGGCGTCCTTCAGCTCGTACAGCCCGGCGCCGGTCAGCGCGGGGATGCCGAGGAAGAAGGAGAGGCGGGTGGCGGCGACGCGGTCGAGGTCGAGGATGAGCGCCGTGGACATGGTGGCGCCGGAGCGCGAGAAGCCCGGGAAGAGCAGGGCGAGGATCTGGGAGCCGCCGACCAGCATCGCGTCCTTGAACGAGGTGTCGTCCTCACCGCGTTTGTGCCTGCCCATCCGGTCCGCCGCCCACATCACGGCGCTGCCGACGATCAGCGAGGCCGCGACGACCCACAGCGAGGCGAGCGGCCCCTCGATGAGCGGCTTCGCCGCCAGACCCACGATCACGATCGGGACGGTGGCGTAGATGACCCACCAGGCGAACTTGTAGTCGTGGTGGTAGCGCTCCTCGCGGTCACGCAGGCCACGGCCCCAGGCGGAGAGGATCCGCACGATGTCCTCGGAGAAGTACACGAGCACGGCGGCGATCGCGCCGACCTGGACGACCGCGGAGAAACCGACCACGGCGTTGTCGTCGACGGGGATGCCCATCAGCCCCTCGGTGATCTTGAGGTGGCCGGTGGACGACACGGGGAGGAACTCGGTCAGTCCCTCGACGGCTCCGAGGACGGCGGCCTGACCGACGTTGATGACGCTCATGGGATCCAGTTCCGCGGGACGACAGTGCTGGAGCCAGTCCTACTACGTGCGGGAAAGAGCCCGACGCCTACGACCACACGGTCTGCGCCAGGGACACCCCGCCGAACGCCGCGCCCAGGCCCACGGTGACGCTCGCGATCACGTACGCGGCGGCGTGGAACCCGGCACCGGTCTCGGCCATCCGCAGCGTCTCGTAGGAGAACGTCGAGTACGTGGTCAGCGCCCCGCACAGGCCCGTGCCGATCAGCAGTTGCAGGTGGGAGGAGGCATGGCCCGCCCCGGCCGCGCCGGTCAGGAGACCCAGGACGAGACAGCCCGTGACGTTGACGGCGAAGGTGCCCCAGGGGAAGACCGAGTCGTGCCTGAACCGAACCAGGCGGTCGGTCAGATAGCGCAGCGGTGCGCCGACCGCGGCGCCGATGACCACCAGCAGCCAGTTCACGACTCCTTCTTACCTTCCTCGTCCGTTTCGCCCGGTTCCGGCCGCCGCCCGGCGTGCTCGCCGCCCTCGCGGACACCGAGGTGTGCCAGGGCGCGCCGTGCCGCCGTCGCCGCGAGCCACACCGCGGCGAGCGCCGCGAACAGGGTCGCGGCGAGGTAGGCGAACCCGGTCCCGGGGCGGCCCTCGTCGACCAGTTTCCGAATGTCCACGGCGTACGTCGAGAACGTGGTGAACCCGCCGAGGACCCCGGTGCCGAAGAACGGCCGGACCAGCCGGCGGGCCGCCCACACCTCGGTGCTGACCACCATGAACACGCCGATCACCGCGCAGCCGACGACGTTGACCCAGAACGTGGTCCAGGGGAATCCGCCCGTCGGGGCGGGCCACAGGAGCGAGGCCCCGTAGCGGGCCGTGGCACCGATCGCGCCGCCCAACGCGACGACAGCGACGACCGGTCCCTGGCCCTGCCACGGGGACTCCGGCCGCACGGGGAATCCGGCCCGGTCGGCTCGCTCCGGTCGCGGGACTGTCATGTGCGTACGTCTCCTACTCGCCGGGGCCCGGCCGTCCGGGCACTCTCGATCGCAAGTAGGGACCGTTGGCGGCATCGTCACCGCGGTTGGGGTACGGCGGGCCCCACCGCCGCGCCGCGAGACGGTCGCGGCAGGTGAACAGCGTAACGCCGCGGGTACCGGCACCGCACACCCGGCTGAGGCCGGGCGGCTCCTACCAGCCCTTCTCGAAGAAGTGGCTGACCTCGGCGATGCGGTACTCGTCGCGTCGGTAGTAGGTCCGACGTCTGACCCTCTTGGTGCGCAGCAGCCCCATCCCGGTGAGGAGTTCCAGGTGGGCGCGGGCCACCGCACGGCGAACACCGAGCTTCGCGGCGAGGGTCGCCGGGGTGACGCCGTCCTCGACGAGGTCGCCGTGCCGCTGCCGCGGGAAGTGCGCGACGGGGTCCCGCAGCCACTCCATGATGTCCAGGCGTTGTCCACTGACGGGAACCTTCAGCATCTCGTCCCCCTCCGTCACGGCGGTCTCCCGCCACTGTGCCGCAGCCCGGGGCGACACGCACGGTCTTCGGCTACGTCGGCCGGGAGCGAACGCACGCGGAAGAGCCCGAGGGCCCGGCAGCCACGGCAGCCGGGCCCTCGGTCACGCACGTACTCGTCAGGTGTTCCTCAGGGCTCAGCGGTGGCTGAACCACGCCATGGCGGGCAGGGCCTTGTCGTCGTAGCCGAACAGGGCCTGGTTCTCCCAGCCGTTGCCGGACGCGGAGTCCGTCGGGTCCCAGCCGTTGCCGGTGACAGCGGTCCAGGTGGACTCCCAGTAGAAGATGCCGAGGCCGCGGCCGTTCGGGACGGCCTCCACGATGCTCGCCACGTCCTTCATCCACTTCGTCTGCCCGGCTGTCGAGGCCGCGTAGCCGGAGACCAGTTCACTGCTGAGGTCGATGATGTTCTCGGTCGAATCCTCACTGTCGAGACGGAACGGGTAGGCGGTCTCGGCGAGGTAGACCGGCTTCCCGTAGCGGGCCGCCGCGTCGTCCAGCGTTGTCTGGAAGTCGGCGAGCGTACCGTGCCAGTAGCCGTAGTACGACAGGCCGATGACGTCGAACTTCACGCCGTTGGCGACGGCGCTGTCGAACCACCAGCGGGTGCCCGCGAGGTCACCGCCCTTGGCGAGGTGCAGCGCCACGGTGGTGGAGGAGCTGACCGCCTTGACCGCGTCGTAGCCGGAGTTGAGCAGCCCCGCGAGCTGCGACCAGTTGCTCGTCGAGCCCTCGGACCAGAGCATGCCGCCGTTGATCTCGTTGCCGACCTGCACCATGTCGGCCGTGGTGCCCTGCGCCTTCAGGGCGTTGAGGACGTCGTAGGTGTGGTTGTAGACGTCGGTCCTGAGCTGGCTGTACGAGTGCCCGGACCAGGCGGCCGGCTTGGTCTGGGCGCCGGGGTCGGCCCAGGTGTCCGAGTAGTGGAAGTCGACGAGCAGCTTCATGCCCTGCGCCTTGACCCTCTTGGCGACGGCCAGCACGCGCGCCTTGTTGTTGTAGCCGTCGGCGGGGTTCACCCACACCTTGAGACGGGCGTAGTTCTGCCCGGCCGACTTGAGGATGGCGAGCGCGTCTCCGGTCGTGCCGGAGCTGGTCCTGTAGACGCCGCCGAAGGCCTCGCTCTTGGCGAGTGAGGAGACGTCGGAACCCTTGATGGCGAGGCCTGTCGAGCCGGACGCGAACGTCACGTCGTCGACGTTGAGCCAGTTGCCCGCGTTCGCGTCGGAGTTGACGCTGATCGTGCACTGGTTGTTCGTCACGGCGATGGAGGTGACGATCCGGAGCCAGCCGCTGGCGGAGACCGGCAGGTCGGTGCGCTGTTCCGTGCTGCCGCAGTTCTTCAGGGCGAGGTAGGCCGAGTTCTGGCCGCCGCCCGAGCGCACCCACGCGGTGAGGGTGTAGTTCCCGTTGGTCAGCCCGGAGAGGTACTGGTAGGTCTCCACCTTGTAGGCCGAGGCCGACCAGTGGGTGAGGCGGTAACTCCCGCCGTGGCCACCGGACTCGGTGTACGAGGCGGCGGTCTGTCCGGCCGCCGAGTACGTCGTCCAGCCGGTCGGTGTCGCGGTGCCGGCGCCGTTCGACTCGAAGCCGCCGTTGGTGACGGTGGCAGCGGCCTGCGCCGAGGTGGCGGGCAGGGTGGTGAGAGCCAGACCTGCGAAGAGCGGTATCAGCAGGGTCCGTAGGGCTCGTCTCGCGTGGAACATCGTCGTCCCTTCGACGAAGGCGGGGAGACGGGGGTGGTTGGCGGCGCCGTGCCCGAAGGGCGTGCGCACGGCGCCGTCAGGACCGGCCGGATGTCTCCCCGGAATCCGGCCGGGGTCTGTGGGGCGGGACGGACTCGTGGAGCGTGCGGCTCAGCTGTCGAGCCGTACCACCCGGACCGCGCCCGCGGGTACCGCGAGCCGGCCCGCGGCCCGTTCGCCCGTGAGGAGTTCGGAGCCGTGCGCCTCCAGCGGCACCTTGGCGTCCGAGGCGGTGTGGTTGACGGCGAAGACGTAGGTGCCGGACTCGCCGGTGCGGCGCACCACTTCGACATCGCGGGGCAGGTCGGCGCGCGGTGCGATGCGCGCGTCCTCGGCCGCCCAGCCGATCAGGGCGTCCAGGCCCTGGGCACCGAGGCGGGTGGAGACGTACCAGGCCGAGCCCTCGCCGAGGCGGTGGCGGGTGACGGCCGGGTGGCCCGCGGTGAGCCCGTCGGCGTACGTCCACACGGTCTCGGCGGCGCCCGGCACCACGAACTCGGTCCACACGTCGCCGGTGAGCTCGGAGCCGTCGGGCCCGGTGATACGGACCCGGTCGCCCTGGAGAAGCGGCGAGAACTCCTCGACGGTCAGGCCGAGTACGTCACGAAGGGCGCCCGGACAGGGACCCTCGTGCACGGCGTCGTGCTCGTCGACGATGCCGGAGAAGTACGAGACGAGGAGGGTGCCGCCGTTCTCGACGTACTCCCTGAGGTTGTTCCCGGCGGCCTCGGTCATCAGGTACAGCGCGGGCACGACGACAAGGGGATAGGCCGACAAGTCGGCTTCCGGGTGGGCGAAGTCGACCGTGAGGTGACGGTCGTAGAGCGCTTCGTAGAAGGCGTCGGCCCGCTCGCGCGGGTCATGGTCCTCGCTGGGGCGCCACTGGAGGTTCTGCGCCCACCAGGACTGCCAGTCCCAGAGCACGGCGACGTCCGCGACGGTGCGGGTGCCCCTCAAGGGGGTCAACGAGTCGACGGACGCGCCGAGTTCGACGACCTCGCGCCATACGCGGGAGTCAGTGCCGGCGTGCGGCAGCATCGACGAGTGGAACTTCTCGGCGCCGCGCCGGGACTGCCGCCACTGGAAGAACATGGCGCCGTCGGAGCCGCGCGCGATGTGCGCGAGGGAGTTGCGGGCCATCTGGCCCGGGGCCTTCGCGGGGTTGCGGGGCTGCCAGTTGACGCCGGACGTGGAGTGTTCGAGGAGCAGCCAGGGGGCGCCGCCGCCGACCGAGCGGGTGAGGTCGGCGGCCATCGCGAGGTTGACGTGGGTACGGCGGCCGTCGGTGATCAGGTAGTGGTCGTTGGTGACGAGGTCGACCTCGCGGCCCCAGGCCCAGTAGTCGATGGAGTCGCACTGGCTGAGCGCGGTCATGAAGTTGGTGGTGACCGGGATGCCCGGCGAGAGGCGGTGCAGGATGTCCCGCTCGGCCACGAAGTTCTCGCGCAGGGTGGCGTCGGCGAACCGCTTGTAGTCCAGCGCCTGGGCCGGGTTGCCGACGGTCGGCGTCACCCGTGGCGGGTTGACCTGGTCGAAGTCGGCGTAGCGCTGACCCCAGAAGGCGGTGCCCCAGGCCTCGTTGAGCGCGTCGACGGTGCCGTAGGCCTGGGTGAGCCAGCGGCGGAAGTGCGCGGCGCAGGACTCGCAGTAGCAGGCCGAGACGGGCACGCCGTACTCGTTGTGGACGTGCCACATGGCGAGCGCGGGGTGGTCGGCGTACCGGGTGGCGAGCTGGGTGGTGATGTTCGCGGCGGCTGCCCGGTAGTGGGCGTTGCTGTGGCAGATGGCGCCGCGTGAGCCGAACTCGTACCGGGTTCCGTCCGCGGTCAGCGGCAGCGCGTCGGGGTGGGCGCGGTAGAACCAGGCGGGCGGCGCCACGGTCGGCGTACCGAGGTCGGCGCGTATGCCGTTCTCGTGCAGCAGGTCCAGGACGCGGTCCAGCCAGTCGAAGTCGTAGGCGCCGGGCGCCGGTTCGAGGAGCGCCCAGGAGAAGATCCCGACGCTCACCATCGTGACGCCCGCCTCGCGCATCAGCCGGACGTCTTCCTGCCAGACGTGTTCCGGCCACTGCTCGGGGTTGTAGTCCCCACCGAAGGCGAGCCTGGTGAGGCCCTTGGGGGTGGTCTCCGGCATGGATCTCTCCCGTTTAATCGATCATTTGGGAACGTGCACACACATCGCCATCGGCGAGAGCCCAACATAACCGCACAGCAACAACCATTGACAAGTGTCCGGGATGTTTCTCTACTGTGAACGCTCACAGAAGCATGGCAGGTCGCCCGCAGCAGGCGGAGACCCAGGTCAGGGGAGAACTATCCATGCCCATCACGAAGCACAGCCGCCTCGTGGCCACCACCATCGCCGTCGCGCTCGGTGCCACCTCGCTCGCCGCGTGCGGGTCGTCCGACGACGACACGAGCGATGCCCAGTCCGGTCCCGCGTCCCTGACGTACTGGACCTGGGCCCCGGGCATGGACAAGGTCGTGGACCTGTGGAACAAGGGGCCGGGCAAAGAGCAGCAGATCACCGTCACGGTGAAGAAGCAGGCGTCCGGCGACACGCTGGTCACCAAGATCCTCACCGCGCACAAGGCGAACAAGGCGCCGGACCTGGTGCAGGCCGAGTACCAGGCGCTGCCGACGCTGGTCAGCAATGACGCGCTCGCCGACATATCCGGTGATGTGGACGGCGCCAAGGACAAGTTCGCCGAGGGCGTCTGGCAGCAGACGACGCTGGGCTCGGACGCGGTGTACGCGGTCCCGCAGGACATCGGGCCGATGATGTTCTACTACCGCGAGGACCTCTTCAAGCAGTACGACCTGACGGTTCCCACCACGTGGGAGGAGTTCGCGGAGACGGCCCGCGCGCTCAAGGAGAAGGCCCCGGACAAGGACCTGACCACGTTCTCCGCCAACGACTCCGGCCTGTTCGCCGGTCTCGCGCAGCAGGCCGGCGCCAAGTGGTGGACGACCGAGGGCGACAAGTGGAAGGTCGGCATCGACGACGCGGCGACGCGGAAGGTCGCCGACTTCTGGGGCGGTCTCGTCAAGGAGGGCGCGATCGACAACCAGCCGATGTACACGCCGTCCTGGAACAAGGCGCTGAACACCGGCAAGCAGATCGCCTGGGTCAGCGCGGTCTGGGCGCCGGGCACCCTCACCACCGCGGCCCCCGACACCGAGGGCAAGTGGGCGATGGCCCCGCTGCCGCAGTGGTCGGCGTCCGACAACGTCACCGGCAGCTGGGGCGGTTCGTCCACCGCGGTCACCACCGACTCCAAGAACAAGTCGGCCGCCGCGAAGTTCGCCGCCTGGCTGAACACGGACCCGACCGCGGTGGCCGCGATGGCCAAGGAGGGCGGCATCTACCCGGCCGCCACCAGCGCCCAGACCGGTGGCGCGTTCGCCCAGCCGCCGGCCTTCTTCTCGAACCAGGCCGACTTCTACACCAAGGCCTCCGAGATCGCGAAGACCACCGCGCCGTCCGCCTGGGGCCCGAACGTGAACGTCGCCTACACGACCTTCAACGACGCCTTCGGCGCCGCCGCAAAGAACAAGTCGGACTTCGGTGCCGCTCTGAAGACCATGCAGGGCGACACCGTCGCCGACCTCAAGAAGCAGGGCTTCGGGGTCGCGGAGTGACCAAGGCACGCCGGAAGCCGTACGGGGTCAAGGGGGCCCCGTACGCTTTCCTCATCCCCGCGACGATCCTCTTCGCCCTCTTCTTCGCGCTGCCCATCGGATACGCGCTCTGGCTGAGCCTGCACAAGGTCCAGGTCTCGGGCCTGGGCCTGGGCGCCGGCGCCCGCAAGGAGGTCTGGGCGGGGCTGGACAACTACGCCGACGCGCTCACCGACTCCGAACTGCTCGACGGGGCGCTGCGCGTGGTGGGTTACGGCGCCATCGTCATCCCCGTGATGCTCGGCCTCGCGCTGCTCTTCGCGCTGATGCTCGACACGGACAAGGTGCGCCTCGCCCCCTTCACCCGGCTCGCGATCTTCCTGCCGTACGCCATCCCCGGCGTCGTCGCCGCGCTGCTGTGGGGCTTCCTGTACCTCCCGGACGTGAGCCCCTTCTACTTCATCCTCGACAGACTGGGGATGCCGCAGCCGGACCTGCTGGACGGCGGTCCGCTCTACATCGCCCTCTCGAACATCGCGGTCTGGGGCGGCACCGGCTTCAACATGATCGTCATCTACACCTCGCTCCAGGCCATTCCGGCCGAGGTGTACGAGGCGGCAAGGCTGGACGGCGCCACACCGCTGCAGACCGCGCTGCGGATCAAGATCCCGATGGTGGCACCCTCGCTGGTGCTCACCTTCTTCTTCTCGATCATCGCGACGCTCCAGGTGTTCAGCGAGCCGACCACCCTGAAACCGCTCACCAACTCCGTCTCCACGACCTGGAGTCCGCTGATGAAGGTGTACCAGGACGCCTTCCGCAAGGGCGACATCTACTCCGCCGCGGCGGAGGCGGCACTCATCGCCGTCATCACCCTCGTCCTGTCCTTCGGCTTCCTGCGCGCCGCGAACTCCCGTAACAAGCAGGAGGAAGCACGATGAGTTCTCTTGCCCTGCGCAAGGCCGCCCCGGCCGCGGGCACCACCCCCGGCACCGCCCAGGGGCCGCCGCTGCGCCGCCGGATCGCCCTCGTACCGACGCTGACACTGCTGCTCGGCGCCCTCTACTGCCTGCTGCCCGTCGCCTGGGTGGTGATCGCCGCCACCAAGTCGGGCAGTGAGCTGTTCTCCACCTTCACCTTCCTGCCGGGCACCGGCTTCACCGAGAACGTGCGGGATCTCAACGCCTACCGCGAGGGCATCTACTGGAAGTGGATGGGCAACTCCGCCCTCTACGCCGGTCTCGGCGCCCTCCTGTCGACAGCCGTCTCGGCGGTCAGCGGCTACGCGCTCGCCATGTACCGCTTCCGGGGCCGCGAGACCATCTTCGGCGTCCTGATGGCGGGGGTGCTGATGCCGCCGGTGATCCTGGCGATCCCCCAGTACCTGCTGCTGGCGAAGGCCGACCTGACGGACTCGTACGCGTCCGTGCTCCTGCCCCTCGTCCTCTCCCCGTACGGCGTCTACCTCGCCCGGATCTACGCCGCCGCGGCCGTGCCCGGTGACGTGGTCGAGGCGGGGCGGATGGACGGCGCGAGCGAATGGCGGATCTTCACCCGGGTCGCGCTGCCGATGATGGTGCCCGGCCTGGTGACCGTGTTCCTGTTCCAGTTCGTGGCGGTGTGGAACAACTTCCTGCTGCCGTACATCATGCTCAGCGACGACGAGAAGTTCCCGATCACGCTCGGTCTGTTCACGCTCCTCGAACAGGGCTCCAACACCCCGGCGTTGTACACGCTGGTGATCACCGGCGCGCTGCTCGCGATCATCCCTCTGGTCGCGCTGTTCCTGGTCATCCAGCGTTTCTGGAGTCTCGATCTGTTGTCGGGAGCCGTAAAGTCGTGACCATGACCAACGCGGGGGGCCGGCGCAGACCGCCGACGATTCACGACGTCGCGCGCGAGGCGGGTGTGTCCAGGGGCACGGTGTCGCGCGTGCTCAACGGCGGGCACTACGTCAGCCCCGCGGCCCAGGAAGCGGTCAACGCCGCCATCCGCAGGACGGGTTACGTCGTGAACCGGCATGCCCGCTCACTGATCACCGGGCGTTCGGACTCGATCGGCTTCCTGCTGACCGAGCCACAGGAGAGGTTCTTCGAGGACCCCAACTTCAATGTCCTGCTGCGCGGCTGTACACAGGCGCTGGCCGCGCACGACGTTCCCCTCCTGTTGATGCTCGCCGGCACCAAGGACGAACGGCGGCGTATCACGCGGTACATCACCGCCGGTCATGTCGACGGCGTGCTGCTGGTCTCCAGCCACTCCGGCGACCCGGTGGCGGAGGAACTGCGCGAGGCGGGCGTGCCGCTGGTCGCCTGCGGCAAGCCCATCGGCATGGGGTCCAAGGTCAGTTACGTCGCCGCGGACGACCGGGACGGCGCCCGCGACATGGTCAAGCACCTGCTGTCCCTCGGCCGCCGCCGGATCGGCATGGTCACGGGCCCGCTCGACACCCCCGGCGGTGTGGAGCGTCTCGCGGGCTACCGGGAGGTGCTCACCGAGGCGGGTATCGAGGCGGACGACCGCCTGGTCGTCTCCGGGGACTACAGCCGGGCGAGCGGTGAGGCGGGCGCCGAGCAACTCCTCGGCCGGGTGCCGGACATGGACGCCGTGTTCGTCGCCTCCGACCTGATGGCGCAGGGCGTGCTGGGCGCGCTGCACCGGGCCGGCCGCCGGGTCCCCGAGGACGTGGCCGTCGGCGGCTTCGACGACTCCCCCGCCGCCACCGCGTCCACTCCCGCGCTCACCACCATCCGACAGCCCTGGGACCGCATCAGCGCCGAGATGGTCCGGGTGCTGCTCGCACAGATCGGTGGCGAGAACCCGGCGGCGGTGATCCTTCCGACGGAGCTGGTGCGGCGGGAGTCGACCTAGGCGGTACGGCGGGTGCGCTCAGTCACCGTGCCGGCGCCGAGCGGTCGGCGAGTTGTCGATGAGCGGTCGTAGTTGGATGCAGCTGCAGTAGTTGCACACTCAATGACTGGCCCGATCTCTGTTACCGTTCAGTTATGGCAGCGAAGAATCCGGGTGCTCGGCTTGAGGACCAGTGGCGGGACATCCTTGCGGTGCACGCGCGCACGATGTGCGAGATCGACCGCGAGCTGCATCCGTACGGTCTCGGCGCCAGCGACTTCGAGGTGCTCGACATCCTCGCCTCGGGCACGGCCGCGCAGCCCGGTGCCCAGTGCCGGGTGCAGAACATCGCCGATCAGGTCCATCTGAGCCAGAGCGCCCTGTCCCGCCTCATCGGACGGCTGGAGCGGGACGGCCTGGTGGAGCGCACCCTCTGCGAGGACGACCGGCGTGGCGTGTGGGTCGCGCTCACCGTGAAGGGACACGACCTGCACACCGAGGTACGGCCGCTGCAACGCGCCGCCCTCGACCGCATGTTGAACGACTAGCACGGGCCGGCCGGGAGCTCACGAGTCCGGCTACCGGGCCGAAGGCGGCTGTTGACGCGGGCGTGGTTCGCCACCCGGGCGCCGGTCCGTCGGGCGTCGCGGAGGAACAGGTTCGGCGGCGAAGTCCCGGGGCCCGGTCCACAGGGCGGGAACCGCGTCACCCCGACGGCACAACTCGTAGGCGATCGCCTCGTAGTTGACCCGCCAGCCGTGGAAGTGCGGCCACGCCTGCCTCGCGGACCGCTCCGCGGGGAAACCCGCCGTCTCGGTCATCGCCACGGCTGCCTCGAACTCCTGGAAGGTGAGCCGGATCGGCGCGTCCGGAGCCGGGTCGGTGTCGAAGCCGAAGCGGAGCGAGCGGGCGATGTCACGCAGCGCGGTGAAGCCCGCGCGCAGCACCAGGCGGGCCTCGGGCGGGGCACTGCTCGGCGCGAGGGCGAGCTGCATGGCGGCGGCGTCCATGACGGCGACGAGCCCGACGATCCAGCTGCGGTAGGGCCGCGGCGAACGGAACGCCAGCAGAACCGGGTACGTGGAGTGGCTCTCGCCGATGTCCGAGGCGAGCCGTTCCCAGGACCGGTACAGCTCGGGCAGCGCGGTCTCGGTGTCGACCAGCCACTGCCGGGCCAGGATCTCCGGCCCCCAGGCGGGCTCGCCCGCGCGCGACTGGAGCAGGGTCACCTCCAGCTCGCGGCGGTTGTAGGCGGCGTACAGCGTGGGCAGATACGCGATCTGGAGCGCGATCACGATCGGTCCGGTGGCCGCTGCCAGGAAGTCCACCACGGACAGGTGCAGCCGGTCACCGCTGGCGAAACCGAGTGTGAACAGGCTGGAGCCGGCTTCCCTGACGGCGTTGGGCCAGGTCAGTGACGACAGGGCGTGCAGCAGCAGTCCGTAGCCGAACAGCGCCCCGCCCAACCAGCTCGCCAGCATGCCGACCAGCATGAGCGGAGCCAGCCAGGTCTGCGCGCGGTCGTGGGCCTGGTAGCTGCCGCCCGGAGCGGCCAGCCGCAGAAGGAGCCGCAGGCCCTGCCACCAGCGGATGACCAGCGAGGAGTAGAGCCCGCGCGGCACCACGAGGGTGCGCAGAACACTGGCGAGGACCACTGCCAGGAGCACAGCGCCGGCCACGCCCGAAAGCCATTTCATGGGGTCATTGTCACGCCGGCACACAGGCCTCGGAGCGGGCACCTGATCTCAAGTGTCTCCAGGTCATGGCGCCGGGCGTCCGGCGCGGGGTGCGCACGCCACGCGCCGACGGTGCGGGGCAGCCACCTGACACCCCGTCCTCCCCCGCCGCCGCGACCGCGTGGGCACGGTGACGGGCGAGCACGGGGGTGCGAGGCAGGGGGAGCGCGCAGCTGCCGGACCTACGCCTGCGGCCGGGCCAGCAGGGTGCGTACGCCCTCCGAGGTGAGGGTCAGGCCGTGCGCCGAACTGGCGTCGATCGTGAGCGCCAGGTCACTGGCCGGCCACTGTGAGGCGAGCGCGCCCAGCGGCACCATGCGGTAGCGGGAGACGGAGGGGAGCAGCTCGGCCATCTCCAGCTCGGAGGTGAAGACCGGCACGACCTGCTCACCGCCGGGCGCCTCCAGGACGGGCAGCGCGACGGCCGTCGGATCGGCCACGTCCTCCTCGCTGACGTCGTCGGGCACGGGGACCAGTACTTCGCTGCCGGCGAGCGTCTCCAGGGCCACCACGTCCTCGGTGTTCTGGGCGAGGACGTCCAAGGCTTCCTGGGCCGGTGTCGCGGGCGTGATGTGGTCGTTCGAGGGGGTGTCCATGGCGACTCCCGGGGGTAGATCGGACAAGCTGCCCGGGACGGGGTCCGCCACAGGCACCCCCGTCGCGTACCCGCCGAGTACCAGGGCATTCCTCGCGGGCCTTCCTCGTACTTCGCGGCAGAGAATTTGCCCGTAGGGCGCCGGCCCCGGGTTTCCCGCTCACCGGGTTCGCGCCCCAGGGTGAAAATCGACCACCAGTGGTGACCGTCGCCCACGCGCGGCCGGCGCACCCGCTCCTAGCGTGGGCGCATGCCGATGCAACCCTGGTTCTCCGATGCCAAGCTGGGCATCTTCATCCATTACGGCGTCTACGCCGTGGACGGATGGGCCGAGTCCTGGTCGTTCTACACGGGTGAGGTCACGCACGAGCGGTACATGGAACAGCTCGGCCGCTTCACCGCCTCGCGTTATGACCCGGCCGCCTGGGCGGATCTGTTCGCCCGTGTCGGCGCCAGATACGCGGTACTGACCACCAAGCACCACGACGGCGTGGCCCTGTGGGACACCGGCCACCGGAATCTGGACGTGGTCCGGGACACACCGGCCGGCCGGGACCTCGTCACCGGCTTCGCCGACGCTCTGCGCGAACGGGATCTCAAGGTCGGCCTCTACTACTCGCACTCCGACTGGAACCACCCCGACTACGCGAGCCTCCGGCACGTGCGGCCGGGCGAGCCTCCCAGCCCGTTCTCCCACGCCGAGCCCGGCAAGGAGGACCCGGCGGCCTGGCGACGGTACCTCGCCTACCGCGACGGCCAGGTGGGCGAGCTCGTCGACCGCTTCCGCCCCGACCTGCTCTGGTTCGACGGCGAGTGGGAGCGCACCGAGGACCAGTGGCGGATGCGCGAGCTGGCCGAGCTGATCCTCGCGGGCGCCCCGGACACCGTTCTCAACGCCCGCATGCTGAGTTACGGCGACTACGCGACCCCCGAGCAGGGCGTTCCGCTCCAGGCCCCGGACGGCCCCTGGGAGCTCTGCCTGACGATCAACGACTCGTGGAGCTACCGGCCCACGGACCACGACCACAAGTCGGTACGCCAGTTGGTGCGCTACTTCACCGAGACGATCGGCATGGGCGGCAATCTGCTGCTCGACGTCGGCCCGATGGAGGACGGGACGATCCCCGCGGAACAGGTCGAACGCCTGGAGGGCCTCGGCGCGTGGATCGCCGAGCACTCCGACGCCGTGTACGGGACGGTCGCCGGGCTGCCTGCCGGGCACCACTACGGCCCCAGTACCCTCTCCGCCGACCGGCGCACGCTGTACCTGACCTGCTTCGACGCACCGCGTGAGGCCGTGTCGGTCCGTGGCCTGCGCAACGCCGTGCGCCGGGTGTCCGTCCTGGGCACGGGCACCGAACTGGGCCACCACGTCACCGGAGGACTGGACGCGGTACCCGGCGTGACCTGGATCGACGCGCCCGTCCCGGCCGACCTCGACGAGTACGCCACCGTGCTGGCCGTCGAACTCGACGGAGAGCTGGACCTCTACCGGGGCGCGGGGCGCGACTGACGCAGGTATCCGACGAGCACGGTGACGGGCGAACCGGCGACCGGCCCGCGGACGTTGCTCCCCACGATGAGAAGCTGTGCCTCGACCGGCGTACTGAAGGTGGAGGGGCGACCAGGCCACCGAGCCCTTCCTTACCGGAGGTACCTCACCCGTGACCATCACCAAGTCGGCCCCGCCCCCGGTCGGGCACCGCGACGCGGGCGACCGGCAGGGCCGGCGGGGCCGGCACGTCAACTCCTCCCTCGTCCTGACCGTGGTTCTGCTCCTGCTGGTCACCTCGCAGGGTTCGATCCGGCAGGCGCTGTCCGCGCCGGTGATGCAGAGCTGGATGACCGTGTTCGTCGCGGTGATCATCCAGGCGCTGCCCTTCCTGGTCCTCGGCGTGCTCCTGTCGGCGGTCATCGCGGTCTTCGTCCCGCCCTCGTTCTTCGCCCGTGCCCTGCCGAGCAGGCCCGCCCTGGCGGTACCGGTCGCCGGGCTGGCCGGGGCGGTCCTGCCCGGCTGCGAGTGCGCCTCCGTTCCGGTGGCCGGGGCGCTGGTGCGCCGGGGCGTCACGCCCGCCGCGGCGCTGGCCTTCCTGCTGTCCGCGCCAGCGATCAACCCGATCGTGCTGACGGCCACGGCGGTCGCGTTCCCGCGCGATCCGGAGATGGTCCTCGCCCGATTCGTGGCGAGCCTCCTCGTGGCGTGCGCGATGGGCTGGCTCTGGCAGCGGCTGGGCCGCGCGGACTGGCTGCGCCCGCCGGCCCGCCCGGCGTCCGACGGACTCGGCAGGGGTGCCGCGTTCTGGGGGTCCGTACGGCACGACGTGATGCACGCGGGCGGCTTCCTCGTCGTCGGCGCGATGGCCGCGGCCACCCTGAAGGCCGTCGTGCCGGAGAGCTGGCTGCAGGCCGCGGCGGGCAACTTCGTGGTGTCGGTGCTCGCCCTGGCCGTTCTCGCGGTGCTGTTGTCGATCTGCTCGGAGGCCGACGCGTTCGTGGTCGCGTCGCTGTCCCAGTTCTCGCTCACCGCCCGACTCGCGTTCCTCGTCGTCGGGCCGATGATCGACCTGAAGCTGTTCGCCATGCAGGTCGGTACGTTCGGCCGCGGGTTCGCGCTGCGGTTCGCCCCCGCCACCTTCGTCCTCGCGATCCTCGTGTCGATGCTCGTCGGGGCGGTGCTGCTGTGAACCGGCAGGCGCAGGCGGCCGTCCTGTTCCTCGTCGGCGCGGCGATCCTGAAGGCCGGCTCCAGCGACCTCTATCTGCGGTACGTCAAGGCCGGGTTGCGCCCGTTGCTGCTGGGGGCCGGCGTCGTCCTGATCGCCACGGCCGCCGCCACCGTCTGGTACGAACTGCGACACGGGCGGGCGCGCGACAAGGGCGAAGGCGATGAGGGCGCGGGTGAGGGCGTGGCCGACGAAGGGCACGGGCACGCCCACCGCGAGCCCCGTATCGCCTGGCTCCTGGTGCTCCCCCTGCTCGCCCTCATCCTGGTCGCCCCGCCTGCCCTGGGCTCCTACAGCGCGATGCGCACCGGCACGGCCCTGCAACCTCCCTTCGGCTACGCCGAGTTGCCCGCCGACGACCCGCTTACGCTCAGCCTGGTCGACTACGCCGGCCGCGCCGCCTACGGCCACGGGCACACCCTCGGCGACCGGCGGATCAAGGTCACCGGCTTCGTCGCTCTGGGCCACGACGGCACTCCGTACCTCGTCCGCATGGCCCTCAACTGCTGTGCCGCGGACGCCCAGCCCGTCAAGATCGGCCTGACCGGACGGATTCCCCCCGTCCTGCGACCCGACTCCTGGCTCGAAGTCACCGGTACCTACACGGACAAGCGGACCAAGGACCCCGTCAACGACGGGGTCATCCCCTTCATCGAGGTCGGCGAGGCCAGACCGGTCGCGACGCCACGCGACCCGTACGACGAGAGCTGGAACAACTGAACTGCCCTGCGGGGAAAGGCTTCCCCGGGGAACGGCGGCGCCCGTCCGCCGTTCCATGGGGAGTTCCCCGATGCGGTTCCGCGGAGGACCCGGCTAAGCAGAGAGGCAGCCCGTTTTCCTCCTCGGCCTCGCCATCGGGATGGTGCACATGGACACCCAGGTTCTCACCGCGGACACGTATGAACGAGTGCTGGCCGCCCGGCGGCATCAGTACGAAGCGGCGGCCGAACGGTACGTCGCGGCACTTCCGCAGCGTGAGGCGGTCGAGCGCCGGACCGGCCGGGGCATGTCCCTGCCGGACACCGAGAGCCAGCTCCAGGCCCGCGCGGAACACCTGATCAGCGGGGGCGCGCTGCCCATGGAGACGGTGATGTCGCTCGCCTCGCAGGAGAAGCCGGGGCGACGGCTGCTGGAGCGCATCATCGGCGCCTCCAAGGACCTCCAAGCGGTCAACTTCCTCTCCCGGGGCTCGCGTGCCGCCGCGACGGTGGGCCGCGTCTCACTGCTCGACAACGGCCGCGTGCTGCCGCTGGGGACGGCGTTCCTCGTCTCCCCGGATCTGCTGATGACCAATCACCATGTGCTGCCGGACGCGGACATGGCCGCGCGGGTCGTCGTGGAGTTCGGCGCCGAGACCGGAATCGACAACACCCCGGCACAGCCGGCCTCGTACCGGCTGCTCGCGGACTTCGTCCCGCTCGTCGACGAGGACCTGGACTTCTCCCTCGTACGCGTCGGGATGGGGGCCGACGGGCGCCCGCCCGGGGCGCGGTTCGGCTGGAACCGGCTCATCGAGGCGCAGGGCAAGCTGGTGATCGGCGAGTCCGTCAACGTCGTGGGGCACCCCAGTGGCCGGCTCAAGGAGATCGCCATCCGCCGCAACGAACTGCGCGTCCAGCTCGAGGACTTCCTGCACTACGACACGGACACCGAGCCCGGGAACTCCGGTTCTCCTGTCTTCAACGACCAGTGGGAAGTGGTGGCGCTGCACCACGCCGGTGTCGCCCGCAAGGACGACCAGGGCAGGCAACTGCGGCGCGACGGCACCCCCGTACAGTCCGGCGACCCGGACGACCTGGTGGACTGGGCCGCCAACGAGGGCGCCCGGGTCAGCCGCGTCGTGGCACGACTGCGGACCTCACTGGCCGGGACCGCGCGGGAGAACGTCCTCGGGGACCTCGGTCTTCTCCCCGACACCGCGCCCGCGGCCCTGCCCGCCACCGAAGGACTGCCGTCGCGCGCCGCCGAGGCCGCTCCCCGGCGCCGGGGGCTCCGGGGGCGTACGGGAGCGTTCGCGGGCCGTGGCCACCTGCTGTTCCTGCACGGGCGAGGTCAGGAGAAGGCGGATCCCGAGCACCTGCGGCGCTCCTGGACGTCGGGGCTCAACCGGGGACTCACCCTCGCCGGACTGCCGACGGTGGATCCGGTCGACGTATGGCTCCCGTTCTACGGCAACCGCGCGGCCGGTACGTCGGGACGCGAGGCCCTGCTCGCCGACGAGTCGGCACTGGGGTTCGCCCCGGCGGCCCCGCCCACCGACCCCACGACCCGGGTGCTCTATGAGCAGTTGGTCCGGGAGGCCGCGGTCAAGGCCGGTATGCCGGAGGAACTGCTCACCGCGGAGGAGGCTTTCAGCCTGCCCGGCGGTGCGTCCGGCGCGCTGCGGCGCTCGCTGGCCTGGCTTGCCGCCCGTACGGATCTGGACGCGTTGTTCGTGTCGGCCGTGCTGGGTGACGTGGCCCGCTACCTCGACAACCGGGAGACCCGGCAGGCGGTGCTGGACGCCGTGCGCGAGAGCGTGCCCGACTCGGGCTCACTGACCATCGTGGCGCACAGCCTCGGAACCGTCGTGGCCATGGATCTGCTGACCCAGCTGGACGCCGCGGTCGACGTACGGCTCCTGATCACGGTCGGCAGTCCGCTCGGCCTCGACTCCGTGTACGAGCGGCTGCTCGCCCCGACACTCCGGCGCCCGGAGCGGGTGGGGCGCTGGGACAACGTCTGGTGCCCGGCCGACCCGGTCACGATCGGATGCCCGCTGCGTCCCCGGTGGGGCGGCGATCTCCACGAGTCCGTCGTCACGAACCCGCGCGAGCAGGCACACTCCGTCCACGAGTACCTGGCGCATCCCGACGTCGCCCGGGCCGTGGCACGCGGGCTGCTCCCCTGACCCCGGACGGGGCCGGCGCCCAGCTCGGGCACCGGCCCCGTCGGTGCGTCCCGTCAGCGCACCTGGTCGGCGTGCACCAGATAGCGGGCCAGCTCGGACCGCGAACGCACGCCCAACTTGCGGTAGACGCGCGTCAGATGGGCCTCCACCGTCTTTCGGGACACGAAAAGGGCGGTGGCGGCCTCGCCGTTGCTCAGTCCGTCTCCGATGGCCAGCGCCACCTGGAGCTCCTGGGCGGTGAGGCTGTCGGTCCGCGGCACCGGCACCCGTGTGTCTCCGGCTCGGTGCCCGGCCGCGGCGAGTTCCACGGCCGCCCGGGACCGCCAGGAGGCCGCGCCGAGGCCGGCGAACGCCAACTGGGCGGCGAGGAGCAGCCCGCGAGCCGCCGTGGGCCGCCGGAAGCGGCGCAGCAGTTCCCCGCACATCAACTGGGTACGGGCGAGCTCGAAGGTCATCTCCTCGCGTGCGTGGACGTGTTCGGCGGTCCTGAGCCATTCCTGCGCCTCGTCGGCGGACTCGGAGAGCATGATGCGGCAGTGCGCGTGGGCGGCGGCCGGCCAGGCGAGTCCCGTGGACCGGGCGAGTTCCTCGATCCAGCCGGCGAGTCGGACGGCGCTGTCCCGCTCGCCGGTGCGGACGTACGCCTCGGCGAGTTCGGTCAGGAACGGCATCAGGTTGGGGTTGCCGAGCCCTGTCTCGTGCGCGAGTGACAGAGCCCTCTCCAGATGCCCGGCGGCCGCCTGTGGTTCTCCCGCTGTGAGCGCCGCCGAGCCCAGTGCCGCCTGGGCGAAGACCTCAAGACCGCGCACCTTGCCGCAGTGCCGTTCGTAGGCGGCGACACGGTCCTCGCAGCCCGCCCGGTCGCCGCGCAGCCCGTCGAGCCGCGCCAGCAGGAGCAGCGCGTACCCGGTCATCGCCCGGTGCCCGAACTCCTGGGCCCAGCGCAGGGCTTCGGCCCCGGCGGCCCCGGCCGTCGGCCAACGGCTCCACGACGTCACCTCGCACCGGCCGACGAGGGCGTACGGCAACAGGGCGGAAGCCCCGTCCCGCCTGGCTCCGTCGACGACCGCGTCGAGCACCGCCGTCGCCGCCTCCCGCTCGTCCACCCAGGAGAGCGCCTGGCCGATCTGGACCGCCAACTGCGGCTCCTCCGAGGGCCAGTCGCCGTGCAACGCCGCCCGCCCGGCGAGCAGCAGGGCGCGGCCCTCGGCCACCTCGCCGGCGAGTGCCTGCGCACAGCCGCGCATCACGTCGGCGAGGTGCCGGGAGGAGAGGGTGGCCGCCCCCGCGCCCTCTTCCTTCTCGAGGAGGTCGGCCATCGCCACGGATCGCGCCGAGGTGTCGACCGCCCAGCCGATCCGGCCGTCCGTCGTCGCGGGCAGGACGGCCGCCCCGTACAGCGCGCAGGCACGGAAGCGGTCCACCGGTTCCACCGCCTCGGCCGCCGCCACCAGGGAACGGTGGGCGCGGCCGGGATCGCCGAGCCAGCCGCAGGCCTGGCCGCGCAACAGCTCGATGTCGGCTGTGAGCCGTGCGTCCTCGCTCCAACGGAGCGCCTGTTCGCACCAGTCGACCGCGTCGCGGGATGCTCCGCCGTAGAAGGCGTCCCGTGCGGCGTTGAGCAACCGCTTCGCCCGGTCGGCGGCCGAGGGCGACAGCTCCGCGGAGCGGTGCCAGGCGTGCGCCGCCGCGGCGAGTGCGCCACGGCGGCGGGACCGTTCGGCCGCTTCCGCGAGTGCCGCGGCCACCGTCTCGTCCGGACCGGCCGCGGCGGAGGCCAGATACCACGTCCGTACTTCCCCGGACGAGAGATCCGCCAACGTCCGGTACGTACGCAGTCGTTGGGCGACCGAGCAGTGGCTGAACACCAGGGGCCGGAGCACCGGATGCCGCAGCTCGTATCCGTCGTCCAGAGCGCGGACCAGTCCGCTCTCCTCGGCCTCGTCGAGGGTGCCGAGCGACAGCCCGTTCGCGGCCAACGCCTTCTCCAGCAGGGCGAGTTCGGGTTCGCGGCAGGCGGCGACGTACACGAGGGCCGTGCGCGTCGCGCGCGAGAGCGCCCGTATCCGTCCCCACCAGGCCCGTTCGACCATCGGCCCGGGCATCTCCCAGGCCATGTCGGTCAGTTCGTCGCCGCGCCTCCTCGCGTCCACGAGTGCTGCCGCGTACTCCACCAGGACCAGCGGATTTCCCGAACTCAGCGTGATCAGGCGGCTGGCGGCGGGCTCCGCCGGGTCGACTCCGTGCCGCTCCAGCAGTTGTCGGCAGTGGTCCTCCGCCAGGGGGGCGACCGCCAGCAGGGGCACGTCCTCCCAGGTCGTGTCGTCGTCGGACGCCGGACGGGCGGCCATCACCAGGGCCACGTGCTCGGTGGCGAGGCGGCGTGCGACGAACTGGAGGGCCCGCCGTGACGACGGGTCCGACCAGTGCAGGTCGTCCACGACCACCAGCAGAGGCCCGGCCTCACCTGCGGCGGCCAGCACCTCGAGCGTCCCGGCGCAGACGGCGTACGGATTCGGCTCGTCGGAAGCCTCCACAAGTGCGAAGCACGTCTCCAGCGCCCGGCGACGGCTCGACGGCAGGCCGGCGAAGTGCGACCGCAGCGGGAGCAGCAGGTCGGCGAGGACCGTGTACGGCAGCACCGCCTCCGACTCGATCCCGCGCGCCCGCAGGACCCGTACCGGAGTCTGCCGCGAACCCTCGCGCACCGGCAGGTCGCCGCTCTGTGCCCGCCGGGCGACATGGTCGAGCAGGCTGGTCTTCCCTATGCCGGGCTCACCCCTCAGCAGCAGCGCGGCCCCGCGGTCGGGCAGCGACTCCAGCAGTCCGTCCAGCAGCGCGCACTCCCGCTCGCGCCCGATGGGCACCCGTTCCCCGTAGTCGTCCGTGGCCCGGTGTTCGCGCAGCCCGGCTTTCAGCGTCGGCTCGTTCATGAGGCCCCCGTGCCCTTCACTCCCCGCATACCCCCGTATGCGCACCATCGCGGCAATTCCGCGCCGCCCGCTCAGGATGCTCCCCTCGCGATGGTCACGGGGAGTCACCGGCAGGCGTTCATCCCGCGCTACGCCATCCGACGGATGCCCTTGTCCGTCACGGGATGGGGCTTCCTCGCACTCAGGTGGTGGGATCGAACCAGGTGGGCTCGTCGGACAGTGCCTGCTTGATCCGGAGCAGGCAGAACTCGCTCAGTTCAGGAAGCGCGTCCACGTCGAACCAGCCAACGTCCAGCGACTCGTCGTCATTGACCCGCGCCTCGCCGCCGACCGCCCGGCACCGGAACGTGATGTCCATGTACTGACAGTTGTCGCCGTTCGCGTAGGTCACCGGCGCGAGGGCCTGCACGAGTACGACGCGCTCGACGACGCACCGCACGGCCGTCTCCTCGAAGACCTCCCGCACCGCACCGGTCGCGGGCTGCTCCCCCGGGTCCGGGATGCCGCCGATCACCGACCACTTGCCGGTGTCGGAGCGGCGCCCCAGCAGGATTCTGCCCTCGTCGTCGAACACGATGGCGGTGACTCCGGGGAGCCAGAGGAGCTGGTGGCCGGCGGTGGCCCGGATGGTTCGGATGAAGTCGGGAGTAGCCATGCGTCGACCCTAACGGCCTGTTTCCACGGCTCCGTTACCGTCCGGGAACGCCGGTCTGAACGCCGTTGCTCCGTCGTCCGCGCACCGTCGTCGCCACCGCCCGGCCGAGCCCGCCCGCCGCGACCAGCACCAGGACCATCTCGGGCAGGATCCCGAGCCGGGTGGCGGGGGTCCGGGAGGAGCGCAGCGGCACCTTCTGGACGAGTGAGTCCGCCACGAACATCCCCGTCTTCTGGGTGATCCTCCCGTCCGGCATGATGACGGCGCTGACGCCGCTGGTCACCGGCACCGTGACGGTCCGGCTGTGCTCCACGGCGCGGACGCGGGACATGGCGAGCTGCTGGTAGGTCATCTCACTGCGGTCGAAGGTCGCGTTGTTGCTGGGCACGGAGATCATCTGCGCGCCGTCGGTGACGGTGTCGCGTACGTCCCAGTCGAAGGCGGCCTCGTAGCAGGTGGCCAGCCCGACCTTGGTGCCGTCCATGGTGAAGACGCCCGCCTCGGTGCCGCGGCTGAAGTCCTGGCTCACCATCGACGTCCAGTCGCTGTTGATGGCCCCGATGAGCGAACGCAGGGGGAGGTACTCGCCGAACGGCTGGATCTGCCGCTTGTCGTAGGTGTCGACCGCGCCCTTCTCCGGGTCCCACAGGATCTGCTCGTTGTAGAGCTTGCCGTCCCGCTCGACCACACCGCCGACCGAGATGGGCGCGCCGATCGCCTTGGCCGCGCGGTCGATCACGGCGCGGGCGTCGGGGTTGGTGAAGGGGTCGATGTCGGAGGAGTTCTCCGGCCACAGCACGAAGTCGGGCCGGGCGACCTTGCCCGCCTCGACCTCGGCGGCCAGCCGCTCGGTCTCCCGCGCGTGGTAGTCGAGTACGGCCCGCCGCTGGGCGTTGAACTCCAGCCCCGCGCGCGGCACATTGCCCTGGATGACCGCGACGGTCGCCGTACCGTCCTCGGCCTCGTCACTCACCAGCGACCGCGCCGCGAGCGCCCCCACCACGGGGACGGCGACACTCAGCAGGGCGACCGCGGCGGCCCCGCGTCGCACGATCCGGGTGCGGCGGCCTTCGATGGCCAGCCGTACGACCTCGCAGAGCCCGAAGCCGCAGAGCACGACCGCGAAGCCGAGCACCGGTGTGCCGCCCACCGCGGCGAGCGGAAGGAAGACCCCGTCCGCCTGCCCGAAGGCGATCTTTCCCCAGGGGAACCCGCCGAACGGCACGCGCGCGCGTGCCGCCTCGCCCGCGATCCACAGCGTCGCCGCCCACAGGGGCCATCCCGGCAGCCGCCAGACGGCGGTGATGCCCGCGCCGACGATTGCGACGAACGCCGACTCAGCGAGGACGAGGGCGATCCACGGCCCGGGGCCGACCTCCACACCGGTCCACACGAGCAGCGGCAGCAGGAAGCCGAGCCCGAACAGATAGCCGAGCCCGAGCCCCGCCTTCCAGGTGCGGCCGCGCAGTGTCCAGCCGAATACCGCGAAGGCCGGAAGCGCCAGCCACCACAGGGTGCGCGGCGGGAAGCTGACGTACAACAGCACCCCGGAGAGCGCCGCGGAGGCGGCCGGGGCGAGACGACGGGCCAGTCCTGCCCAGCGCGATATGGGCGCGGCCTGGGGTTCGAGCTGTTCCGGCTCGTCTACGGATGTCGCGGTGGCGGTCACTCCGGGAGTGTACGGCGGGTGACCTGGGCGCCGACAGCTCGGTCCGCCCAGCCCCGACCAGCGGCGGTCCGGCGCACGGGCCGCCTCCGGACCGCTCGGCCCTCACATCTGGCGCAACGTTTCTGCGCAACTTGTCCACAAACCCGCGCATCACCCGTTACGGTGTGCCCGAGCCTCTGACGTGCGGCCGGAAGCGCCCGCGACGGCCGGGGCCCGTCACAGTGGGGGGCGACGGGGTGGGGTCCACGGGGATGACGTCCACGGCCGATTCCATGGCCGGGGACGACAGACGCAACGCTTCCGACATCACGGGCGTGCTGGTGCTCGCGGCCTGCGCGGCCTGGTCCCTGATCACGGCGGGCGCGCACGACGGCCGGCCCGAGGGCGTCCTCCTGGCGATCCTCGCCCTGACCGCCGGCTACGCCTCGGGACGGATCCTCGGCGCACTTCTGCCCGTCGCCGCACCCTGCGCGGGCGCGCTCGCCGGACTCGGCCTCGCGATCACCACCCCGCACACCGCTCCCGGCGCGCAACTCGCCTCGCCGCTCGGGCACAGTGGCGCCACAACCGCACTGCTGGCCCTGTCCGCCGGAGCCGCGTGCTGCGCGGCCTGGGCGGCACACCCGCAGCCGCAACGCCTCGCGCTGCGGATGCTGGCGGCCGGGATCACGGTGACCGCGGCGGTCCTGGGATCGACCACCGGCTTCGTCCTGTGCGCGGGGGTCCTGCTGTGCTCGCTGGCCGCCGCCCGCATGCGCCGCCGCGCACTGGGGCTCGCGGGACTCGGGCTCACCGCGACGCTGATGACCGGAATGTCCTGGGCGATGACCGAGAACGCGCTCCCCGACGGCCTGACCGACGCTCTGGAAGGCCCGCTCACCCAGCACCGGATCCTGCTCTGGCGCGACGCGCTGCACCTCGCCCGTGAGTACCCGGCTCTGGGCGCCGGTCCCGGACGCTACGGGGAACTCAGTCCGACGGTCGCCCAGTCGCTGCCGCCCGACGGCAAGCCCCACTCCGCGCCCTTGCAGCAGGCCGCCGAGCAGGGCGTGATCGGTGCGCTGCTGCTCGCGGCGGTGTTCTGCTGGGTCCTTTACGCATTGTGGCGAACCCGGCGTCCCACGCCGATCGCGCTCACGGCGGGCGCCGCCCTCACCGCGCTGGCCGTCGTCGCGTCGGTCGGCAATGCCCTGAGCTTCACCACGGTGACCGCCGGCGCGGGCCTGCTCGCCGGACTCGCCACCGCACGACCACTGTCCGAGGAGGCGCCGGAACGCGTCACGGGGAGCACGGGCGGACGTCCGGAGTCCTAGTCGTGGCAGGCCGAGGGGTCAGAGTGCCGTGCCCGGCCCGGTCGCGCGCAGGTGGTCGCGGATGATCCGTACGGCCGCCTCCGCGTTGTCCACCGTGATCGTGAACGTATGGCCGTCGCCGAGGAGGAGCACCACGCCCTCGCCCCGCCTGACGATGACGGCGGTGCCCATTTCGGGCCGCCAGCGGTAGCCCCAGCCGCCCCACTGGCGGGGGGTGACCGAGGGTGCGAAGTCGGCCCCCACGACATTGGAGAGGGGGATGCGTCGGCGGGGCAGCCCGATGTGGCCGCAGCGCACTTCGAGGTGGTCCTTGTCGACCTTGACGGCGACGTGCACGAACGCGAGCGTGCCGAACAGGATGAGCAGTCCCGCCGCGATGCACCCGACGACGGACATGACGAGCGGGGCGCTGCCGGACGTCCACGCGGAGTCGACGGCCAGTTCGATGCCGAGCGCGATGCAGGCGGCGCCGCCGAGCGCGGGCAGCCACTGGACGCGGTTGGTCGCGCGACCGGTCCAGATCTCGGGGTGCGAGGTGTCCTCGCCGTGGGGGTGGTCCCTCATGTCCATGAGAGTACTCAGGTTCCGCAGTGCGGGCACAGGATCGCGGAGCGTTACCGCTCTCGGTGGAAGTTCTCCGTCCGCGGGACGGCAACCCGGTGACCCAGGGTTACCGGCGGTCAGTGCGCGGGGCTGACCGCGGCCAGCAGGCGGCCTTCCTCGTACGCCAGGGCGGGGGCCGGAAGCGCTCCCTCCCGGCCGCTCAGCAGCACCGTGACGGAGCCGGTGGCGGGAGCCTCGGGGGCCGGGATCTCGGCGGTCCTGCGCAGCGCCTGGGCGGCGACCGCTCCGGCGGAGCCGTGCAGGACCAGCGGCGGCAGGCCGGGCCGCTGAACGGCGGCGCGGATGCGGTCGGCGACCAGCTCGTAATGGGTGCAGCCCAGGACGACGGCCGTTACCTCGTCGGGGGTGTGGGCGGCGGCCGCAGCGATCGCGGCGTCGATCGCCGCCTGGTCCGCGTGCTCCACGGCTTCGGCGAGTCCGGGGCAGGCCACTTCGGTGACGCGCACTCCGTCTGCGAAGTCACGGATGAGGCCGCGCTGATAGGTGCTGCCCGTGGTGGCGGGTGTGGCCCAGATCGCGACCGGTCCGCCGCCCGCCGCGGCCGGTTTGATCGCCGGCACGGTGCCGATGACGGGCACCGCGGGTTCAAGACGGGCGCGCAGCGCGGGCAGGGCGTGCACGGAGGCGGTGTTGCAGGCGACGATCAGCGCGTCCGGGCGGAGCCGCGCGGCGGCCTCGGCGACGGCGAGGGCCCGCAGGGTCACGTCTTCCGGCGTGCGCGGCCCCCAGGGCATGCTGCCGGGGTCCGAGGAGAGGACGAGATCGGCGTCGGGCCTCAGGCGGCGTACCGCGGCGGCGGCGGCGAGCAGTCCCATACCGGAGTCCATGAGCGCGATCTTCACCCGGTCACCTTAGACGATCCGCCCTGGCGCACCGGGGTGGGGCAGACTTCGGCGGGTGAACGCCGTCGCGTGGACCGCTGTTGGATCGCTGGCCGCCTGGCTCTGGCTGCTGCTCGGCCAGGGCTTCTTCTGGCGTACGGATATGAGACTGCCGCCGCGCGGGGAGCCGGACGACTGGCCGTCCGTCTGTGTCGTCGTACCGGCCCGCGACGAGGCCGCCGTGCTGCCCGAGAGCCTGCCCTCGCTCCTGGCGCAGGACTATCCGGGGCGGGCCGAGGTCTTCCTGGTCGACGACGGCAGCTCCGACGGCACCGGTGAGCTGGCCCGTGAGCTCGCGGGGCGGCACGGCGGGCTGCCGCTCACCGTCGACTCTCCCGGGGAGCCGCCCGAGGGGTGGACGGGCAAGCTCTGGGCCGTGCGCCACGGCATCGGCCTGGCACGCGCGCGTGCACCCGAATATCTGCTGCTCACGGACGCCGACATCGCCCACGCGCCGGACAGCCTGCGGAAGTTGGTGGCCGCGGCGCGCACCGGCGGCTTCGACCTGGTCTCGCAGATGGCACGGCTGCGGGTGGAGAGCGTGTGGGAGCGGCTCGTCGTCCCGGCCTTCGTCTACTTCTTCGCCCAGCTCTATCCCTTCCGCCGGATCGCCATGTGGGGTTCCCGCACGGCTGCCGCGGCGGGCGGCTGTGTCCTGCTGCGTGCGGACACGGCCGAGCGGGCGCGGATTCCGGACGCCATCCGGCATGCCGTCATCGACGACGTCGCACTCGCCAGGGCGGTCAAGGGGACCGGGGGCCACATCTGGCTGGGGCTCGCGGAGGGCGTGGACAGCGTGCGCCCGTATCCACGGCTGCACGACCTGTGGCGGATGGTCTCGCGCAGCGCGTACGCCCAGCTGCGGCACAGCCCGTCCCTGCTGGCCGGAACGGTCGTCGGCCTCACGGTCGTCTATCTGGTGCCGCCGGTCGCGCTGTTCGCGGGACTCGCCGCGGGGAGTGTGGGGGCGGCGACCGCCGGAGGGCTCGCGTGGGCGCTGATGACGGCGACGTATGTGCCGATGCTGCGCTACTACCGGCAGCCCGGGTGGCTCGCGCCGCTGCTGCCGGTCACCGCGTTCCTGTATCTCCTCATGACGGTCGATTCCGCGGTTCAGCACTACAGGGGGCGGGGCGCGGCCTGGAAGGGCCGCACCTACACCCGCCCCGACGCCGCCCTGGACGAGGGCTGACCGCTCACTTCCTGCCGGGGGTCCAGTTCATGCCCCACCCGTAGGCGTAGTCGACGGTGCGCTGGGGGCTGACTCCGCGATCCGGGACCAGGTACCGGGCTTCGCGCTGGACGATCAGATCGCCGCTGTCGCTGGTGATGAGGGCGAGGGCGCAGACGGTCGAGGGCACCGTGCACTCGTCGAGCGAGAAGTCGATCGGCGCGCCGTTCAGAGGCTGGAGGGTGACGGTGGCGTGCAAGTCGGCGAAGGAACGCGCTCCTTCGTAGATGGTCACGAAGATGAGGATGCGCCGGAAGCTCTGCTTGTGGTCGAGGTTGATGGACAGGTTCTCGCCGCTCGCCACGGCGCCGGTGCGGTCGTCGCCGTCGAGATGGATGAACGGCGGCTGGTGCAGCGCTCCGTAGGCGTTGCCGAGAGCCTGGACGACACCCTTGCTGCCGTCGGACAGCTCGTACAGGGCGCAGAGGTCGAGGTCGAGGTCCGCGTGCATGGCGACGGCCCGCCCCAGTTTGCTGCCCCAGCCCGAGAACTGCTTGCGCACCTCCCAGTTGAGGTTCACGCGCATGGCTCCGGAGACGCCGCCCTGCTTGCTCAGCGAGACCGACGGGGTCTCCTTGGTGAGCGTGACCTTGGTGAGACGCACCGGGGCCGGAGGGGCCGTGGGCGGGGCAGGCGGCTGTGCGGGCGGGGCGGGCGGCCGGACCGTGACGGGCGGGGCGACCGGCGGCCGGACGGTCACCGGCGGAGCCACGGGGGCCGCCGCCCGCTGCGGCTCGTCCACCGTGATCCCGTAGTCCGTGGCCAGCCCTTCCAGGCCGCTGCCGTATCCCTGCCCGATGGCGCGGAACTTCCAGGCGCCCTGGCGCCGGTAGAACTCACCGAGCACGAAGGCGGTCTCGACGGTCGCGTCGGCGCTGTCGTAGCGGGCGATCTCGGTGCCCCGCTGCCCGTCGAGCACCCGGATGTACAGTCCGGGCACCTGCCCGAAGGAGCCGCCGTCCGAGGAGGCGGCCACCACCACGGTCTCGATCGCGGGCTCCACGCGCGCGAGGTCGACGAGCAGCGTGTCCGTCACCTGGCCGCCCTGACTCCCCTTGCCCTCGTACCGCACTGCACCGGAGGAATGCGCCGGTTGGTTGTAGAAGACGAAGTCGCTGTCCGACCGGACCCTCCCGGAGACCAGCAACAACGCGGAGGCGTCCGCGTCGGGCACCCCCGGCGCTGAACGCCATCCCATCTCGACGCGCAGCGCGGTCGTCGGCACGGGAACATTCGATCCCTTGGGCATTGACATGTACGGCCCCCATCACGTCATCTCCGCGCCGAAGGTCGCCTCGGGCAGTCCGCCGGCTCCGCTCCGGCCAAACCTAATCCCCCGCGCGGCGAACTCCCACGATCCGGACTCGAAGTTCAGTGGTCAACCGCCGGTAACCTGCCAGGTACTCGGCCTTTACAGGATCTCAACGCGCTTTGGTGCCCTTTTTTGCCGAGTTCGCTCGCATTGGGGATCCCAAGGCACTGCCGACACGGAAAACAACCCTCTTATCGGTCTCCCCAACCAGCACATCGTGGGCTTAACTTATGTGCCATGACCTCCCCCCGCTCCACCTATGGCGGCGGTTACTACTCCGCGCCGTCCTTCCCGGACACCCCGATCTACGACTCGCTCGTCGCCGAGCGGGGCACCCCCCAGATCGCCCCGATCCGTGTTCCCTCCGCCTACGAGTCGGTCAGCCACCTGCCCGCGCTTCCGTCGGCACTCCCGGCCCTGCCCGCCGGACCCTCCCAGCAGGCCCCGATGTACGGCTACCCGCAGGCGCAGCAGCCCCAACCGCTGCAGCAGGCCCCCGCGCCCTACATCCCGCAGCAGACCGGCGCCCCTCGCGGCTACCCGGGCCCCCAGCAGCAGCGCCCGATGGCGCCCGGCACGGGCTACGAGGCCATGCGCCCCGCGGCTCCCCGTCCCGCTCCGGCCCCCTACCAGGAGCCGTACAACGGACAGCAGTACCGCGGGTACTGAGCAGGCGGGCACAGACTAATTCGTACCGGATTGTCGGTGCCTGCTGGCACGATGACGTCATGGGGAACGCGGAACTGCACTCGATCCACGTCCATCCGGTCAAGGCGTTCAGGGGCCAGGCGCCCCGGGAGGCCCTGGTGGAGCCCTGGGGGCTGGCCGGAGACCGACGCTGGGCACTGATCGACGCCGGGGGGAAGGTCGTCACCCAACGCCAGCAGCCACGCCTGGCACTCGCCGCCGCCGCGCTGCTGCCCGGCGGCGGGGTCCGTCTGTCGGCGGCGGACCGTGAGCCGGTGACAGTCGCCGTGCCGGAGCCGACGGGCACGACGGCGATGAACTTCTTCGGGACCAAGGTGGAGGCGGTCCTCGCGGACGACGCCGCGCATGCCTGGTGCAGCGCCCATCTGGATACCGACGTGCGCCTCGTCCACCTGGACGACCCCGCCACGCGCCGCCCCATCGACGATCCCCCGCACGCCCACTCGGGTGAGATGGTCAGCCTGGCCGACCGTTACCCGCTGCTGCTCACCACGCTGGCCTCGCTGGACGCCCTCAACTCCCTCATCGCGCAGGGCGACCACCCTGGCGAGGCTCCGCTGCCCATGAACCGTTTCCGGCCGAACGTGGTCGTGGCGGGCACGGCGGCCTGGGCCGAGGACGACTGGTCGCGGATCTCCATCGGCGAGGTCACCTTCCGGGTCGCCAAGATGTGCGGCCGGTGTGTCGTCACCACCACCGACCAGGACACCGCCGAGCGCGGCAGAGAACCGCTGCGGACACTCGGACGCCACCGCCGCATCGGGGACCGGCTGATCTTCGGACAGGACCTGGTGCCCGAGACCCTGGGCACGGTGCGGATCGGCGACGCCGTCACGGTCCTCGGATAGCCGCGCGGGCAGATTCCGTGACTAGGCCACGCAAACGGGGAACCCGGGCCCCGGGCACGGTCGTTGAGACTGCGTGAGGAGTCCCTGAAAGACCCGGGGCAGGGTGATTTCGCTCTCTCTTCCCCGAGCCCGACGGGCGAACGGCTCCGCGGTGGGTTATCACGGAGGGGAAGGGGGTGCGGACCGGTGCGAGCAATCGGCGGACTCTGGCGTTGGCGGCGCAATCCACTGCGTCGCGGTACCGACCTGGCCGAGGCCTGGTTGGCCCTGGCGGCCGTCGTGCTGATCCTCGGCCTCGCGCCTCTGGTCGGAGCCGCTGTCGGAGCCGCCGCGCAGAGCGCCCTCCAGCAGTCCGTCCAGGACCAGCGGGCCGCCCGCCACCAGGTGGCGGCCACCGTCGTCAGGAAGCTGTCCCGCGGCCCGCTCGACCCCGACCCCGAGACAGCCTCGGGACGGGGCACCCACAGCCGCGTCATCGCCGACTGGACAGCACCGGACGGCACCGCACAGCACGGTGCGGTGACGGCCGCCATCAAGTCCCCCGTCGCCGGGGACCACTTCACGATCTGGACCGACCTGCACGGCCGAACGGTCCCCCGCCCACTGGACGGTGCCACCGCGACCACACACGCCGTGCTGGCCGGGTTCGGCGCGACCGCGCTGGCCGTCGGACTCGTCGAGGGCGGCAGGCGGCTGATCGTCTGGCGCATGGTCCTTCGCCGGTACGCCCGTTGGGACCGCGCCTGGGACAGGGCGGGCCCCGACTGGGGCAGGACCGGCGCGGGCAGCTGAACAGCCTTCCCACTCCGGTCAACCCCACGTCCCCGCGCACGCTACGGTGGACCGGCCGAGGTCTTCGGCATCGTCGTGAGAGGCTTGCCGTCATTGCGACGGGGTACTTGTACGGCCTCGCAGGACCCGCGTATGACGAGGTGGGGGCACAACAGCGCCATGGCACAGGGCACGGTCCAGGTGACGCACACCGGCACCTCGCGGTGGCGGCGCCGCACGGGTGAGTACGCATCGCTGGCCGCCGCTCTGGAGGCGGCGAGCGACGGAGACGTTCTCACTGTCGCTCCGGGCACCTACCGGGAGAACCTCGTGGTCCAGCGCGCGGTGACACTGCGCGGCCCCGAGGGGTCCAACGGATCCGTGCGCATCGCGCCGGTGGACGGGGTGCCGCTGACGGTGTGCGCCTCGGCGGTGGTCCAGGACCTGCATGTGGAGGGCCAGGACTCGGCCGCGCCCGCGCTGCTCGTCGAGGAGGGCACCCCGGAGCTCCTCGACATACGGATCGTCACACGCTCGGCCGCCGGCATCGAGGTGCGCGGCGGCGCCCGCCCGACGGTCCGCCGCTGCACGGTCGACAATCCGGCAGGCATCGGTATCGCCGTACTGGACGGCGGCGGCGGGGTGTTCGAGGAGTGCGAGGTCGTCGCGGCGGGCCAGTCGGGCGTCTCTGTCCGTGGCGGCGGCCGCCCGCGCCTGGAGCGCTGCCGGGTGCACCACGCCTCCGGAGCGGGCTTCTCGGCGACCGGCGAGGGCTCCTCGCTCGAGGCCGTCGGCTGCGAGGTGTACGAGGTCAAGGGCTCCGGGGTGCAGGTCACCGGCCGGGCCACGGCTCATCTCACCGACTGCGATGTGCACCGTACGACCGGCGACGGCATCACCCTCGACACGGACGCGGTGCTCACCCTCGCCGACTGCCGCATCCACGACATCCCGGAGAACGCTGTCGACCTGCGCTCGCGCTCGGTCCTCACGCTGACGCGCACGACCGTGCAGAAGTTCGGGCGCAACGGCCTGTCGGTCTGGGACCCGGGCACCCGCGTGGACGCCAACCAGTGCGAGATCTTCGACAGTACGGGCGACTACCCCGCGGTGTGGATCAGCGACGGCGCCACCGCGGTGCTCGACTCGTGCCGGGTCCACGACGTGCCGGACGCCCTGTTCGTCCTCGACCGCGGTTCACGCGCGGACGTCGTCGACAGCGACCTCTCGCAGGTGCGCAACACAGCTGTCTCGGTCAGCGACGGAGCGACCGCGCAACTCGACGACTGCCGTATCCGCGACGCCGCGACAGGCGCCTGGTTCCGTGACCACGGCAGCGGCGGCACCCTGTCGGGCTGCACCGTGGACGGCACACAGACCGGCGTGATCGTCACCAAGGGCGCCGATCCCACCATCGAGCGCTGCACGGTCACCTCCCCCGCCGAGGCGGGCTTCTACGTGTCGGCGGGCGGCCGGGGCAGCTTCCTCAACTGCCGCGTGACGGACAGCGAGGGCTACGGCTTCCATGTGATCGACGGCTGCCGCGCGACGCTGACGAAGTGCCGTACGGAGCGCTGCGCGCGCGGGGGTTACGAGTTCGCCGACGCCAACGCCGCACCGGACGGGGGCGGCGGACCGATCGTGGAGGACTGCACGAGCGACGAGAGCGCCGCCGGACAGCGACCCCCGGCACACGAGACCGCCGTACAGTCCTCGAGCGCGTCCACGAGCCTGCTGGGCGCCATCCCCGGCCAGCGCACCACCGAGCAGGAGCCCCGCGTGGCGGTAGAGGAACCCGGGCGGCCGGCACGTTCGTCGACGGACGTTCTCGGCGAACTCGACGCCCTGGTGGGTCTGGAGAGCGTCAAGCGCGAGGTACGCGCCCTGACCGACATGATCGAGGTGGGGCGGCGCCGGCAGCTGGCGGGCCTCAAGGCGGCCTCCGCCCGGCGGCATCTGGTCTTCACCGGCTCACCCGGTACCGGCAAGACCACCGTCGCGCGGCTGTACGGCGAGATCCTCGCCTCGCTCGGTGTCCTGGAGAAGGGGCATCTCGTCGAGGTGTCCCGCGTGGACCTGGTCGGCGAGCACATCGGCTCCACGGCGATCCGTACGCAGGAAGCGTTCGACAAGGCGCGCGGCGGCGTGCTGTTCATCGACGAGGCGTACGCGCTGTCGCCGGAGGACTCGGGCCGCGACTTCGGACGCGAGGCCATCGACACGCTGGTGAAGCTCATGGAGGACCACCGGGAGGCGGTGGTGGTGATCGTGGCGGGCTACACGGCCGAGATGGAGCGGTTCCTCAGCGTCAACCCCGGTGTGGCGTCTCGCTTCTCACGGACCATCACCTTCGGCGACTACGACGCCGAGGAACTGCTGCGGATCGTGGAGCAGCAGGCCGAGGACCACGAGTACCGGCTCGCCCCGGGGGCGCCCGAGGCGCTGAAGACGTACTTCACGGCGATCCCCAAGGGGGCGGCCTTCGGCAACGGCCGCACCGCGCGGCAGACGTTCGAGGCGATGGTCGAGCGGCACGCGGGGCGGGTCGCCCAACTGACGGAGCCCAGCACGGACGACCTCACCCTGCTCTACTCGGAGGACCTGCCGGAACTTCCCTGAGGCGCCGCGCCGTCCCGTGTCCGGGGGGCCGCGCCGTCGTCGTCCCCCGGCGCTCGCGGGACCGGTACGTCCGGCGTCAGCCGCGCCAGCAGCTTTTCCCGTTCCTCCGCGAAGGCGGGGTCCGCCTGGTACTCGGAGTGGCCCAGGATCGGCGCGGGCAGCGGATGCAGGGCGGTACGTCCGTAGGCGAGCGGGTCCTTGAGGGGCTCGCGGTCGACCTGGGGGCCGCTGTCACCGCGCACATGGACGCCTCCGCCGATGGGGTCGGTCAGCCGGTACAGATTGCGCCAGCAGGCGACGTCACGGTGCAGGGAACCGAGGGCGGCCGGCCCGAAGTGGGCCGGGAACCAGCGCCCGTACAGGCGTTCCAGCGGCGAGCCGTAAGTCAGGAGCGCGACCCTCTTGCGTACGGACGGCTTCAGCTGCCAGGCCGCCGCGGCGGCCAGCACACTGCCCTGGGAGTGTCCGGAGATGACGAGCCGCCCGCCGGTCGCGCGGGTCCAGCCCGCCATGCGCCAGGTCAGGTCGGGCACGGCGCGCTCGGCGTAGCAGGGCGGCGCGAAGGGATGCGCGGCGCGCGGCCAGAAGGTGCCGACGTCCCAGAGGATGCCGATGGTACGGCGGGCGGCCGGGTCCTTGTAGGCGCGGCGGCCCCAGGTGACGAACAGTATGAAGCCGAGACCGATCAGCCAGGATCCGAGCGCCTGAGCGGTCTCCGCGGCGCCCCGGACGAAGGCGTACGTCCCTTCCGCGGCCTCGCTCGGAGGGTCCTCGGTGGCCAGCGCGCCCGCCAGGGCCCCGGCGCCGAGCAGCCAGGTGGCGGAGGAGATGACGGCGACCATGAGGGGCGCCCGGTCGGTGAGGACGGCCATCGCGCGAGTGCCGGCGATGCGGCGCGTGCGGGCGGGGTCCTTGGCCTCCCCCTCGTACTCGAGCTCCACCGCGCCCGTCTCCCGCTTTCGCAGCCGCAGGGTGCGCCGGGCCAGCCAGCCGATGAGGAGGGCGAGCACCACGAGCAGTGCGGGGATCGTGGAGGCCTGCCAGGTCAGCAGGACCGGCGGGCCCGGGATCGAACTCCGGGTGCCGTCCAGCCAGTCGGCGACGCGCTGTGACACCCCTCCCGACATCACGCCACCCAGCGCGCAGGCCAGCATCGCGACGGCGGGACCGGCAAGACCGCGCATCGCGGTGCGCGTGTCGGGGCTACCGCGGAACAGGATGTGGGCCACCGCGCCGAGCACGATGACGAGCAGGCCCTGGAGGAGAGCGATGCCGCCGAACGTCATGTCGCCCGGCAGCCGCCCCTCGGACTGCCAGCCGGGGCGCGACCAGCCGGCGTACAGCAGGGTCAGGGCCAGCAGGATGACCGCGCCGACGGGCAGCAGGCGTACCAGGGACCGGTCCAGCTCCTCGTCGAGGCGGTTCTCCGTGCGGCCCCTGCTGCACACCACCCACAGCACGACGCCGAAGCCCACGACGAGGAGCACCTCCAGGAGCAGGCCCAGGGTCGCCGGCGGGGCGGGACCGTCCGACGCCCGGTCGTAGCGCGCCGCGGACGTGCCGACCGCCGCGGCGACCGTCAGCAGGCCCGCGGCGGTGTGGGCGGCGCGCAGCCGGGCCACCAGCCTGCGCCCGTACCAGAAACCCGGCCGGCCGAGCCCGGAACGGCCGGTCTCCTCGTCGGGCTCGGCCCTGCGGGACATCGGCTGCTGCGACTCGTACGCGCTCCAGGTGCGGTGGGAGAGGTACCACAGGAGGCCGGTCAGCGCGGTGGGCACCAGGCAGGCCAGGGCGAGGCGGCGGCCGGGCTGACTCCACCAGCCGTCGTCGGACGCGGCCGGTGAGAGGAACTCCAGCCAGGAGTGCTCCTCGGCGCACGCGCGCGTGCCCGCGCACTGCCAGGCGGCCAGGTCGAGGGCGACCTCGCAGGCGGCGGCGACCAGGAGCACCGTGAGGGTGAGCCCGGCCAGCCGGACGAGCAGGCCGTACAGGCGGACCGTGCGCTCGCGGCCCCGGGTGGTGGGGCGCATCCAGTGGGCGAGGTTGACCACCATGAAGGGCAGCAGCAACAGCCACAACGCGCGGGAGCCGTTCCCGGACGTGAGGTTGCACCACACGTAGGCCTCGGGCACCGGCCGGCCCTCCTGGGCGTCGGGATGGCACTCGGCGTCCACGTCGGCGATGCGCCGGAAGACGGCAGCCGTCTCGTCGCCGGTGACGCGGACCGTCCGTGGGTCGCCGAGCATCTCCTCGGGTGAGGCACCGCCGACTCCGTGCACCAGGAGTTCGAGGGCCGGTACGGCCGCTTCGGGCCGCTGTGCGGGGGTGCCGCTCTCCCCCGCCGAACCCTTTTCCCGCGCAGGTTCCACTGCTTCGCACTTCCCCCGTGCCGCGTGCGTCTCATGTGTCATGTGCAGGCACAAGGATCTCGCCCGCGGTCCGTACGCACACCCGTAGTCACGGAATCTCCCCGATACGGGTGACACCACCGCGACCGGAGTCTGTACGGGCAGTGGCGCGACTGTCCGTGTCCCGTGCGAGGATGAGGCCTCCTGAAGACCTCGGGCGGGGAGAATGTCCACGTGGGAGTGGGTTCGGACGGAGTGTCGGACAGCCTTGGACGAAAGGAAACCGGAGCGGACGTGAGTGAGAATCAGAACCTCCTCGCGGAGCAGCGCCGCGCTCTGATCCTCGACGAGGTACGGCGCCGCGGCGGCGTCCGGGTGAACGAACTGACGCGCAAGCTCGGCGTCTCCGACATGACGGTCCGCCGCGACCTCGACGCCCTCGCCCGCCAGGGCGTGCTGGAGAAGGTGCACGGCGGCGCGGTGCCGGTCGTCGAGGCGAGCACGCACGAGCCGGGCTTCGAGGCCAAGTCGGGCCTGGAGCTCTCCGCCAAGGAGGACATCGCGCGCACCGCCGCCGAGTTGGTCGCGCCGGGCACGGCGATCGCGCTCTCCGGCGGTACGACGACGTACGCGCTGGCCCAGCGGCTCCTGGACGTGCCGGACCTGACCGTGGTGACCAACTCGGTGCGGGTGGCGGACGTGTTCCACGCGGCGCAGCGCGTCTCCGGTCAGCGGCAGGGTGCCGCCACGGTCGTCCTGACGGGCGGGGTGCGTACACCGTCCGACTCGCTGGTGGGTCCGGTCGCCGACCAGGCCATCGGGGCGCTCCACTTCGACGTGCTGTTCCTGGGTGTGCACGGGATATCGGTCGAGGCGGGACTGTCGACACCGAACCTGGCCGAGGCCGAGACCAATCGGCGCCTGGTGCACTCCGCACGGCGGGTCGTCGTGGTCGCCGACCACACCAAGTGGGGCACGGTGGGCCTCAGTTCGTTCGCCGAGCTGGAGCAGGTCGACACGCTCGTCACCGACGCGGGGCTGCCCGCCGATGCCCGCGAGGAGATCTCCGAGCACCTCAGGCGCCTGATGGTGGCCGGTGAGCCCGGAGACGGTACAGACATCTGACGGTGCGCCAGATATGGTGACGCTGCCCCTCGCCGCGTTCCGCGGTGGGGGCGCGCTCCGTCATCGACCGGCACCGCGTCCCGCCAGGGGGTTCCGCACATGGCACGCCGACTGCGCCCGGTAGGAACCGACTTCATCGAGACAGCTCCGCTGCGTCTGGTGTTCGCCAGGGTGGTCACGGCATCCCCGGAGGCGGTGTTCCGCGCGCTCGCCGAGGACGTTCCCGGCTGGAGCGAGTGGTTCTCGGCGGTGACGCTCGCGAGGCCGACCGAGGACGGCGCCGGGCGCGAGGTCCGGCTCCGGGGCGGCGTCCGTTTCCAGGAGACGGTCCTGGTGGCCACGGCTCCCGAGGCGTACGCGTACCGGGTGGACGAGACGAACGCGCCCGGGGTCCGCGCCCTGGTCGAGGAATGGCGGCTCACCCCTGACGGTACGGGCACGCGGGTGCGGTGGACCTTCGCCACGGACGGCACGGCGCCCTACCGGCTGGCCCTGAAGCTGGGCCGGGCGGGCCTGGGGCGGACGTTCCGCGACGCGGTCACGGCGCTCGACCGGCGGCTGACGTCGACCAACGTCTGACCGACGGCCGACACCCGACGCCCGACACCCGACGCCCGACGTCCGACGGCTGACGGCTGACGTCCGACGGTGACGGTTGACGACCGACGACCGACGACCGACGACTGAAGGCTGACGGCTGACGGCTGACGGCCAGCACCCCAGCCACCCCGTACCTCCGACACCTCGTACGCGGCACCCGCACCCGACCGACCCACCGGCGCCCCCTGGCGTCTCACCGACACCCCGCACACGCCCGCCCTCGGCCCCGCCACCCTTGCACCGGCACCCGGCACCCGGCCCACCGACGTCTCACGAACGTCGATTCGGCGACAGGGCGACAGGGCGGCCTCAGGTCGGCGCCTCAGTCCGGCCAGACCCCCGTCTCCAGCAGCGATGCGATCGCCCTCGTGTACGGCGCGATGTCCAGCCCCTGTTCGGCCAGCCAGGCGTCCGAGTAGTACTTGTCGAGATAGCGGTCCCCCGGGTCGCACAGCAGCGTCACCACACTCCCCGTGCGCCCTTCCGAGACCATCTCCGCGACGATCTTCAGCGCGCTCCACAGACCGGTGCCGGTCGAGCCGCCCGCCTTGCGGCCGATGGTCTGTTCCAGGGCCCGTACGGCGGCGACGCTCGCGGCGTCCGGGACCTTCATCATCCGGTCGATGGCGCCGGGCACGAAGCTCGGTTCCATCCGGGGTCTGCCGATGCCCTCGATGCGCGAGCCGCAGTCGCAGGTGACGTCCGGATCGCCGGTGGTCCAGCCCTCGAAGAAACACGAGTTCTCCGGGTCGGCGACACAGATGCGGGTGTCGTACTGCATGTAGTGGACGTAGCGCGCGAGGGTCGCCGAGGTGCCGCCGGTGCCGGCCGTGGCGACGATCCACGCGGGCTCCGGGAACCGCTCCAACTCCAGTTGGCGGAAGGTGGATTCGGCGATGTTGTTGTTGCCGCGCCAGTCCGTGGCCCGTTCCGCGTAGGTGAACTGGTCCATGTAGTGGCCGCCGGTCTCGACCGCGAGGGCGGCGGACTCCTCGTACATCTTGCGGGAGTCGTCCACGAAGTGGCACCGCCCGCCGTGGAACTCGATGAGGCGGCACTTCTCGGCGCTCGTCGTGCGGGGCATGACCGCGATGAAGGGTACGCCGATGAGCCCCGCGAAGTAGGCCTCGGAGACGGCCGTCGAGCCGCTGGACGCCTCGATCACCGGACGGCCGGGCCGGATCCAGCCATTGCACAGCCCGTAGAGGAAGAGGGAGCGGGCGAGCCGGTGTTTGAGGCTGCCGGTGGGGTGTGTCGACTCGTCCTTCAGATAGAGGTCGATGCCCCAGTGCTCCGGGAGCGGGAAGCGCAGCAGATGCGTGTCGGCCGAGCGGTTGGCGTCGGCCTGGACCTTCCGAACGGCTTCTTTGAGCCAGGCCCGGTACCCCGCGTCGCTGTGATCGACGTCGAGGGTTTCGCCGGTCCGGGTCTGCTGAGGGGTGCTCACGGAGGGGCTCCTTCGGATCGTGCCGACGCCGGATCGCGAGGTCGGACACCTTCGATCATAGGCACCTTGCACACGCTTCTCACCTGCATAAACATACCTTTGAGCGCCTCAAAGGCACCCCTGGACCAACGGCCGTGGGGCGGTGGGGGCGCATCCGGACAAGTGCTCCCGTCCCAGCCGCGGCCTCGTCATGCGCACTGGTGCCGGCCGCCGGGTGCGGGCAGACTGCACCGCGGAACCGGGGTTCAACACAACGGCGCTCGTCGAGGGCGAGCCGGCCTCGCCCGGCGGGGCGCACACTGGACCACGGCACAGCACAGCCGAAGCGCACGAAGGGGGCGGGGCATCATGGCCGAGCCGGAGTTCACAGCCACAGGCGTGCGGATCGGGAAGAGGCTGCGTTCGCTCACCCGGGCCGGAAGAGTCCGGATCAGCGACGGCAGGCTGGAGTTGCTCAACAGCTACGGCAGCGAGATCGACAGCGCACCCGTGCAGGCGGTGCGGGCGTCGAGGCCGTGGTTCGCGCCCGAGGACCGGGCGCTGGCCGACGTCAACGGCACGCGGTACTCCCTGACGCTCGGCGAGCACGACCCCGCTCCCGGCAAACCGGGGCCGCCCTCGGCCCGCCGGTTCATCGAGGCCGTACGCAAGGCCGCGGGGCGCGGGCACTGACCCCACGGCGACCGTGACAGCGGGGGCGAAAAGCGCCGCGAGTTGCAGGACCGCACCCGCTGAGTCACGCTGTTCCCACATCACTACTCTGGGTTTACCGGCGATAACGCTGCGAACCAGCCCGCCGGTCACATCAGCAGGCGGCCTTCTTACCGGGCCGCGCTGCTGGATCCGATCTCCGTCTTCTTCCGGACCTCAATTCGGGGAGTCGCAGCCGTGATCAGCCAGCCAAGCAGGCATTGCACGGTGGAGCTCCAAGCCCTGCCGTCGCGGATCGGCCAGGTCCGCAGAATCGTATCTGCACAGTTGCGCTACTGGCATCTGGACCCCTTGATAGAACCGGCAGCACTCGGGGTGACCGAGCTGCTGACCAACGTCCACCGGCACGCCCAGCCCGACAAGCTGTGCACCGTGGAGATCGAGCTGCTGCTCGACCGGCTCACGGTTTCGGTGCACGACCACGATCCGCGCTTTCCCGAGATTCGGGACGCGGACACCACCGCCACCTGCGGTCGCGGCCTCGCGATGGTCGCCGCGGTCAGTGAGAGCTGGGGCGTGCGTCCCGACGGCGAGTCCGGCAAGGTCGTGTGGTTCACACTTCCGGCCCCGGCGCCCGCCGCGGCGGCTCCTGTCCGTCCGCTGTACGACGCGGTCCTCGAGACCACGCGTCGGCACCCGGTCGACGGTCTCAGGCCGGAACACGCTCCCGCCCGGTCCGCCGTTGCCGGCTGACCGGGCGGTGACACCCTCCTCGTACGTCATTCGGTGGCGATGGCGCGCAGCACGTCCAGGCGTGCCGCCCGACGTGCCGGACGCAGGCCCGCGAGGGCTCCGGCACCAAGGCCCACCAGGGTGACCACCACGAGTTGCACGGGCGGCACCGCGAAGGCGAAGCCGCTGTCGCTCGCGCCGTCCGATGCCTTGACGAGCACCCAGCCGAGGAAGGCACCGAGGGCGAGTCCGCCCGCCGTGCCGAACGCGGCGACCAGGACGGACTCCCAGCGGACCATGGCGCGCAGTTGCCCCCGGGTCTGTCCGACGGCCCGCAACAGGCCGAGTTCGCGGGTGCGCTCGTGGATCGCGAGCGTCAGCGTGTTGGCGATGCCGAGCAGTGCGATGAGCACCGCGAGGGCGAGCAGCGCGTAGACCAGGGTCAGCATCATGTCGATGCCACCGGCCGAGGACCGCGCGTACTCCTCGCGGGTCTGCACCTCTGGACTGCCGTACCGGTCCGCGACCTGCTGTACGGCGGCCTTGCCCTCGGCCATGCTCACGCCGTCCTTGAAGGAGACGGCGACGAGCGTGTCGGAGTCCTGGGTGCGGTGCGGGTTCCAGGCGGCGCGGGTGATGACGTAGTCGCCCGCGAGTTCCGACCGGCCGTAGACCGCGCGGACGGTGAACGTCTTCTTCTGACCGTCGGTGAAGGCGAGTTGGGTGGAGTCGCCGACCTTCAGGTGCTGCCGGCCGGCCTCCTTCCCGGTGATCGCGATGCCGTCGGCGCCCAGGCCCTCGAGCGAGCCGTGTACGTCGCCGAGGTCGAGGACCTCGGCGAGGATGACGGGGTCGGTGACGGTCAACGCGCGTCCCTTGCCGTTGACTTCGGCGACACCGCGGCCGAGCCCCACGGCGTTCTCGACCGCGGGTCGTTCGGCGATCGCGGGTGCCAGCTTCGGGCTCAGGCCGCTGCCCCCGGCGCCGAACGACGGAGTGCTGACGGCGACATCACCGGCGAAGGACCGGGAGACCGTCTGGTCCATGGTGGCCTTGAGCGAGGCGCCGAAGACCGTGAACAGGGAGACGACGGCGACGCCGATCATCAGGGCGCTCGCGGTGGCGGCGGTCCGCCTGGGACTGCGCAGGGCATTGCGCCGGGCGAGTCCGCCCGTGACACCGCGCAGCCTGTCGAGGGGGATGCCGAGGACACGTACGGCTGTCGAGGACGCGACGGGACCGAGGACCACGAAGGCGGCGAGGGCAAGAACCGCGCCCGACCCCGCGAGCCACAGGGAAGGGCTCGCCAGCACGCCGAACAGGGTGATGCCGATCGCGAGCGCGGCCAGAGCAGCGCCGGTCACGGCGCGGGTCCGCGAGGCCCCGGACTGGTCGACCGCCGTCTCCCGCAGCGCGGCAAGGGGTGCGGTGCGTCCGGCGCGTACGGCGGGCAGCAGCGCGGAGCCGAGACAGACGACGACGCCGACCGCGAGCGGCAGCCGCATGGACAGTCCGCTGATGACCAAGTCGCCCTCGGGAAAGGGGAATCCGATGGCCGGGAACAGCGCCTGCAGCCCGGCCGCGATGCCGACACCGGCGAGGAGGCCGGCGACCGACGCGGTCACGGCGACGACGCTCGCCTCGATGAGAGTGGCGACGGTGACCTGGCGGCGGGAGGCACCGAGGGCACGCAACAGGGCGTTCTCGCGGGTGCGTTGGGCGACGACGATCGCGAAGGTGTTGTGGATGGAGAAGGTCGCCACGAGCAGCGCGATGCCGGAGAACACCAGGAGGAAGGTGGTGAAGATGGTCAGGAACTGGCTGGAGATCATGTCGGTGTTCTCCTGTGCCGACTCCTGGCCGGTGATGGCCTCGACTCCCTTCGGCAGCGCGGGTGTCAGGGCGGAGACGAGTTCCTCCTGACCGACCCCGGGGCCTGCCCGCACGCGGATGCCGGCGGCCTCGCCCGGCTTGGCGGTGAGGTATTTCCCGGCGTCGGCCTGGGTCATACCGGTGAAGGTCACCTGGGCCATGCCGTCCTCGCCGCCGAAGGTCGCCAGGCCCACGATCGTGACCTGGACGGGGTCGGGTGTGCGCAGCGTGGTGGTGTCGCCGATCTTCAGGTCGCCCTTGTCGGCGGTGCCACGGTTGACGACGACCTCGCCGGACTTCGACGGGGCGCGGCCTTCGGCGAGTTGGTAGGCGTTGAGCTCCGGGTCGTCGATCCAGTTGCCGGCGAGGGTGGGCGGGCCCTGGCCGCCGATGGGCTTGCCGTTCGCGCCGACGAGCTGGCCCGCGCCCTGGATGTCGGGCACGGCCGCCGCGACACCCGGGACGTTCTCGATCGTCCGGACCAGGTCGGTGGGGACGGGCCGGCGGACGCCTTCGCTCTCACCGGGCGTGGTGATGGTGTCGGCGCTGCGGACGACGGCGTCGGTACCGCTGGTCGCGTCGCCGAACATCGTGTCGAAGCCGGCGCGCAGGGTGTCGCCCATGACAAGTGTTCCGGCCAGGAAGGAGACACCGAGGAGCACCGCGAGGAACGTACCGGCGAAGCGCCGCTTGTGGGCGCGGAGGGAAGAAACGCTGATGCGCAGGGCGGCGCTCATGACGACGCCCCCTTGCCGTCGAAGGCCTTGAGGCGGTCGAGGACCTTGTCTGCCGTCGGGGATTCCATCCGGTCCACGAGCCGGCCGTCGGCGAGGAAGACGACCTCGTCGGCGTGCGCGGCGGCCACCGGGTCGTGCGTGACCATGACGACCGTACGGTCCATCTGGCGCACCGCGCGGCCGAGGAGGCCGAGCACCTCCTCGCCGGAGCGCGAGTCGAGGTTGCCGGTCGGTTCGTCGGCGAAGACGATGTCGGGCTGTCCGGCCAACGCCCGTGCCACGGCCACGCGTTGCTGCTGTCCGCCGGAGAGTTCGCTGGGGCGGTGGTGGAGCCGGTCGCGCAGCCCGACGACGTCGATGAGGGCGTCGGTCCACTCGCGGGTCCCCTTCGCCCCCGCGAGGTCCATGGGCAGGGTGATGTTCTCCGCGACGGTCAGCGTCGGGACCAGGTTGAACGCCTGGAAGACGAAGCCGACGCGGTCGCGGCGCAGGAGGGTGAGGCGGCGGTCGTCGAGCGTGCTGAGCTCGGTGTCGCCGATGAAGGCCGCTCCGCCGGTGAGGGTGTCCAGGCCTGCCGCGCAGTGCATCAGGGTCGATTTGCCGGACCCCGAGGGGCCCATGATCGCGGTGAAGCGGCCGGCCGGAAAGCCGACGCTCACCCCGTCCAGGGCCCGTACAGCGGTGTCTCCGCTGCCGTACACCTTGACGGCGTCGGTGACACGCGCCGCCTCCCGGGTGGCCGTCACGGTGGTCATGCCGCACCGCCCTTGCCCGTACGGCCGAACTGCTCGTCCAGGACGGAGAGCCGCCGCCAGTACTCGTCCTCGTCGATCTCGCCGGAGGCGAAGCGGCGGCCGAGCACCGCGATCGGCGAGTCGCCCGTCGGGCGGGAGTCGGCCATCGCGCGTGGGTCGGCCATGGCGCGCCACGGGCCGGGCCGGCCGCGCGGGACGGTGCGGCGCAGGAGGGTCACGACGCCGATCACGACGGCTGCCCAGATGAGCGGGAAGAACAGGATCCACGGGCCGGGTCCGCCGTCCCAGTTCGCCAGGGTCTGCATCTCAAGTCATCTCCTCTGCGGGACCGTCACCGATCCGCTGCGGGGTCTTTTCCGATGCCTCGAGCCTCGCTCCGGGAGAAGGCCGGGGTCGTCGTACGGCCAGCGGCCGTGTGTGTACCTCCGCGGAAGTACGCGCGCCCCCCTCGGCTGCTTCCTCACGCCCTCGACTTCTGTACCTACTAGTATGTACAGTGCGGTCATGAGCACTCCGGAGCGGCTGATCGAGTCCACGCGTGAGCTGTTGTGGGAGCGCGGTTACGTGGGGACCAGTCCCAAGGCGATCCAGGAGCACGCGAACGCGGGGCAGGGCAGCATGTACCACCACTTCAAGGGCAAGCCCGATCTGGCCCTCGCGGCGATCCTCCGCACCGCCGAGGAGCTGCGCGCCGCCGCGGAGGGCGTACTGAGCGCGCCCGGATCGCCGTACGAGCGCGTCGAGGCGTACCTGCGCCGTGAGCGTGACGTCCTGCGCGGCTGCCCCGTCGGGCGGCTGACGATGGACCCGGACGTGATCGCGAGCGCGGAACTGCGCGCGCCGGTCGACGAGACGATCGACTGGCTGCGCGAGCGGCTGGCCGGAATCGTCGAAGAGGGCAAGGAGCAGGGCCAGTTCGCCGCCTCGCTCGACGCGGAGGAGATCGCCGCGACGATCCTGGCGACCGTGCAGGGCGGCTATGTGCTGGCGCGCGCCTCCGGTTCTCCGGCCGCGTTCGACACGGGAGTCCGCGGACTGCTCTCCCTGCTCGCGCCGTCCGGTGACAAGGACCGCGCACCCGCACCACACGAGCCAGGAGGCACCTGATGCACGCCATGCAGTACGAGGTCACCCTGCCCGCCGACTACGACATGGACGTCGTCCGCGCCCGGGCGACGGGCAAGGGGCCGCTGCTCGACGACTTCCCCGGCCTCGGCCTGAAGGCGTATCTGATGCGTGAGCGCGGGGTCGACGGCTCGCCGGTCAATCAGTACGCGCCGTTCTATCTGTGGAACACGCCGGAGGGCATGAACTCCTTCCTCTGGGGGCCGGGTTTCCAGGGCCTCGTCGACGACTTCGGGCGCCCGCGGGTGCGTCAGTGGACGTGTCTGTCGTACGAGGAGGGGGTCGCCGCCGGTTCCCCGGCCTTGGTCGCCGTGCGTCGGCGGCAGAGCGTGCCGGAGGGCGTGCGCCTGTCCGAGGTGATGGCGGAGGCCGTGCGGGAGGCCGAGCGGCTGGCCACGCTCGAAGGTGCCCTCTGCGCGGCCGCCGTCGTGGATCCGGGGGCCTGGGAGCTCCTGCACTTCTCGCTCTGGGAACACGACACTCCGAAGGCGCCGGGAGAGGTGTTCCAGGTGCTGTACGTGAACGCTCCGGAGCGCGACCGGCTGCCCGGTGGCCGACAGTGGTGACCGCGGTGCGTACCGTCCTCGGGGACGTGGCGCCCGCGGACTTGGGGGTGTGCGACGCGCACGACCACCTCTTCCTGAGCAGTCCCCTGCTCGCCGGCCAGGAACTCAACGACGCCTCCGCCGCGCGGGCCGAGCTGGCCGCCTTCCGCGAGGCGGGCGGTGGGAGCGTCGTGCAGTGGACGCCGTACGGCATGGGCCGGCGTGCCGCGGATCTGCCACTTCTCTCCCGTGACACCGGAGTCCAGGTGGTCGCGGCGACAGGGCTCCACCAAGCGGCGCACTACGCGCCGGAGTCGCTCGCCGGGCCGCGCGGCGGACTCGCCGAGCTCTTCGTCGCCGAACTGACTACGGGCATCGGGACCTCCGGGGTCCGGGCCGGACTGGTCAAGGTCGCGGGCGGCTTCCACGCCCTGGACGCGCACACCCGCCGGACGATGACCGCCGCGGCCGAGGCCCACCACGCGACAGGCGCGCCGATCGCCGTCCACCTGGAGCTGGGCACCGGGGCGCTCGACGTACTGGACCTGCTGTGCGGCGAGTTGGAGGTGCCACCGCACCGGGTGATCCTCGGCCATCTCAACCGCTCGCCCGACCTCGTGACACAGCGTCAGGCGGCCGGGTCGGGGGCCTACCTCGCCTTCGACGGCCCCTCCCGGGCCAACCACGCCACCGACTGGCGCATGCCCGACGCCGTGCGCGCCCTCGCCGACGCCGGTTTCGGCGACCGGCTGCTTCTCGGCGGCGACACGACGACCGCCGCGGCCCGCTCGGTCAACGGTGGTCCTGGGATGCCGTATCTGCTGCGCAGAGTGCGCCCGAGACTCGAACAGGCCCTGGGAGAGGGCTTGGTGGAGCTGATGCTCGCCGTGAATCCCGGGCGCGCCTTCGGTGTCGACTGGCGATAGGCGATAGGCGATAGGCGATAGGCGATAGGCGACGATGTCCCACCGGCGCCGGGTCTCAGGAGACCAGCGCCGCCAGCGGATCGTCGAGTACCGGCTGCCACGCCAACTCGGCCGCTCCGACCAGGCTGTTGTGGTCCAAGGTGCAGGCGAGGATCGGGACGCCGCCGCTCTGGCCCCACAGGCTGCGGTCGGCCACGACGGCGCGCAGGCGGTGCGGGTCGGCGTCCAGCAGGCTGCGGTGGAGTCCGCCGAGGATGATGCGGTCCGGGTTGAGGATGTTGACCAGGCCGGCCAGTCCGAGGCCGAGCCGGTCGATCAGCGCCTCGGTGGCCAGCCGGACGGCCGGATCGTCGTACTGGTGCTGGATCAGGTCGTTGGCCTGCTGGAGGAGCGAGACCTCGGGGCCGGGTTCGAGGCCTGCCGCGGTGAGGAAGGCCAGCGGGTCGGCCTCGACGTCGAGACAGCCGCGGCTGCCGCAGTGGCAGGGGCGGCCCTCGGGGTTGACGGTGAGGTGGCCGACTTCGAGGGCCAGCCCCGAACTGCCGGTGTGCAGACGGCCGTCGAGCACCAGCGCGCCGCCGACGCCCCGGTGTCCGGTGGCCACGCACAGCAGGTCGCGGGCGCCGCGGCCCGCGCCGTGGCGGTGTTCGGCGAGGGCGGCGAGGTTCACGTCGTTGGCGGCGAACGCGGGCCCCTGGATGCCGGCCGCGCGCACCTTCTCGGCGAAGATCTGGCGCACCGGGGAGCCCGCGGGCCAGGCAAGGTGCAGCGGATTGAGGGCGAGCCCTTCGGGTTCGGCGACGGCGGACGGCACGGCGAGTCCGGCGCCCACGCAGCGCAGCCCGGTCTCGCGGAGCAGTTCGGCGCCGGCCTCGACGACGGAGCCGAGCACCTTCGCCGGGTCGGCGTCGACCGTCTCGCAGCCGGGAGCGGTCGCGACGAGACGCCCGCCGAGACCGATCAGCGCGGCGCGGAACCCGTCGGCGTGCACCTGCGCGGCGAGCACGACGGGCCCGTCCTCGGCGACCTCCAGGCGGTGCGAGGGCCGGCCCTGCGAACCCGCCGCCGCCCCGGGCCGCGCGTCGACCCGGATCAGCCCCAGTGCCTCCAGCTCAGCGGCCACCGCGCCCGCGGTGGCCCGGGTCACGCCCAGTTCGGCGGTGAGCACGGCACGCGTCGGCGCACGTCCGGTGTGCACGAGCTCCAGCGCGGGACCGAGTGCCCCGCGCCCTCGGTCCAGCCGTGTCCGCGTGTTCCCTTCCCCCGCCGCCCGGGGGCCCGCCTTGCCGTTCATGAGGGCGAGTGTCCCATGATCCGCTCATCCGGTGGCCCCTCATGCCGCCCGGAGGCCGCTCACCCGCAGGGTGACGTTCAGCCGCCCGGTCAGCCCCAACTCCGGGGGCGCCGTGCCCGCGAGCACCCGAGGCACCCCGTGATACGCGAGCCGGGACGCTCCGCCGAACACGAACAGGTCGCCGCTGCGCAGCTCGACATCGGAGTACGGCCGGGTCCGCGTCCCGGTGTTCCCGAACCGGAAGACGCAGGTGTCGCCCAGGCTCAGCGACACCACCGGCGCGTCCGACCGCTCGTCGCTGTCGCGGTGCATGCCCATACGGGCGTCGGCGTCGTAGAAGTTGATCAGTGCGATGTCGTACGCGGCCGTCGCGGCGTCGGCTCCGAGCGCCTCGGTGACCGCGTCCCGGCCCAGGTCGTCCAGCCACCCGGGGAACGGCTTCACGGGGCTGCCGTCGCCGTCGACGACCGTGCGGGCGTATCCGTAGGGATACCAGTGCCAGCCCAGGCAGACCTGCCGGGCGGTCATCGTCCCGCCGCCGGGGGTGTTCACCGTGCGCAGGCCGGACGGTGGGCGGGCCCAGTCGCGGCACGCGTCGAGGAGGTGTCGTTGCCTGCCGGGGTCCAGCCAGTCGGGCACGTGGACCGCGTCAGGAGCGACCTCCGTCCGGTCCCGGGGGAACAACATCGACATCTCCCTGTCCTCCCGACCTTGCTGAGCTGCGGCTCCGTTAGCCTTGACGCACGATGACCGACTCTATGACCACACCCTGGGGCGAGTACGCACTCGCCCGGTTCCCCGAGGACACCCGAGACCAGCTGCGCGCCTGGGACGCCGCCGACACCTATCTGCTGCGGCATCTCGCGGAGAGCGGCACCCCGCTGTCGGGGTCGGTCGTGGTGGTCGGTGACCGGTGGGGCGCGCTCGCCACGGCGCTGGCGGCGCACCGGCCGACGCAGATCACCGACTCGTTCCTCGCCCGCGAGGCGACCCGGGCGAACCTGGCGCGGGCCGGTGTCGAGGAGTCCCCGGAACGGCTTCTGACCACGCGGGACACCCCTCCCGACCGCATCGACGTGCTGCTCGTCCGGGTGCCGAAGAGCCTCGGGCTCCTGGAGGACCAGCTGCACCGCCTCGCGCCCGGCGTGCACGAGGGCACGGTCGTCATCGGCACCGGGATGGTCAAGGACATCCACACCTCGACGCTGCACCTCTTCGAGCGGATCATCGGCCCGACCCGCACCTCGCTGGCCGAGAAGAAGGCCCGGCTGATCTTCTGCACGCCGTTCCCGGGGATCGCCCGGAACTCCAACCCGTGGCCGTACAGCTACGAGCTGCCCGACGGTGTCGGCACGGTTTCCGGCCGTACTGTCATCAACCACGCAGGCGTTTTCTGCGCCGACCGTCTCGACGTCGGCACCCGTTTCCTCCTCCAGCACCTGCCGCGCAGCCGCGGCCCCGAGCGGGTCGCGGACCTGGGCTGTGGGAACGGGGTCGTCGGTACGGCGGTCGCGTTGGCCAATCCCGAGGCCGAGGTGCTGTTCGCGGACGAGTCGTACCAGGCGGTGGCCTCCGCGCGGGCGACCTACGCGGCGAACGTCGAGGGCGCGAAGGCGGAGTTCCTGACCGGTGACGGGCTGGCGGGCGTCGCCGACGGGAGCGTCGATCTCGTCCTCAACAATCCGCCGTTCCACTCGCACCAGGCGACGACGGACGCCTCGGCCTGGCGGATGTTCACCGAAGCACGCCGGGCACTGCGGCCGGGCGGCGAGCTGTGGGTGATCGGCAACCGCCACCTCGGCTACCACCTGAAGCTGCGCCGCCTGTTCGGCAACAGTGAACTCATGGCCAGCGACGCGAAGTTCGTGGTCCTCAGGGCCGTCAGGAAGTAACTCCGCGCAGGCCCCGGGGCGACGCCCCGAGCTCCCTGCGGCAGGCCTTGTTGAAGGCCTGGAGGTCCGGGATGCCGACGGACGCGGCCACCGCCGGGATGGAGAGTGTCGAGGCGCGCAGCAGATGGTGGGCGCGCTCCAGTCTGCGTCGGCGGATGTAGGCGACCACGGTGGTGCTCATCTCGGTGCGGAAGAGCCGGGTGAGGTGGTTGTGCGAGATGCCGGCGGCGCGGGCGATCTCGGGGATGGGGAGCGGGGTGGCCAGTCGTGCCTCGATGTGGGCGATCGCCGCGCTCACCGCAGGGTGCGGGCCGGCGCTCGTGGTGGTGGCCGGGGTCAGCTGGGCGACGCGCCACAGCGCGGTCCAGATCTCGGCCCTGGTGTGCTCGGGGTTTCCCGGGGCCGCCGTCATCGCGTGGAGCAGGAGGCCGGAGAGCAGCGGGAGTTCGGGGCCGGCGTCCTGCATGACGGGGACGGTGCGCGGCGGGCCGGCCGGGGTGACGCGCAGGTGGGCGTAGAGGTGTTCGGAGCGGCCCTGGTAGCGGTAGCGGACCGTGGTGCCGGGCGGTACGAGGCTCACGCGGCCGGGGCGGATGGCGTGGGCCGTGCCGTCGACGGTCAGCTCGGCCTCGTACTGGTAGAGGTGCAGCTGCCACAGCTCGGGCAGCCTGAAGACGTCCGTGGGGCTCGCGACCCCGTGCACGCCGACGCCCACGTTGACGACGACAGGGGGTTCGCCGAGGTGGATCACCGTCTCCCGCATGATGAGAAATTACCAGTAGTGGTGAACGGGGCCAACGCGACCGCGAGCTCGCCGCTCCTACCGTGGAGCGCATGACCAACACCAAGCTCCTGAGTTCGGTGCGGATGGCGCGCTTCGTGGCCCACGGCTCGCTGCGCCTGGATGCCGTGGTGCCGGCGGAGATGAACGCCGAGGGGATCGAGGTACTGCGCGAGGGTGTGCCCGACGTGCCCTACGGCAGCGCTGTTCCGGACGCGTATCCGGAGGGCACCTTCGTCCGACGACTGGTGGAACTCCCGGCTGTCGCCGGTGCGTTGCGCAGTCTCGTGGGGCCCGGGCCCACGGTCGACCACCACGCCGTGCACATCCGCGAGCCCCGCGAGGGCCGGGCGCAGCCGCTGCACGGTGACGCGATCATCGATGTGCGGCCCGACGCCTTCGACGTCCAGCTGATGTACTACCCGCAGGACGTGACCCTCGACATGGGCGGCACCCTCAGCGTGCCGGGCAGTCATCTGCGGCGCACGAACGAGTCGGACACCGGGCGTTACCAGAATCTGCGCGGGCAGAGCCGCCTTGTCTGTCCGGCGGGCACCGTGGTGTTTCTGCACCATGGCCTGTGGCACGGCGGGCGGCGCAACGACAGCGACGCGGTGCGCTTCATGTTCAAGATCCGCTTCAATCCGACGGTGCGGCAGCGGCGGCTGTGGGACACCTCGGACCTCGGGGATCCGCGGGTCCCCGAGGAACTCGCCACGACGTTCCCGTGGTACGAGCCCGCCACGGGCCGCCTGGAGATCTACAACCGGGTCCTGTGGTGGCGTTCGCTCACCGGTGACGACTCCTTCGACCTGGACCACTGGGTGACCAGGGTCACCAACCGCCCGCAGGAGGACGCCGCATGACCATTCGTCAGCAGGTGCTCGTTCTCTATCTGGCCACCTCGGCGCTGGACGCGGACGTGGTGGGCTGGTCGTTCTACGACGGCACCGGCCGCACCTCCGCCACGGCCGGGGACGGCGACGAGCCGCCGTACGCCTCCGGGGTGCACGCCCTTGAGGACGGCTGGCGTCTGTTCCAGGCGGCGCAGTTGATACCGCCGTATCCAGGGGGTGAGTACGACGTGTCGTTCCTCAAGCACGAGTTCTTCTTCGAGAAGCTGGTCGGGACGGGGGCTTCCTGAGGTCACCCGCGCAGTACGCCGATGAGCCGCGCCACCGCCCGCGCCATCGCCTCCCGGCCCACGCCCAGGTACTTGCGCGTGTCCACGGCTTCGGGATGGGCGGCGAGGAACTCCCGTACGGCGGTGGTCATCGCGAGGTTCAGCGCTGTTCCGACGTTGACCTTGGCGATGCCGCCCGCGACGGCCGCGGCCAGTTCCTCGTCCAGCACTCCTGAGGAGCCGTGCAGGACGAGCGGGACGCCCAGTGCCGCGGTCAGGCGTTTGAGAAGGGCGTGGTCGAGGGCTGCGGTCCGGCTGGTCATGGCGTGCGAGCTGCCGATCGCGACGGCCAGGCCGTCCACCCCGGAGTCGGCGACGAAGGCACGGGCCTCGGCGGGGTCGGTGCGGGCGCCGGGCGCGTGGGCGTCAAGCGCGGGCTCGCCGCCCTTGCCGCCGACCTGGCCCAACTCGGCCTCTATCCAGAGGTTCTGGGCGTGTGCCCAGTCGGTGGCGGCCCGGGTGGCGGCGAGGTTCTCCTCGTACGGCAGCCGGGCGGCGTCGTACATCACCGAGCTGAACCCGGCGTCGGCCGCCTGCCGCAGCAGTTCGTCGCTCTGGACGTGGTCGAGGTGCAACGCGACGGGAACGGCGGCGCGTTCGGCCGCGGCGGACGCGGCACGGGCCAGCGGGAGCAGCCGTCCGTAACGGAACCTGACCGCGTTCTCGCTGACTTGGAGGACGACCGGCGCGTCCACGGACTCGGCGCCCGCGATGACCGCCTCCACGTGCTCCAGGGTGATGACGTTGAACGCGGCGACCGCGGTCCGCGCCTCGGCGGCCGCGAGGACCAGTTCACCGGTTGCCGCGAGTGGCACGACTCCTCCTTCTCGACGCGTGGTTGAGCCGGCTCACCTGGGTGCCCCGGGAAGGATCACCGAGCGGGTGAGGTGGCGCGGCCGGTCCGGGTCCAGCCCGCGAGCCGCGGCGACCGCGACAGCGAGACGCTGGACACGGACGAGTTCGGCGAGCGGGTCGAGCCCGCCGGCCACCCACAGTCCGCCGGTGCCCCGCACCTGTTCGGCCAGGCCCTCGGGCGCGTCACCGAGCATCCAGGTGGCGGTGCCCCGCGTGGTGACGCTGATCGGACCGTGCCGGTACTCCATCGCCGGGTAGGCCTCGGTCCAGGCCAGCGCGGCCTCGCGCATCTTGAGCCCGGCCTCGTTGGCGAGCCCGACGGTCCAGCCGCGGCCGAGGAAGGTGAACTGCGAGCAGCCGACGAGCCCTTCGGGCAGCGGGGACTCGAGAGCGGTTCGCGCGTCGGCGACGACGGCGTCCGTGTGGAGGCCGAGGTGGGCGCGGAGCAGGGTGAACGCGGTGGTCGCGAACCGGGTCTGGACGACGGACCGTTCGTCCGCGAAGCCGAGCACCACGACCTCGTCCGCCGATTCCATCACGGGCGTGCGCGGGTCGGCGGTGATCGCCGTCGTGCGCGTACGGCCCTTCAGGCTCGCGAGGAGCCCGAGCACCTCGGAGGTGGTGCCGGACCGGGTGAGGGCGACCACCCGGTCGTAGGAGCGGGCGCCCGGGAACTCCGACGCGGCGAAGGCGTCCGTCTCGCCCTGGCCCGACCGTTCGCGCAGTGCGGCGACGGCCTGTGCCATGAAGAACGAGGTCCCGCACCCCACGATCGCGACCCGCTCCCCCGCCGTCGGCAGTGCGCCGCCGTGCGCCGCGGCCTGCTCGGCGGCGCGGATCCAGCACTCGGGCTGACTGCTGAGCTCGTCCTCGACATGCGTCATGCTCCACCCCTCCCCAAAGATGCTCGTTCGTGCAAGATATAGCGAGTTTTCAAGCAGAATCAAGCATTTGGACGGAGGAAGGGTGCGCTAGGGTCGCGGAAGATCGAGGAACGGAGAGTGCGGATGTCGCGCGACGCCCGCTGGAAGGCGCTGCTGGAACTGCTCGTGGAGCGGGGCCGGCTGGACGTCGAGGAGGCCGCGACCGGGCTGGCGGTGTCGGCCGCGACCATCCGGCGCGACTTCGACCAGCTCGCCGAGCAGCAGATGCTCGTCCGCACGCGCGGCGGCGCGGTCGTGCACGGGGTCTCCTACGAACTGCCGTTGCGCTACAAGAGCGCCCGCCGAGCCTCCGAGAAGCAGCGGATCGCGAAGGCGGTGGCCGGCCTTGTCACAGCCGGCGAGGCAGTGGGGCTTACCGGCGGCACGACCACCACGGAGGTGGCGCGCGCTCTGGCGGTGCGCCCCGATCTGGCGAACGGTTCGCCCGCGCTGACCGTCGTCACGAACGCGCTCAACATCGCCAACGAGCTCGCCGTGCGCCCTCAGTTCAAGATCGTGGTGACCGGCGGGGTCGCCCGCCCGCAGTCGTACGAGCTGATCGGCCCGCTCGCCGACGGTGTACTCGGCCAGATCACCGTCGACGTGGCCGTGCTCGGCGTGGTCGCCTTCGACGTCACCCACGGCGCGGCCGCCAACGACGAGGCGGAGGCCGCGATCAACCGGCTGCTCTGCGAACGGGCCGAGCGCGTGATCGTCGCCGCCGACTCCAGCAAGCTGGGCCGGCGTGCCTTCGCCAGGATCTGCGCGGCCGAGTCGGTGGACACCCTGGTGACGGACACGGCGGTGACCGAGGAGACCGTGCGGGCGTTCGAGGAGGCGGGAGTCGGCGTCATCGCTGTCTGACCGCCGTACTCCGCTGTCGGCGGCCGGTGATCGGCTCGCGGTGGGAGGCGTACGTGGGGACACTGCTTTCGGAGGTGTCAGGGCAGAACCGCCGGACATCCGAGGGTCCCAACCGACCGAAGGAGAACGGACGATGAGTGCCTTCCCCACCGCGCGAGCGGTACGGACCACCCCGGAGGGCCTCCTGTGGGAGCCCAGCGAACGCTGGGTGCGCGGCCGCAAGGGCGACGTCACCGTCGTCGACAGCCGGCACCCCGTCCTGGTGTGGGAGCCCGACCTGCCCGTTCCGATGTACGCCTTCCCCCGCGCCGAGGTGCGCGAGGACCTGCTCCGCCCGGCGGAGAACCCCCGGACGGGCACGCACACGGGCTCGCGGATCTTCTACGACCTCGAGGTCGCCGGCGAGGTGGTCGAGAACGCGGCCTGGACGTTCCCCGCCGAGGACCTGGCCGGCCACATCGCCTTCGAGTGGTTCCGGCGCAGCGGCCGGGGACTCGACCACTGGTACGAGGAGGAGGAAGAGATCTTCATCCATCCCCGGGACCCGCACAAGCGGGTGGACGCCCTGCCGAGCAGCCGCCATGTGCGGGTCGAGATCGACGGCACGGTCGTCGCGGACAGCCGGCGTCCCGTGCTGCTCTTCGAGACCGGACTGCCGGTGCGGTACTACGTGCCGCGCGAGGACGTCCGCCTCGAACTCCTCGCCCCCACCGACCTCAGCACCGGCTGCCCGTACAAGGGAACCGCCGAGTACTGGTCGTGGCGGGGCGACGCCGACGTCCCGGCGAACCTCGTCTGGAGCTACCCCGAGCCACTGCCCGCCGTGGCCGCTGTCACAGGGCTCATCGCTTTCTACAACGAGGCGGTGGACATTACGGTGGATGGCAGGCGCCTGGAGCGCCCCGTCACTCCGTTCAGCAAGACGCTGTCGACGAGCTGACCGCCGGCCACCCAACCGGGCCGGATCCATCACGCCGAGCCGCGCCCGGACGGAGATGTCGCGTGCCATACCTGGTGCCGCCGTCGGTAACACCGCCGCTGTTCACTGCGCGTGGGCACCCGTCGGACATGCGCTGCTGCCTCTCCGCACCCCTCGCCGCCCTGTCCGCCCTGGCCGCCCTGCCCGCTCCCTACGAAGTCCTGCGCTCCGGCGCCCTCCTCGCCCCCGCCCTGCTGAGGGCCGCCCTGCACGGCACGGCGCACCAGAGCCGCCGCCATCCCCCCGACCTCCTCGCGGCCGTACACCTGGAACTGGTCACCCTGGCCGAGGACCGCGCCGTCATCACCTGGCACACCGGGATACCGGGCACCGACGACGGAACAGGCCACATGCTCCCCGCGGTCACCGAGGGCGAGGTCGTCTACGGCACCCACCCGACCCGGCTGAACCGCAGCGCCTCGGAGGTCCGGCCCACCGCGCACCACCATGTGGAGCTCACGGGCCTGGAGCCGGGGCAGACGTACTACTACCAGGCCCGCTCACGGGGCGTGGCCGCCACTCCCACCTCACTGCACCTCATCCGCGGCAACGCCGTCGGCACCAACCGCTACGGGCTCGGGACACGCGGAGGCCCGTACTCGTTCACCACCCCGCAACCCCCGCCCGGACGGCACCTGCTGACGATCGCCCTCTGCAACGACCTGCACGTCGGGGAGACCACCGCCGGTCTCGTCGGCGGCGTACCGCTGATGCGCGGAGTGTCACAGGAGGCGGGCCTCGCGCCGTACCCGGAGATCATGAGCCGGGCGGTGGTCGAGGAGGCCCGGCGTCGTGGGGCGGACGTGCTGCTGGCCGCCGGGGACATCTCGGCGGGCGGTGCGCCTCGGGACCTGGCCGAGGCCAAACGGATCCTGGACGGGTTCGGCGCGCACGGGCGGGACTACTTCGTCGTACGGGGGAACCACGACCGTCCCCGGCCCGGCCACGCCGACACGGACGCCTTCCGTACGGGGTTCCTCGGCGGCGGGGCACCCTCGTACTTCGCCCACGACCTCGGCGGACTGCGGATCATCGGGCTCGACACGTACGTGAAGGAGGGGCACGGCGCCGACGCGGGCGGGCTCGGCGCCGAGCAACTGTCCTGGTTCCAGGACCGGTTGAGGGAACAGTCGGATCAGCCCACCGTGGTGTTCGGCCACCATCCGCTGACCGTACGGGATTCCGTCTTCCCCGTGACCAGGGGACAGCAGCTCGGGCGGCGCCATGCCCGTGCCGTCCTCGACGCCTACGCCGCCGCCCCCGGCGTCTTCCTCCACCACGCCGGCCACACCCACCGCAACAAGCGGACCGTCCTGCCGCAGGCCCCGCATGTGACGTTGCAGGAGGTCGGCGCGGTCAAGGACTATCCCGGCGGCTTCTGTCTGCTCCGGATCCACACCGGCGGATTCGCCCTCAACCACTACAAGTCCAGCAGCGCGGCGGCTCGCGAATGGGGCGAGCGCAGTCGCCGGGTGGCGGCGGGGCTGTGGCCGCACCACGCTCTGGGCCGCTCGGTCGCCGACCGCAACAGCGTCACCGTCCACGATCTGTCCGGCATCAGCCGACCGGCACCCCGAACGGCCCTCCAGGACAGGCCTGGTGAGCCGGTGGCCGGCTGAGCGGATCGTCGACGAGTGCGGGACGCCGCATGAGCGGCGTCCCGGTTCTTCGCGGCCGACGGTCTCAGCCCAACAGCTTGACCGCCTGGTAGTACGTCCACGCCGTGCCGTTGCATGAAGTCAGCGTCGCGCCGCTGTAGTTGAGGCAGACGCGCTTGAGGTCTTCGTAGAAGGCGCTGTCGAGGCGCGACTTGTTGGTACTGAAGGTGCCCGCGGCCTTGTAGTTGCGGTAGCCGAAGTCGTGGCGGGCGCAGGACGTGGAGAAGGGGAAGCCGAACGGATTGTCCGGCGACGAGGAACAGTAGTCGGTGGACCAGTCGAACGCGTACGCGGACCAGGCAGCCTGGTTGGTGCGGGCGGCGTTCCAGGTGTTGTAGCTCGACGCGCTGGTCTGGGTCCAGTTCGACAGGACTTGGGGCTTGTCGGCGGGAGCCGCGTCGGCCGCTGTGGCGGTACCGACGACGGTGATCAGGGCCAGAGTTGAGGCGGCAAGGCCGGCGGCGAGTCTGCGGTGCATCCACACCTCCATGAGGCTGCGGCCCGTCCGTCGGACCGCAGGTTCATGTCAATATGATCGCCATCACCAGGGTGCCTTCACACCCCTGGTGGCCCACCAACTCTCCGCTGTGCCGGTGGATCGAAACGTGAACCGGCGTGAGGTCATCGAAGCGTGAACCGGCGGGAGTTCCGGGCGGGTTCACGCCCGTGGACGAAAAACGGCGGGGCGCGGAGATGGTTCCTCCGCGCCCCGCCGATCACGCGACGGCTGCTACGAGACGTCCGCCGGGCTGCCGGGAGCGGGGAGCGCCGGCAGTTCCGGAAGCGCCGGAACCGCGGAGGTCGCGCCGCCGAGGAGCCCCGTGACCAGGTCGAGCACCGGCGCCAGCAGGCCCGTCACCGAGCCCAGCACGGCGCCGAGGTCGAGCGAGGTCAGCCCCTTGACCAGTTCGTCGATCGCCGACCGGAGCTGGGCCACCAGATCGGAGACCGGGTCGGCGGCGGCCGCCGCCCGGTCCGCCGGGACGCCGGCCCGCTCATTCAGACGCTGCTGGAGGGACGTGTTCGCCGTCTCCACCGCCGTGGCGAGACCGGCCGCCTCGACCGCGTCGAGCGGGCCGGCCCCCCGCTGGGCGAGGGGGGACAGGGCATCCAGCAGGGGGGTGAGTTCGTCGGCGTGGTTCGCCCTGTCGAGTACGTCGAGCCGTTCCTGTACCGCTTCGGAGTCGGCGGAGGACCATGCCGCGGCAGCACCACCGGAAGCCGACCGGGATACGTCGACGGCGGCAGCGGCGGTGCCGAGCGGGCCGAAGACCAGGGCGGCGCAGACCAGAGGTGACAGGAGGAGTCCGCGGGAAACAAGGGAAGACATGCACAGTCCTTTCGAGAGCTGCTCTTGGGGCCACGGTGAGAACCGCCGCTCCTCCCCGCAACCGGTCACGCGTCCGCCGTACGGCCCCGCGCTTCGCCCATACGGCGCTGACCAGCACCTTCCGCCCACATGACGCGGCTGCTCCTCATCCGGCGGCATTCGGCTGTCAGGGGACGGGACCCGCCGACGGACGAACCGTTCAGTCGACGAACAGCCCTCGCGCCGCCGCCCGCGCGTCGAACTCCTCCAGTTGGACCTGAGCGTCCGGCAGGCAGTCGCACATCACCTCCAGGAGAACCTGGCCCAGCAGCATGGGGGCGCTCACCGTGTCGAAGACCAGGCCGGTGCCCACGGCGGCCGGAAGGAGCAGGTCGCTGTGCGCGGCCACCGGGGCGAACGTGCCGTCGGCGATCGTCACCACGGTCAGTCCCGTGTCGCGGGCATGGTCCAGCGCGTCGAGCAGTTCGCGCGGGTGGCGCGGCAGCGCGAAGCACAGCAGGGTGCTCGCCCCGGCGCGCCGGGCGCTGTCGATGCGGTCGACGAGCGACGAGCCGCCCTCGTCGAGCAGGCGTACGTCGGGATGCACTTTCGCGGCGAAGTAGGCGAAGCCGCCTGCCTGGGCGGCGGAGGCGCGTAGTCCGAGCACCGGCAGTGGCCGTGAGGCGGCGAGCAGCCGGCCCGCGCGTTCCAGGGGCCCGGCGTCGGCGAGATGGGACGCCAGTTGCCGCAGGTTGTCGATCTCGGCCTGGACCGCTTCCTGGTACTGGTTGCTCGGCCGCCCGTCCACGGCGACAGCGTCGGGCGCGACCTCCCGCAGGTGTCTGCGCAGCGCCGGATATCCGTCGAAGCCGAGGGCGGCGGCGAAGCGCGTGACCGACGGCTGGCTCACCCCGGCCAGTTGGGCCAGCTCCACGCTCGACAGGAAGGGCACGGCCGCGGCCTGCCGGACCAGGCAGTGCGCGATGCGGCGCTGGGTCGGAGTCAGCCGACGTCCCTCGAAGAGCTGGTGCAGGCGGGCGGACGCGCCCGGTGTACCGGCCTCGTCAGCGTCGCTCTCGCTCATCCCGATCCCCCAGCCGGTCGCGCCCGTCCCTCGCTCCTGCCCGGCGGAACTCACCGCAGGGCGGGCCGTGTCGGGGTGGTCGAGCCCACTCCGGCACCGCCCGCCCTGGATCGGCCTGCCCGGGGGACGCGGAGATCACCCCGGTCAGCCGGCGAGACCGGCCTCCGTCAGCCAGTCCTTGGCCACCGTGCTCGCGTCCTCCTTGTCGTTGACCAGCCTCTTCATCATCTCCAGCAGGTCCTCGGTGGTGAGCTTGGCGGAGACACCGTTGAGCGCGGCCTGGGCCGTGTCGTTGACCGCCGACTTGTAGACCAGGGGCGTGACGTTCTGCGAGGAGAAGAGGTTCTTCGGGTCCTCCAGCACCACCAGCTTGTCCTCGATGATGGCCGGATCGGTGGTGTAGATGTTGGCGGCCTGCACCTTGTCCGACTTCAGCAGGTCGATCAGCGTGCTCTGCGCGCCCGCGTCGAGCGGCTGGAACTTGCCGAACTCGACCCCGTAGACGGTCTTCAGACCGACGCCGCCCTGGGTGCGGGTCTTGAACTCGGAGCCGGCGCCGATCGTCATGTCGCCCGCGACGGGCTTGAGGTCGGCAAGCGTCTTGAGGTTGTACTTCTCCGCGGTCTCGGGGGTGACCGTGACCGAGTCCTTGTCCTCGGCCGCCGCGGAGTCGAGTATCTCGACCGACGACGGGAGCTTCGCCTTCAGCTCGGCGTTGATGTCCTCGGTGCTGGTCGCGGTGCTCTTCTCGTCGACCGCGACGGCCAGCAGCGCGCCGTTGTACTCGGGGAAGACGCTGATGCCGCCCTTGACGATCTGGTCGTAGTAGACCTCGCGGGCACCGATGTCGAACTTGCGGGTCACCTTCAGGTCCTTGGCCTCCAGGGCCTGGGCGTAGATCTCGGCGAGGAGCTGGTTCTCGGGGAAGTTCGCCGAGCCGACGACGAGGGCCTTGCCGTCGCTGTCACCGCTGCTTCCCGACAGCGGATTGTCGTCGCTGTCGCCGCTGCCGCAGGCGCTCAGCGACAGTGCGGCGATCAGGCCGAACGCGGCGCCACGGAAGATGCCTCTCATGGGTTTTTTCCTTTCTCATGAGCCAACGGGCTCAGAAACGCATGAACTGTGAGAACTCAGGTCCTGGTCGCGGGGCCTTGGAGGCCCGGCGAGACCAGGAAGCGCCGCAGAGCGGTGAAGAGCACCTGGACGATGAGGGCCAGCACGACCACGACAGTGGAGCCGCCGATGACCAGTTCGTAGTCGTTGCGGGCGAGACCGTCGACGATGAAGCGGCCGAGGCCTCCCAGACCTGGATAGGCGGCGATGGTCGCGGTGGCCACGACCTGGATCGCGGCGACCCGCAGTCCGAGCAGGATCAGCGGCAGCGCCATCGGCGCCTCCACCTTTACCAGCACCTCCCACTCGGTCATCCCCACCCCGCGTGCGGCGTCGCGGGTGTCGGCGTCCACCCCCCGTACGCCTTCGAAGGTGTTGATGAGGATCGGCGGGACCGCGAGCGCGACCAGGGCGACCAGGACGGGTGTGGTGCTGAGTCCGGCGAGCGTGACGACGAGGACCACCAGGCCGAAGGTGGGGATCGCGCGGGCGAGGTTCGCGACGCTGGCGACGGCGAAGGCCCCGCGGCCGGTGTGGCCGACCAGCAGTCCGAACGTGAGCCCGATCAGGGCGGCGAACAGCAGCGAGATACCGCTGTACGTGAGGTGTTCCAGGAGCCGATGCGGGATTCCCTCGTCGCCCTGCCACTGCTCCGAGGACGTCAACCAGTCCCCCACCAGCCGGAGTTGGTTCACGAGATCGTTCATGCCGCCGCCCCCTTGCCGCGGGCCCACGGGGTGAGCAGACGCTGCGCGAGGACCAGGACGGCGTCGGTGGCGAGCGCGAGCAGCATGATCAGCACGATCGCGGTAATGATCGGGGTCGGGAAGTCGAGTTGGAGCCCCCGGGTGATGTAGAAGCCGAGGCCGCCCTGTCCGATGAGTTGTCCCACGGCGACGAGGCTGATGGACGAGACGGCGGCGACGCGTACGCCGGCCACGACGACCGGTACGGCGATGGGCAGTTCGACCTGGACGACACGGCGTACCGTGCTGAATCCCATCGCGGTGGCCGCCTGCCTGACCGGTTCGGGGACCGAGGCGAGCCCGTCCACGACGTTGGGCACCAGGACGGACAGGGTGTAGAGCGTCAGCGGGATCATCACCGTGCGTTCGGTGAGCCCCGTGTAGCGGACGAAAATCATGAACATGGCCAGCGACGGGATCGCGTACAGCACGTTGGTGACGGTCAGGACCGGTGGGTAGAGCCATCGCCAACGATGGCAGAGGATGCCGAGCGGCACCGAGATGACCAGGCCGAACAGCACTGGCAGCAGGCCGAGTTGCAGATGGACACCGGTGTAGTGGGCCAGTTCGTCGACATGATCTCCGATCCAGTCCCACCGGATCAGTGGCTCCCCGTCGTTCATCGCTCACCACCGCCCGCGGGGTCGGTGTCCTGCTCGTCGCCGGCCGTTGATCTGGTGACTGTGCCGTTCACGGCCGGCTTCGCGTCGGCCGGCTCTCCGGCAACTGGCTTTGCGGTGGCCGCCTTTACGACGGCCTGCTCTCCGCCAGCCGGCCCGGCCGCGGCAGTCTTGGCCGTGGCCATCGCGTCCGTGGCTATCGCGTCCGCGGCCGTCCCGTCCGCCGTGTCGTCGGCCATCGCCGCCGACAGCTCGTACGCGTCCGCGACGCCGATGACGGCGCCCTCCCCGTCCACGCCCACCGCGAGCCGGGAGGGCGACAGGAGCGCCGCGTCGAGGGCGGCCCGCGCCGAGTCGTGGACGAGGCTGAAGGTGTGGCCGAGGGGAGTCAACGGCACCTCCGCGAGGGTGCCCCCCGTCGGCAGCTCGGCGACCGCGGCCCAGCCGAGGGGACGCCGTTCACCGTCGACGACGAGCACCCACGGCTCGGCCGCGGCCCGGGCCCGTGCCACGGAAGTGGTCGCCGCCAGCACCGGACCGTCACGCAGCGGCAGGTCGGCCGCCTTGACGAAGGACAGCCGGCGGATACCGCGGTCCTGGCCCACGAAGTCGGCCACGAAGTCGTCGGCGGGATGGGCGAGGAGCCGCTCGGGGGTGTCGAACTGCGCGAGCTTGCCGCCGGTACGGAACACCGCGATGTTGTCGCCGAGCTTGATCGCCTCGTCGATGTCATGGGTGACGAAGACGATCGTCTTGTGCAGCTCCTTCTGGAGCCGGATGAACTCGGCCTGCAGCTCTCCGCGCACGATCGGGTCGACCGCGCTGAACGGCTCGTCCATCAGCAGGACCGGCGGGTCGGCACCGAGCGCCCTGGCCACCCCGACACGCTGCTGCTGCCCGCCGGAGAGCTGGTACGGATAGCGCTTGGCCATCTCGCCCGGCAGCCCCACCAGTTCCAGCAGCTCCGCCGCCCGCACCCGGGCCTTCTTCCGGCTCCAGCCGAGCAGCAGGGGCACCGTCGCTATGTTGTCGAGGATGGTGCGGTGCGGGAAGAGACCGGCGTGCTGGATCACGTAACCGATGCCGCGGCGCAGCTCCGGGGCGTGGATCTCGCGGATGTCCCGGCCTCGCAGGCTCACCGTCCCCGCCGTCGGCTCCACCATCCGGTTGACCATGCGCAGCGTCGTGGTCTTGCCGCAGCCGGAGGGGCCCACCAGGACCGTGATGCCGCCCTCGGCCAGTTCCAGGGACAGCTCGTCCACGGCCGTCGTGCCGTTTGGATAGTTTTTGCTCACCGCGTCGAACCTGATCAAGGCTGCCCCTTACCCCGACTGCATATGGTCATGCAGAGTTGCCGGTGACTGAATAGCAGTCAATGCTCTTTCGTAAACGGCGCGTTACGTTCCTGCGAAGCCGTAGCCGAGGCGCCCGGATTCTCCAAATTTGTTATGAAATGCGCCTTTCCATGTAAACCACAACCGCTTTGATAGTTGCCTCGACAGGCTTGTTTCGGCCACACCGCCGACGTCGTACCGTCCGCCATCCCCACCTAGGGAGCCACCTCATGGAACCGGTCCGGTTCACATTCCTGAACGGCTCGGACATCGAGCGGCTTCAGCTGTCCGACTCCGAGGTGCTCGACGCCGTCGAGCAGGGGCTGCTCGCCCAGGGCCGCGGAGAGACGGTCATCGAACCGCGTGTGCACCTGACGCCCGATCCCGCGTTCAACGGGCACTTCAACGTGCTGCGCGGCTATGTCGCCCCGCTCGGGCTGGCCGGGGTCAAGATCGTGGGCGACTACGTCGACAACTACAAATCGGGGCTCCCCTCCGAAATGGCGCTGCTCAACCTCTTCGACCCGCGCACCGGCATGCCGGTCGCCATTCTCGACGCCACCGCGATCACCGAGATGCGCACCGGTGCCCTCACCGCGCTCGGGGCACGCCATCTGGCCCGCCCCGATGCCAAGGTGCTCGGTCACATCGGCGCCCGCGCCACGTCGTACTGGAACGTCCGCCTGCTGGACCGGATCTTCGACCTCACCGAGATACGCGTGCACTCGCGCCGGCCCGAGAGCCGCAAGGCCTTCGCCGAGCGGCTGGAGCGCGACCTCGGGAAGCCAGTCATCGTGACCGAGGACTGGCAGTCCTGTGTCGAGGGCGCGGACATCGTGGTGGAGGCCTCCCGGCTGGAGCGTCCGGAGCCGCTGCTGAAGACCGAGTGGATCGCCCCGGGTGCCCTGGTCGTTCCGTACGGAACGATGAGCGCGGTCGAACTCTCCCTCACCGACGTGATGGACAAGATCGTCGTCGACGACTGGGGCCAGTGCCGGTCCGGGCCGTTCGGCGCGCTGCGCGCCCATGTCGAGTCCGGCAGGCTCAGCGAGGAGACCCTGCACGGCGAGCTGTGCGAGATCGTCGTCGGCGACAAACCCGGCCGTGAACGCGCCGAGGAGACCACGCTCTTCTGGCACCGCGGACTCTCGCTCTCCGACATCGCGCTGGGAGCCGCCATGCTGGCGAAGGCCCAGGCACGCGGCCTCGGTCAGAAGCTGCGGTTCTCATGACGGGCGCGGCCCCCGCCGGACCGGTCGTCGTCGACGGACGAACGCTCACCTGCGCGGACTTCGTCGCGGTGGCCCACCGCGGCGCCCGAGTAACCCTGGCTCACGAGGTGTTCCCGCGGCTGGTGCGCGAGCGCGCCGTCGTCGATGACATCGTCGACCGCCACGTGCCGACGTACGGGCTGACCACGGGGCTTGGCAGCCGGTCCTCGTACGCGTTGCCACGCGCGGAACTCACGGCGTTCAGTGTCCGTACCGTCCGAGGGCGCGCCAACGCCGTCGGCGATCCGCTGCCGGTCCCCGTCGTACGCGCCGCCCTTCTCGCCCGGGTGAACGGGATCGCAAGCGGTGGCAGTGGCGTGCGGCCCGAGATCCTGGACGCGCTCGTCGGGCTGCTCAACTCGCGTGTGCATCCGGTGATTCCGGAGGTCGGCTCGATCGGTGCGTCCGACCTGTGCCAGATGGCCCATGTCGGTCTGGCCGTCATCGGTGAGGGGCGTGCCGAGTTCTCCGGTGAGGTGCTGGACGGCGCCACGGCACTGCGGCGGGCCGGGCTCACCCCGGTGGAGCTGGGTCCCAAGGACGGCCATGTCCTGTGCAGCGCAAGCCCGTTGGCCGCGGGAAACGGCGCCCTCGCGCTCCACGAGGCGGCGGCCGTCCTCCTGCTCGGCCAGGCGGTCACCGCGCTGACCTTCGAGGGTTTCCGGGCGAACACCAGCCCCTTGGACGCCCGCGTGCTGGACCTGCGTCCCGCGCCGGGTCAGTCACTGGCGGCGCGGGAGCTGCTCGCCCTGCTGAGCGGTGGCGAGTTGGGCGACCCCAGGCACGCACGGCGGGTCCAGGACCCGGTCAGCCTGCGGTGCGCGGCCCAGGTGCACGGCGCTCTGCACGCCGCACTCGACTTCGCCACGGCCGCACTGGCGCCGGAACTCAACGGCTGCGGCGACAATCCGGTGGTGCTGGCCGACACCGGTGAGATCCTCTCGTCCGGCAACTTCCACACCCCGGCGCTGGCCCTGGCCTTCGACACCCTCGCGCTGGCCCTGACACAGACGGCCGCGATCTCCGCCGAACGCATGCGTCGGCTGCTCAACCCCGGCGTCAGCGGCCTGCCCGCGAACCTCACCTCGTACGGCCCCGAGCGCTCGGGTTTCGCACCTCTGACCAAGACGGCACAGGCGCTCGTCGCGGAGATCCGCATGCTGTCCGCACCGGTGTGCAACGACCCCCGCCACGGCGCGGACGCCGTCGAGGACGACTCGACCAACGCGGCTCTCGGAGCACGCCGACTGACGACCATGCTCCTTCGGCTGCGTCAACTCCTCGCGGTGGAGGCCTTGGTGGCCGCGCAGGCCGTGGACCTGGCCGCGCCCGCCGCCCTGGGGCAGGGGCCCGCGCTCCTGCACCGCACGATCCGTGAGCTCGTCCCCCGCCTGGACGACGACCGGCCCTGCGGGGCGGACGTGGAGCGGGTGAGTCGCGACGTCCTGGAGTCCGAAGACGTTCGAAGTGCCTTGCGCGCCATGGTGGGAGGAGTGACGTGACCAACATCGACGTACACCAGCATCCGGGGAGTGCGCGGCCCGGGCACTCCGCCCTGCCGCGTTCGTCGACACCACCGCGCTCGGACCGCACCGGACCCGGGTCGTACGTCTGCTGTGGCGTAACGACAACTCCGAGGCATGGCGCAACACTTGGCTGGAGTCGCGCGACACCGGCTACCACGATCCTCAGGGGTCCCGCGTCGGCGTGTGAGTACTCGAAGTCGAGGACTCGCCCGTAAGTCTCGACTGCTCGACGCGCTCAACTCGATCGGCGCCTGACCGTGCGTCCAGGCGCCGGTCGCGGTGCCGGTGTTGCCCACGCGCCGATGGGCCCGCTCCCTTTCCGGAGCGGGCCCATCAACTGTGCTGCTGCGAACGGGAAGCCTTACGGCTGCCGGTTCTGGGGACTCACTGACGTGACGCCCTGGTTGATCACGAACTGCGAGCCGGGTTCGACGAGGATGTCGCCGTCGCGCGAGTTGGTGATGGTGACGTTGCTGAGAGTGGCGTTGCCTCGGGCGCCGCTCATGGCGAGGATGCCTGAGCCGTTGTTCGACTTGTCGATGGTGACATTGGTGATCTGGACGTTCGGCATCGAGCCGCCACCGGTCTTGAACTGGATGCCGTCGTAGGTCGAGTCGCGGATGTCGGTGTCGCGGATGACGACCCCTGGAATGTTCTGGCCCTGGGCGAACAGGGTGATGGCCCCGAACTCCTGGTCCTCGTTCCAGAACGCACCGCCGGTGCGGTACAGCCCGTTGTTGGCGATGAGCGTCTGCCCGGAGAAGGGCAGCGGGTCGTGGTCGGTCGCCAGCATGATGCCCGGGTAGTTCATCGTGTCGTAGATCAGGTTGTTCTCGATGGTGTTGCCGTAACCGCCGTAGACGGCTATGCCGTTGGCCCGCCACGGCAACTGGATCGTGTTGTTGCGGAAGTGGTTATCGTGGCCGACGTCGACCGCCTGGTCCTTGACGTACTTGCTCGCCCACACGGCGAGCGCGTCGTCACCGTTGTTGCGGAACGAGGAGTTCTCCACAGTGGAGTTGCGGGTGCCGTTGGCGAAGTTGATGCCGTCGGCGTAGGTGTCGCGGACCCGCATCCCGGTGAACGACAGCCGGTCACCGGGGCCCCAGAGCTCGGGGATGTTGCTGTAGTCGCGCCCCACCCAGACCCCGACGTTGGCGTGCTCGATCCACACGTTGCTGATCTTCGTGTCCTGGCCGAAGCGGCCGTTGAGACCGACGCCGCCCTCGGCGTTGCCGTCGCCGCCCCGAATGGTGCCCGAGCCGAAGATGGCGATGTCCGAGATCTTGGTGTTGTCGTCGATGTCGAACCCGAAGTTGCCCTCGTGCGGGTGGTTTATGCCGCCCGCCTGGTGGGGCGGGGTGAGGGTGTAGAGCTGCGAGTGCCACATGCCCGCACCGCGGATGGTGACGTCGCTGATGCCCACCTGGTTGTACTCGCCCCGGTTGAGCGGGTCGTCGGTGAGGATCTTCTGCTCCTGGCGCCACTGGCCCGACGGAATCCACACGCAGTCGATCTGCCCGTTCTGGTCGGCGGTCACCGCACGCTGGATGGCGTCCGTGTCGTCGATGCCGTCGTTCGGGACGGCCCCGTACTGCGTGATCGAGACGCAGCCGGCCGGCTGCGCGGTGGGCGGTGCCACCTGCTCCAGGTCGATCAGGTCGACGATGTAGAAGGACGCGGTGTCACCGGCGTCGCGCTGCAACCGGAAGGTGGTGCCCGCCGGGTAACTCTGCGAGAGCAGCGCGTTCGACTCGTCGAAGAGCCTGCGCGCGTCGGCCTGCGGGGTGTTGGTGAGCCCCTCGGGCTGGTCGGTGTTCCCGTACAGCCAGCTGTGCTTGGAGCTCAGGTTGAGTTTCCGTACGAAGGTGCCGTTCGCGTAGAGACTCAGGGTGGCCTCGGTGCCCCCGCCGCTCGCCGCGTCCGGGATCGAGTTGCGTACGACGATCGAGTTGGCCGGGCTCGTGGAGGTGAACTGCACGTACTGGCCGGTGGAGTTGAGGCGCACCGACGCACGGCCCGAGGACTCGGTCGCGAAGTTGGTGTGACCGAAGGTCCGCTGCTGATCGGTCGTCAGAAGGGTTCCCTGGTAGGTCCCTTCCTCTGCCTCGTACTCGACGTACGGCACCGCGGCACCGCGGCCGACCACGATCGAGCGGGAGAAGATGTTGTTGCCCTCGTTGGTCTCGGTGACGGTGTTCGTGGCGTCCGCGGTCGCGGTGAGCACGCTCGCACCGCTGGTGGCGGTCCATGTCCCGCCGATGGTGACGTTGGCGGTGGCACCCGCGGCTATAGCACCCGCCGTGCCGTTGAGTGTCGTACTCCCCGCCTGGACGCGTGCCACGGAACCGGCGGACGCTGCCGAGGTGCCGCGGTTGTGCACCGAGACGGTGAAGGACACGGCCGCGCCCGCCGCCGGGCTGGCGGGGTTGGTCGCGATGCCGCTGACCTCGAGGTCGGGGCCGGGGCTCTGGGCGACGGTCAACTTGGTAGCCGCGGTACGGCTGTTGTTGGTGCTGTCGGTCTCGGGCACGGTGTCCGTCGGGTCGACCACGGCGGAGACCGTGTAGCTGCCGGTGGCCCGCTTGCCCACGGCCGCGGAGACGGTTTCGGAGGCACCCGCCGCGAGTGCGCCGACCGGGGCGCTGCCGGCGACGGTGCCGTCCAGGCTGACGTTCACCGTGGTGGCGGGTGAGGCGGCCGTGCCGGAGTTGCGTACCGTCGCGCGGACCGTGACGGTGTCCGACTCGGTGGGTGACGCCGGCGTCCAGGTCAGGTCGGTGACGACGAGGTCGGGGTTCGGGGCCGCGGCGCCGATGACCTCGAACTCCGCGACCTGCGCGCCGAATCCGCTCGAATTGCGCGCGAACCTCACACGCACGTCGGTGTACCGGCCGGTGACCGGGATCGTCACCGTGTTGGCGTTCGAGGCGGGGTTGAAGGTGTAGTCGGCGGCGGCCTTTATCGAGGTGAAGGCGCTGGCGGACTGCTCACGCGCGAGAACCTCGATGTTCTGCGTCCTGGTCGCCCAGGCCGCGTCGGGGTTGAGCTTCAGGGTGATCCCACTGAGGTCCGCGTTCGCGCCCAGTTGGGTCGTCAGCGTCGCGGGGTGGCCGTTGGACTCCCAATAGGTTCCCACCTGCCCGTCGTTGGCGTTGGTCGCCGTGAACGACTGGACCGACGACGAGGCCTCGATCGGTTTGTTGAGCGAGAGGTTGGTTCCGTCGACGGGCGGCTCCTCGGGATCGCCTCCTCCGTCGGTGCCGTAGACCTCGACCTCGGACAACTGGGCCGCGCTCCAGCCGGTGTTGGCGGTCACCTGTACACGGACATGGCGCACGCTGCGGGCGGTGAAGTCCACGGTGACAGTGTTGGCGCCGGCCGGGTCGAAGCGACGGGCCGCCGAGCCGGACAGGGAGGTGAAGGTGGATCCGTCGGTACTGCCCTCGACGGCGAGGGTCTCGGTCCTGGCCTCCCAGGTGGTGGGCAACTTCAGGACGACCTGGTTGGCCTCGACGGTCCCGCCCAGGTCGACGCGTATCCACTGCGGGAACGACCCGGCCGGGCCTTCCCAGTAACTCTGCTGACTGCCGTCGGTGACGTTCGTGGCGGGATAGCCGCTGTTGGACCCGCTGGTCGTGGCGCTCTTGCCGAGCGCCAGATTGGGTCCGCGGACAGCGGCTGGTTCGGCGGCCGTTCCGGCGGCCGCGGTGCCGGGTTGGAGACCGACGGTGACCAGGCTGGCGAAGAGCAGCCCAATGGTCGTCCGTAGGCCGAATCGCTTCCGTCTCATGGCGTCCTCGTTCCATGGCAGGGGGACGACGGGGGGAGCGTGCTGCGAGAGGTGAAGAGGTGCCGACTGGGGCCGGCAGGTCAACGGTGAAGCGCGAAGGTACGCGAGGTGGCAGGGGTGGACCTGGGTCCGCCTGCCGAGGATTACCGCCATGTAGTCGGTAATTTGCGTGATTCGATCAGAACTTTGCTCTCGAAGGACAGATTTCTGGCTTCACTTCCGTTTGTCAATGGCATGAGCACGACGGCCCATCGTGGGTTGAGCTTGGGGGCGACGAGAGGGCCGGGGAGGCCACCGTCAACTGAGGTCGCGCGCGGCCGGTCAGGCGGCGAGGCCCGGAGGGTGACGTGGCGAGGCCCGGCGTGTGACACGGGGAAGCCCGGCGTGTGACACGGAGAGCGGGGTGGGCGATACGGGGAACGGGTGGGCGATACGCCGAAAGGCCCACCGGGCGACGACATGCGCCGACGCGTGCTGCCGCCTTCGTGGAAGCCCCCGCGGCTTCCCGAACGCCATGGCGACGAGGCGTGTTCAGCGACCAGCCCGCTGCTCGGAGGCATGGGGCACCGGGGCGGTCACGGGAGTACGGTCACGGGACGGCGCGATGCCGATCGGGCCTGGGCCGAACGGTCTTGGCAGCAGCCGTGGGCGCCCCCACCCTCGCTCCCGACGGCGCGCGGGCCCGAAGTTGAGGTTACTTCGGGTGCGTCCGACGCTCCGTCAGTAGACCGACAACCCGTAGGCGCTCAGCACTTCTTGGATCGGCTGGTAGTAGGTGGTCCCGCCCGAGGTGCAGTTCCCGGAGCCGCCGGAGAGGATGCCGATGACCTTGTCGCCCGCGTAGAGCGGGCCGCCGCTGTCCCCCGGCTCTGCGCAGATGTTCGTCCGGATCAACCCGTAGACGACGTCTCCGCTCGCGTAGTTGACTGTCGCGTTCAGTGCGGTGACCACGCCGCATCGGACACCGGTGGTCGCTCCCCGACGGCACACACTCTGGCCGACGTAGGCGGTCGCGGTGCCTGTGATGTCGACGGTTCCGATGGTGCCGGGGCGTGGCACGGCCGAGTTGGAGTACCGGACGACGCCGAAGTCGTCGCCGGGAAAACTGGCGCCCGTGGTGGGGCCGATCAGCATCGTCATGGCGGAACTGGTGTACCAGGTGGGCAGGTTGTCGGTGCAGTGGCCGGCGGTGACGAAGTAGTAGGTGGAGCCGCTTTGCACGTTGACCCCCGCCGAGCAGCGCCAACCGGAGGCATAGATGCCGTCGCCGCCAGAGACGAGAGTGCGCAGCCGCCCCTCGAGCCGTTCGACGGTCACGGCACCGGCGAAACGGTCGTTGACCTGGCGGAGTCCGACCAGGTCCGCAGCCGCGACCGTGGAATCAGCGAGCACCCGCAGCTTCCCGGTGCGCTCGTCGACGGTCCAGGTCGTCCCGGCGATACCCAGGGATTCGACGGCCGAGGTCGCACCGGCCACCGAGGCGGCGGACGGTGCGGGGCGGGCCGTCGGCGCGGCGGTCGCGTCGGGGCCGGACACCGCCAGCGCCACCACCACGAGCAGGCTCGACACCGAGGCGACCAGCCGGGAACGGGTCATGACGCGGGAACGGGTCGTCGTCGTACGGGCTCTCATCACCGAATCTCCCCCGAAGAACGGTCGGTCAGGTCCGGGCTCGCCCCACTGATCACCGGGCGCCCGACTGATCACCAGGCGTGCCGTGCCTCCGTGCTGCTGCTGGTGCTGGTGCGTGAGCGGTTGCGAAGGCCGCGCCCGTACCCGACATCCCTCCGGGGACACGTGACGGCACGCGGGACACGACCCCATAGCGCCCGCGAGCCCCGCTCCAGCCAGACCAACGCCTCATTGTCCCCGGCAACGCCCGGCCGCGGATAGGCCAACTCCGGCCGACATGAGCTCGAACAACGCTGCTCGAACGCCTGGGCCGTACCCGCACGTTGGTATCGGGCGGCACGACGGCGGCGCTCGGAATGCCGCCCGGAGCACCCGTGATCGGGTTCATGGCCGACTGACTCGTCGTCGACCGAGGCCCGGTCACCATCGGCCGAGGCCCGTCGGACAGCACTAACCCCCGAGCCGCCCGACTCGGCACCTACCCACCCCGGACAGCCACCCAGGACAGACCGAGCCGTCAGTCCCCCGGGTCCTGGCCCGCCAGCATCCGCGTCAGCACCGCGCGCTGCACCGGCAGCACCTCGCCGTGCAGGTCGCGCCCCTTCGGTGTGAGGCAGACGCGCACACCGCGACGGTCCTCCGGGCACATCCCGCGCGTCACGAGACCGTCCCGCTCCAGTCGGGCGATCAGCCGGGACAGCGCGCTCTGGCTCAGGTGGACGTGATCGGCGATCTCCTGCACACGGTAAGAGGCACCGCCGTCCGCCGCCGCGCCCTCGGCCAGCACGTCGAGCACCTCGAAGTCGCTGGCCCCGAGGCCGTGCCGGTGCAGTTCGCGGTCCAGCTCGCAGAGAGTGCGCGCATGCACCGCGAGGATGTCGCGCCACTGGTTCACGAGCCCCTGCTCGGCCTTCTTCGCCGCCATGGGCGCACCGTAGCAAACAATCCGGTTTGTTGCATCGACATTAAATGCATTTGCATTCAATGCATGCGCATGTACTGTCTCCGGCATGACCTCTCCGCTCACCACCTCCGCGACCGAGGGACGCTGGACCCCTCGGCTGTGGGGCACCCTGCTGGTGCTCTGCGCCGCGATGTTCCTGGACGCGCTGGACGTGTCGATGGTCGGCGTCGCGCTGCCGTCCATCGGTTCCGAACTCGACCTCTCCACCTCGACGCTCCAATGGATCGTCAGCGGCTACATCCTGGGATACGGCGGCCTGCTCCTCCTCGGCGGACGCACCGCCGACCTGCTCGGCCGCCGTCAGGTGTTCCTCGTGGCCCTGGGTGTCTTCGCGCTCGCCTCGCTGCTCGGCGGACTCGTCGACTCGGGCCCGCTGCTCATCGCCAGCCGCTTCATCAAGGGCCTGAGCGCGGCGTTCACCGCGCCCGCGGGCCTGTCGATCATCACCACGACCTTCGCCGAGGGCCCACTGCGCAACCGCGCCCTGTCGATCTACACCACCTGCGCCGCCACCGGCTTCTCGATGGGCCTGGTCCTTTCCGGCCTGCTCACCGAGGCCAGCTGGCGCCTCACCATGCTGCTCCCTGCACCCATCGCCCTGATCGCGCTGTTCGCCGGCCTGAAACTCCTGCCGCACAGTGAGCGCGAGAAGGACCACAACGGCTACGACATCCCCGGCGCGGTCATCGGCACCGCGTCGATGCTGCTTCTCGTCTTCAGCGTCGTAGAGGCACCGGAGAGCGGCTGGGCCTCGGCCCGTACGCTGTTGTCCTTCCTCGCCGTCGCCGTCCTGCTGACCGTCTTCGTGCGGATCGAGCAGCGGTCGGCCGGTCCGCTGGTCAGACTCGGCGTACTGCGTTCCGGCGACCAACTCCGCGCCCAACTCGGTGCGATGACGCTCTTCGGCTCGTACGTCGGATTCCAGTTCCTGGTGACTCTGTACATGCAGTCCCTGCTCGGCTGGTCGGCGCTGCACACCGCGCTCGCCTTCCTGCCCGCGGGCGCGATCGTCGCCCTGTCCGCGACGAAGATGGGTGCGATCGTCGACCGGTTCGGCACTCAGCGACTGATCGCCGTGGGCTTCGTGCTGATGATCGTCGGGTACGCGCTGTTCCTGCGGGTCAGCCTCGACCCGGGGTACGCGACGCTGATCCTGCCGTCGATGGTGCTGATCGGAGGGGCCTTCGCGCTGATCTTCCCCTCGCTCAACATCCAGGCCACCAACGGCGTGGACGACCATGAGCAGGGCATGGTCTCCGGCCTCCTCAACACCTCGGTACAGGTCGGCGGTGCGATCTTCCTGGCCGTCGTGACGGCGGTCGTGGCCGCGAACTCCTCCGGCGGTTCCTCGCCTCAGGCCGTCCTGGACAGCTACCGGCCCGGCCTGATGGTGGTGACGGCGATCGCCTTCGTTGGCCTGCTGATCAGCCTGCCGGGGCTGCGGACCCGGCGGTCGCCGGAGTCCCTCGTGGTCGTCAAGTCCGTTCAGGGCGTGCGGTCAGGGCAGGGGGAGGCCGTTCAGGCACAGTCCACCCAGGAGGAGGCGGGCGCGGAGCGCGTGGCGGTCCGCGACTGAGGGGCGCCTCAACGCGTGGGCCCGGCGGGCTTCTTGCCCCGCCGGGCCCACGCCTGCTTGACTCGACGTATGGAGCCCACAAGAGGGCGACGGAGTCGGGCCGAGCGTGACGCGATCACCGTCGAGATCGGATACGCCCTGTTCAGCGCGGCGTTCGCGGCGGCCGTGGTGTTCGGAGCCGTGTCCGGCCCGGCGCTGCTCTTCGACCTCCCCGACCCGCTCCACAGGACACTGCTCGCGTCGGGAACCCTGCTTGCCGCCGTCCTGTTCGTCCTGCGCACGGTCAGCGTGCTGCTCCGCTTCGGCCGCGAGGACGGGAGTCAGCCGAGCCAGCCCGGCCGCACCAGCCCCGACTCGTAGGCCAGCACGACCAGTTGGGCCCGGTCTCGGGCGCCCAGCTTGACCATCGTGCGGCTGACATGGGTCTTGGCCGTGAGCGGGCTGACCACAAGTCGCCGCGCGATCTCGTCATTTGACAGACCGATACCGACCAGGGCCATCACCTCCCTTTCCCGCTCGGTGAGTTCGGCGAGCGAGGCGACCGCCGTCGGCTCCTTCGACCGGGCCGCGAACTCGGAGATCAGCCGGCGGGTCACACCGGGCGAGAGCAGCGCGTCGCCCTCGACCACCGCCCGTACCGCGCGCAGGAGTTCCTCAGGTTCGGTGTCCTTGACCAGGAATCCGGAGGCGCCCGAGCGGATCGCCTCGAAGACGTACTCGTCCAGCTCGAAGGTGGTGAGCATGACCACCTTGACGTCCGCGAGGTCCGCGTCGTCCGTGACGCGGCGGGTGGCGGCGAGGCCGTCGAGCCGGGGCATCCGGATGTCCATCAGGACGACGTCGGGGCGCAGTTCACGCACCTGCCGCAGCGCCTCCTCGCCGTCGGCCGCCTCGCCGGCCACCTCGATGTCCGGCTGCGCGTCGAGGAGTGCCTTGAAGCCGGCCCTGACCAACAACTGGTCGTCGGCGAGAAGTACGCGGATCACCGGTCCTCCTTGACCTTCAGCGGCAGTACGGCCAGCACGCGGAACCCGCCGTCGTCACGCGGGCCCGCCTCGATCGTGCCACCCAGCGCCGCGGCCCGCTCCCGCATACCGGCCAGCCCGTTGCCGCTGCCGCCCGCGTCCTCGCCGGTCGCCGGCCCGTCGTCGTCGATACGCAGCCTCAGCGCGCCCTCCGCCCGCTCGACCAGCACACGTGCGTGCCGCGATCCCGAATGCCGTACGACATTGGTGAGTGCCTCCTGGATGATGCGGAAGGCCGCCAGGTCGGTGCCCGGCGGAAGCTTCGGGGCAGTTCCCCGCATCTCGACCGTCAGACCCGCGCCCGCCGCCTGTTCGACGAGTTCGGAGAGCCGGTCGAGCCCGGGTGCCGGAGCGCGCGGCGCCTCCCCCGGCGCACGCAGCGTGTCGAGCACCTGACGGACCTCACCGAGCGCCTCCTTGCTCGCCGCCTTGATCGTGGTGAGCGCCGTGCGCGCCTGCTCCGGGTCGGAGTCGAGCAGCGCGAGACCCACACCCGCCTGCACGTTGATCACGGAGATGCTGTGCGCCAGGACGTCGTGGAGCTCGCGCGCCATCCGCAGCCGCTCCTCGTCCGCGCGACGTTTGGCGGCCTGTGCCCTCTCGGTACGGTCGCGGGCCCACTGCTCGCGGCGTACCCGGACCAGCTCGGACAGCGCCACGATCGCCACGATCCAGGTGGCGACCACCACTTCCTGCCCCCAGGCCGCGGGCGTGTCCCCCGACGGCGGAAGCCAGCGGTAGAGCCAGTGCGCCACCAGCACATGTCCGGCCCAGAGCATCCCGACGGCCGCCCAGGCGGCTCTGCGGTGCCCGGTGACGATCGCGCTGAAACAGCCCAGGGCGACGGTGAGGAAGACCGGTCCGTACGGATATCCGGCGCCCAGGTAGAGCATGGCGGCCGCGGCGGTGCCGAAGGCGACAGGCACCGGGTACCGCTGCCGCCACAGCAAAAGACCGCACCCCACGAACAGCAGCGCCCGTGCGAAGAGGTCCAGGGCGGCGCGCTCGCCCTCCTGGGCCTGGCTCGCGAAGCTGGAGCCGACGAACACGAAGACGGTCAGCAGCAGCGTGGAGCGCCACGGCCGGCGGGCACGGCGCTCCTGGTCGTCCCCACGGTGCCATCCGGGCGGCCCCTGCCACCCCGACGGCCCGTGCCGCCACCACGGGGGTGGGCCCCCCGATGCGGAGGGCCCGGGAGTGCGCTGCTCTTCCATGACGGTCACGCTAGACGCGCCGGGTCGCTCGCGGCGTCAGCCGGGCGAGGTGATCACTCGTACTCCCCAGGGAGTACCGAGGCAGCGGCAAGTGGCCGCACCGCCTCCTGGACGCGCCAGACCCGCAGGGGTGCTCCGTCAGACCCCGGAGCCGCCCGGGCCCTTGCTCGCCGTACCGGTGACCTGCGGGAACACGAGGCCCACACCGTGGGCCAGCTGGTCCGCCGCATGCCGGAAGAACGCTTCGCGGTCCTCCACGACCCGGTTGAACTGGCCGAACAGTTCGAAACCGATCAGCCCGTAGAGCTGCGCCCAGGCGGCCACGAGCGCGGTGACGACCTCGGGCGGGAGGTCGGGCGAGAGGTCGGCGGCCATGCGCTTGGCCTCGGCCTTCAGATCGGCGGGCAGGCGCGGGCGGGCGACACCCTTGCCCTGGTGGGCGTCACGGACGATGCCGATCAGGAGCAGACCCACGCGGGACGCCGCCGGGATCGTCGTCTCCGGCGCGGAGTATCCGGGCACGGGCGACCCGTAGATGAGCGCGTACTCGTGCGGATGATCGAGCGCCCAGTGGCGCGCCGCCGCACAGACCGTGTTCCAGCGCTCGCGGGGCGCGGCGTCGGCGACTCCCGCGTGCGCCGACTCCGTGCTCTCGCCAAGGGAGTCGTACGCGTCGATGATGAGTGCGGTCAACAGGTCGTCGCGGCTGGGGAAATAGCGGTAGAGCGCGGAAGAGACCATGCCGAGCTCGCGGGCCACGGCTCGCAGCGAGAGCTTGGCGGCGCCTTCCGCCGCGAGCTGTCGGCGGGCCTCGTCCTTGATCGCCGCGGTGACCTCGATCCTGGCGCGGGCGCGTGCCCCTCGTGCGGTACTCATGCGGCGCAGTGTGTCACGTTTCCAGAGCAGTGCACACAAAGGAGAGCGGTGCTCCGAGAGCGGAGCGGTGCTTCCGCGCGAGTGCCGAGCATCGAGCGCCGTACACCGCACATCGCACACCCGGCAGCAAAGGTGGCGTCCCCCAACGCGAGCAGTGCACCAAAACGAGAGCGCCGCACAAAACCGAGAGCAGTGCTCTTGCTTTGGATCACCGATCTCACGCAGACTGCTCTCAAGCGAGAGCAGTGCTCTCCAAATCTCAGGAGGAACCATGCCGTCGGCCCACTACGTCAAGCCCAAGCCCTTCGACAAGGCCATGAACGGCGTCGTCGGCTGGCTCGCCCGGCGCGGCGTCAGCCTCCTGGGAACCGCCGAACTCTCGGTCAAGGGCCGCAAGAGCGGCGAGTGGCGGAAGGTCCCCGTCAACCCGCTCCCGTACGAAGGCGGTCCCTATCTCATCTCGGCGCGCGGCCACTCCGAATGGGTGCGCAACGTGCGGGCGGCCGGTGGCGGCCGGCTCCGGGTCGGGCGCAGGACCCGGGAGTTCACCGCGGTCGAACTGCCCGACGCGGAGAAGCCGGTGGTCCTGCGCACCTACCTCAAGAAGTGGGGCTGGGAGGTGGGCCGCTTCTTCGGCGACGTCAACGTGAACTCCAGCGACGAGGAACTTCTCGCCGCCGCGCCCAAGCACCCGGTGTTCCGGATCACCGTCAAGCCGTGACCCCCGGCCGGGGCGTCACGGCCGAGCCGTGTCCCCGCCGGGCCGGTCCCTACCGGTCGAGCGCGTTCAGGGCGCGTCCGATGATCGGCCGGGAGCGGACGACCTCACCGAGCGAGGTCGAGCCGCGGGTGATCCCTGCGAAGGCACTCCACGCCGGCCTGAAGCCCGTGATCACCGCGTGGAGCACGCCCGGACGGCGCTCGAAGGCCGCGAGCATCCGCTTGCCGACACTCATCTCGACACCGAGTCCCGCCTTGATCGCGAAGGCGTAGTTCAACGCCTGGCGCCGGGTGTCGACCGCGTCGTGCGCCTCGGCGATCCGGACCGCCCACTCCCCCGCGAGCCGCCCGGAGCGCAGTGCGAAGGAGATGCCTTCGCGGGTCCAGGGTTCGAGGAGCCCGGCCGCGTCCCCGCACACCAGCACCCGGCCGCGCGACAGCGGGGAGTCGTCGGCACGGCAGCGGGTCAAGTGGCCGGAGGAGATGCTCGGTTCGAATCCGGCGAGCCCGAGCCGGGCGATGAAGTCCTCCAAGTACCGCTTGGTGGCGGCGCCTTCACCGCGCGCGGAGATCACCCCGACGGTGAGCGTGTCGCCCTTGGGGAACACCCAGCCGTAACTGCCGGGCATCGGACCCCAGTCGATGAGGACGCGTCCGGCCCAGTCCTCGGCGACCGTCTCCGGCACCGGGATCTCCGCCTCCAGGCCGAGATCGACCTGGTCGACCTTCACCCCGACATGCGCTCCTATGCGGCTCGCGCTGCCGTCCGCGCCGACGACCGCCCGCGCGAGGACGGCCTCACCGCCCTGGAGGACAACGGCGACCGTACGCCGGTCCGGGACGGCCGAACCGTGCTGTTCGACGCGGGAGACCGTGGCGCCCGTACGCAGTTCGGCGCCCGCCTTCTGCGCGTACTCGACCAGTTGCTGGTCGAACTCGGGACGGTTGATCAGCCCGAACAGCATCTGCTTGGAGCGCCGGGTGCGCGTGAACTTCCCGTCCAGCGAGAAGGTGACCGCGTGCACCCGGTCCCGGAGCGGCAGGTCGAAACCGGGCGGCAGGGAATCGCGCGAGGGGCCGATGATCCCGCCGCCGCACGTTTTGTAACGCGGCAGCTCCGCCTTCTCCAGCAGCAGGACGCTGCGTCCCGCGACCGCTGCCGCATAGGCGGCCGAGGCGCCCGCGGGCCCCGCGCCCACCACGACGACGTCCCACACCCGCTGCCCGTCGTCCGCCGAAGAGTTCTCGCTGCTCACGATGGTCTATTGCTCCCAGTCCAGCCGTCTGCCGCACGTGTCAACCGCATCCTACGGTGGCCATCGCCGCAGGCCACTGTGGGAGGATCGGCGGCGTAGGCGCTCTCCGTATCGGGAGACGCTTACACACCGCACGATCACTCGTACACAGAAGTACAACGTCGCACCCACAAGGAGCGTGCCCATGTCGTCGAACTCGGTGGCCGAGACCGTCGCCTCCCTGATGCCCAGGGCGAAGGCGGAGCTCACCGAGCTGGTGGCCTTCAAGTCGGTGGCGGACTTCGACCAGTACCCGAAGAGCGAGAGCGAGGGCGCCGCGAACTGGGTCGCCGGCGCACTGCGCGCCGAGGGTTTCCAGGACGTGGCACTGCTCGACACCCCCGACGGCACGCAGTCGGTGTACGGCTACCTGCCTGGTCCCGAGGGCGCCAGGACCGTCCTGCTGTACGCGCACTACGACGTGCAGCCGCCGCTGGACGAGGCCGCCTGGGTGTCGCCGCCGTTCGAGCTGACGGAGCGCGACGGCCGCTGGTACGGGCGGGGCAGCGCCGACTGCAAGGGCGGTGTCGTGATGCACCTCCTCGCGCTGCGCGCGCTCAAGGCGAACGGCGGCGTTCCCGTGCACGTCAAGGTGATCGTCGAGGGTTCCGAGGAGCAGGGCACGGGCGGTCTCCAGCGGTATGCCGAGGAGCACCCCGAGCTGCTGACCGCCGACACCATCGTCATCGGCGACGCCGGCAACTTCCGGGCCGGTCTGCCGACGGTCACCTCGACGCTGCGCGGTATGACCCTCGTACGCGTCCAGGTCGACACTCTCGAAGGGAACCTGCACTCGGGGCAGTTCGGCGGCGCGGCTCCGGACGCGCTCGCGGCGCTGATCCGGGTACTGGACTCGCTGCGTGCCGAGGACGGCTCGACGACGGTCGACGGACTGTCCGGCGACGCCGCGTGGGAGGGCCTCCAGTACGACGAGGAGCTGTTCCGGCAGGACGCCAAAGTGCTCGACGGTGTGGACCTCATCGGTACCGGCACGGTCGCCGACCGTATCTGGGCGCGTCCGGCCGTCACCGTCCTCGGCATCGACGTGCCGCCCGTCGTCGGCGCGAGCGCCTCCGTGCACGCGGGCGCCCGCGCGCTGGTCAGCCTGCGGGTGGCGCCGGGCGCGGACACTGACGAGGCGACCAAGCTGCTCCAGGCCCACCTGGAGGCGCACACGCCGTGGGGCGCGCGGGTGAGCACCGAACAGATCGGCGGGGGACAGCCGTTCCGCGCCGACACCTCCAGCCCGGCGTACGCCGCGATGTCCGAGGCGATGTCGGTCGCGTACGACGGCAAGGAGATGCAGTACGCGGGTCTGGGCGGCTCCATCCCGCTCTGCGACACCCTCGCCTCGCTGTACCCGCGGACCGAGATCCTCCTGATCGGCCTGAGCGAGCCGGAGGCACAGATCCACGCGGCGAACGAGGGCGTCTCTCCGGACGAGCTGGAGCGTCTCTCGGTCGCGGAGGCGCTCTTCCTGCGGAACTACGCGGCGAGTTGAGTACGCGGGCGACCGGCTGAGCCGGTCGCCCGCCCACGCCGTTCGCGTGGCCGCGGGCTGGGCGGGTGGCAGCGATGCGGGCGCTTGAGGGGGTACCTGCCGATCCCCGGCCGGTCGTCCACCCTTGGATCTGTCTGCCTGCGGCCGTCGCCAGGTGCGGGTTGCCGGGGTTCGGAGTCGCCTCCCGGCGAAGGATTCGCGTCGGCTCGGCCATGCCCCACCCACCGATGACACGTGACGGCGGTCAACCGACCGGAACCCCTGCCTCCAGGTACAGCGCCGCCCCGCGCTCGCGGGCTCGCAGGGCCCACCGCAGACGCTCGTAGCGCACGGGCGGGAGGAGATCCGCCGCTTCCTGTTCGCTGACGAAACGCCAGTCGCGCAGTTCGGGGCCGGGCAGCAGCAGGCGGTGGACCGCGGCGGTGTCGAGCTGGCCACCGTCGAAGAGCAGGCGCAGTCCGCCGAAACCGGGCGGCGCGGGCGGCTCCCAGTCGACGACGAGGAGAGCGGGTACGTCCTCCAGCAGCAGGCCGGTCTCCTCGGCGACCTCGCGGATGCCGGCCCGGGCGGGAGCCTCGCCGGGCTCGACGACGCCACCGGGGAACTCCCAGCCCGCCTTGTACGTAGGGTCGACGAGCAGCACACGGTCCTGCTCGTCGAAGAGCAGAACCCCCGCGGCGACGGTCTCCGCGGTGGGTTCGGGGGTCTGCACGATCTCGCACACGGGCGCGTCCCCGGTGCGTACGGCCTCGGCGATGCGCAGGGCGGTCTCGTACGGAGTGAGCGCGCTGGTGTCCACCGGGTGGGCGTCGGCGGTGAGCCAGGAGGCGAACGCGGCGCGGTAGGGCTCGATGTGGTCGAAGGCCCACTTGGCCACCCGCATCTCACCGTCCGGCAGGTCCGGGGGGCCCTCGCGCCCGGCTATTCGCTCGCGCAGGATCGTTTCCGCCGGGGCGAGAAGCACATGCCGTACGGGGATCCGGCGCGCGGCGAGGCCACCGAAGATCTCGTCGCGGTACTCCTGGCGCAGCAGGGTCATCGGGACCACGAGGACTCCGCCGAGTTCGGCGAGCAACGCGGCCGCGGTGTCGACCACGAGACGGCGCCAGATCGGCAGGTCCTGGAAGTCGCCGACCTCGGCGAGGCGCTTGGGCGGAAGCAGCTGCGGGAGCGTGCCACCGATGACCTCGGGGTCGAAGAGCGTGCTGTTCGGGATCAGCTCGATCAGTTCCCGTGCGGTGGTGGTCTTCCCCGCACCGCACGCGCCGTTGATCCAGACGATCACGGTTCCCCCTCTTCTGTTGACCCCCTGAGGTTTGCCCGCTTCACCCTGCCACGGAAACCAGCCCCTGATGAGGGAGCCGACAGCAAGGCGCCGGTGCCCCGTCCTGGGACACCGGCGCCGCGGGTCGAACCCCTCAGCTGTGCCGGCCCGGCGCGCCCTCTTCCATGGCCAGGCTGTCGCTGCTGACGGTGTGGTCGAGGGTGCTGAGCGTGTCGTTGACGTCCAGGTTGTCGAGTACGTCCGTGTCCGCGTGGGACGGCGTGACCGCCGCGACGACGAATCCGGCAGCCAGGGAGGCAATGGCAAGCATGCTTCGCTTCTTCATGCCCGGATCAACTGCGAAGCCGGAGATCAGTAACGGCTCGGTCACGCAAAGCCATCTCCGCACCATCGGGCACATCCGCAGCACTACCGTCATTCCCCTCGAAACGTCCCAGGGGGGATGAGATGACCAACCCGTACACACCCCGACCCACACCACCACCGATCCCACCATTCACACCACCGTCCACCGCACCGGCCCGTACCGCTCCGCGCTGGGCGCGCAAACGTCTCGTCCTGCCCGCGCTCGCCTTCGCGTTCCTCATCGGCATAGGCGCGGGCAGCGACGGAGACAACAAGGAGCCGGTGGAGGCCAGCACCCGCCCGACCGCCACGGTCACCGCCACAGCGACCGCCACCGCCACCGCGACGGAGACCGCCGTCGCGGAGCCCGCCGCCACCGTGACGGTCCGCGCGACGACGACCGTGCGAACGACCGTCACCGCGCAAGCCGCCGCGGCGGACGACACCAGCGGGGGCGGCGGCGGGAGTGACGACACCGGCGGCGGGAGCGACGACGTGTTCTTCCAGAACTGCGACGCCGCCCGTGCCGCGGGAGCCGCTCCCGTACGCGTGGGCGACCCCGGCTACGGGAGCCACCTCGACCGCGACGGGGACGGCGTCGGCTGCGAGTGAAAGGGGATGATCAAGCCTTCGTCGAGCCGGGTGCCGGACCCGCGGTGAAGGTGCGCGACAAGAACCGGAACAGGCGGGCATGACGGTCCTCCTGCTCGGCCGGGTGCACCCGGCCGAGCAGGAAGGCCACTTTGGGTTCGCGGGGACATCCGATGTCCCTTCGCACAGCTGTCGGCGACAAACCGCTCCAACGGCGACCGCAGCACCCTCTCCTCGGCACGCCAACCCACACAAACAAACGCGGCGGCGTTCGATGTCATGCCCAAATCAGGTCTTCCTCAAGGGTTCTGGCAAGGTATCGAACAACCACGCCTGCCTGAACCGGGTCGTGGCACACCTCTTCCAACAGAGTCCGACAGGTCCTACCGTAATCGCACAGAGATGACGCGAGCATGACGTCATCCCACCTTTCGCGAGCTCGGAGGAACGTAACGATGCGTCACCTTCACACCCGCACAGCCCGCCGAAGAGTGGTCGGAGCACTCGCCGCAGGACTCCTGTGTACGGTCGGCCTCGCCGCGCCGGCCCTGGCCGCCCCCACCGAGAATCTCGCCGCCGCCGAGGATGTCTCCCCGGCCGTGGACGACGGCCTCGCCCTCACCCCGCCCATGGGCTTCAACAACTGGAACTCCACGCACTGCCGCGCCGAGTTCAACGAGGACATGGTCAAGGGGATCGCCGACATCTTCGTCGAGAAGGGGCTCAAGGACGCCGGGTACCAGTACGTCAACCTGGACGACTGCTGGGCCCTGCCGTCCCGCGACGCGAACGGCAAACTGGTACCCGACCCCGCCCGATTCCCCAACGGGATCAGCGCGGTTGCCGACTACGTCCACTCCAAGGGGCTGAAGCTCGGCATCTACACCAGCGCCGGCACGAAGACGTGCAACGACGCGGGATTCCCGGGCGCGCTCGGCCACGAGTACAGCGACGCCCAGCAGTTCGCGGACTGGGGTGTCGACTACCTCAAGTACGACAACTGCAACAACCAGGGCGTGGACGCCCTTTCCCGCTACACGACCATGCGTGACGCCCTCCAGGCGGCCTCCCGGACGACGGGCCGCCCGATCGTCTACAGCATCTGCGAGTGGGGCGAGAACAAGCCGTGGGAATGGGCGTCGGAGGTCGGACACCTGTGGCGTACGACCGGCGACATCAGTGACAGCTGGGGCTCGATGCTGTCGATCCTCAAGCAGAACCTGCCACTCGACGAGTACGCCGGACCCGGACAATGGAACGACCCGGACATGCTGGAGGTCGGCAACGGCGGCATGACCGACACCGAGTACCGCTCGCACTTCTCCATGTGGTCGATCATGGCCGCCCCTCTCCTCATCGGCTCCGACCTGCGCCGGGCCTCCGACGAGACCTTCGACATCCTGGGCAACAGGGAGGTCATCGCGGTCGACCAGGACCCGCTCGGCGAACAGGGCAAGGTGCTCTCCTCCGAGGGCGGGCGCTGGGTCGTCGCCAAGGAGATGCGGGACGGCAGCCGGACGGTGGCGCTCTTCAACGAGACCGGCAGCGCACAGCGCGTCGCCACCACCGCGCAGGCCGTGGGGCTGCCCGACGCGGGCGCCTACACCCTGCGCGATCTGTGGCAGCACAGGAGCTACAACACCGCAGGCACCATCTCGGCCACCGTTCCCGCGCACGGCACGGTGCTCGTGCGCGTCGCGACCGACACCAGGTGGGCCAAGAACCCGCCCGCCGTCGAACTCGGCCTGGACGGGAGCCTGTTGACCGAGGCCGGCAAGAAGGTCACGCTGACGTCCACGGTCACCGACCTCGGCCGCACGGCCGCGAAGCAGGTCTCCGTGCAGTTGAGCGGGCCCAAGGGCTGGGCGGTCAGGGCGACTTCACCGGCCACCGTGAACTCGCTGCCGACGGGCCGTTCACTGCGTACGTCCTGGAAGGTCACCGCTCCCGACGGCACGGCCGCGGGCTCGTACGATCTGAAGCTGAAGGCGACCTACCGTTCGCCCACCGGAGTGCGCGCCGAAAGCGTGCTGCCGCTGACCGCGTCCGTGGTCGTGGCACCGCCCTCGGGCGTCTCCTCCCTCGGGGACCTTCCTTGGCTGTCGACGACCAACGGCTGGGGGCCTGTTGAGCGCAATACGAGCAACGGGGAGAACGAGGCGGGTGACGGCAATCCGCTGACCGTCGGTGGTGTCGTGTGGGCCGACGGGCTGGGCGTACACGCCGAGAGCAGCGTCGAGTACTACACCGGCAAGGCGTGCGAGACCGTCACCGCACAGGTGGGTGTCGACGACGAGGAGGGCGCCGACGGCTCTGTCGCGTTCGAGATCTGGGCGGACGGCACCAAGGTGGCCTCCACGGGCGTACTCACCAACTCCCAGGCCGCGCAGGCGATTTCGGCCGACGTGACTGGCGCCCAGGTGGTGCGGCTCGTCGTCACCGACGGCGGTGACGGGATCACCTCGGACCACGGCGACTGGGCGGACGCGCAGTTGGCCTGCTGACGCGGCGCCCGCCCGTTACCAGGTCAGCCGGCGACTCCGGCGGCGGTCGTGTTCGCCCTGCGGGTGAGCGCGGCCGCCGCCGCGCCTACCAGACCGGCGTCCGTGCCCATCAGCGCGGGCGCCACGGTCAGGCGCTGGACGAAGGACAGCGTCGCGTAGTCGGCCAGTGCCTTGCGCAGCGGCGTGAAGAGGACGTCGCCCGCCTTGCCCACTCCCCCGCCGACGACGGCGATGTCGATCTCCACGAGGGTCGCGGTCGCCGCGATACCCGCCGCGAGTGCCTGCGCCGCGCGCTCGAAGGAGGCGATGGCGACGGGGTCGCCCGTGCGGGCGGCGGCGGCCACCGCGGCCGCCGAGGTGTCGCCGTCCGGGCCGGGCTGCCAGCCGCCCTCCAGCGCACGGCGCGCGATGTTCGGGCCACTGGCGATGCGCTCGACGCAACCGCGGGATCCGCAGGGGCACAGGTCGCCGTCGAGGTCCACGCTGATGTGGCCGATGTGGCCCGCGTTGCCGGTGGGCCCGGGGTGCAGCTTGCCGTCCAGCACCAGCCCGCCGCCGACCCCCGTCGACACGACCATGCAGAGCGCGTTGTCGTGGCCGCGCGCCGCACCCTGCCAGTGCTCGGCCGCCGTGATGGCCACACCGTCGCCGATCAGCTCGACGGGCAGCCCCGCGGTGGCCCTGCGCACCCGCTCGACCAGGGGATAGCCACGCCAGCCCGGCACGTTCACCGGGCTCACCGTGCCCTCGGAGGCGTCCACGGGTCCCGCGCTGCCGATGCCGACGGCGCCCGCCCTGCCCCACAGCGGGGAGAACGTCAGCTCGCCGATCACGTCCTCAACGGCCCCCATCACGGTGTCGCCGTCCTCCTGCGCGGGCGTCGCACGCTGCGCGCGGAGGAGAATCCGGCCGTGGCCGTCCACCAGCGCTCCGGCGATCTTGGTGCCGCCGATATCGAGCGCGGCCACGAGGTCGGTGTGCATCAGTGTCAGATCTCCCATGGGCGGTGTGGAAACGGACCCGCCGCGCTGCGGATCCGGGTTTCCGGCCGGAAACACGGCGGTGCGAGACGCCTCTGGGGGAAGACGCAGGCCGGAGAATGCGGTGGACAGTGTCTCCCGCATCTGACAACGTTGTCCAGGCTCTATGCTCGACGCCACATCCTCATACAAACCCATGGACCTGTGCATCCCGATGGACCATTCTCATGGACCGGCACATCCCATGGACGACAGGACAGGACAGCGCATCGTGGCAGAGCCCGCTCGTCGATCCGAGAACCGCTACGGCAATCGTCCCACCATGAAGGACGTCGCGGCGCGTGCGGGGGTCGGTCTGAAGACGGTCTCGCGTGTGGTCAACGGCGAGCCGGGGGTCACCCCGGACACCGAGCGCCGTGTCCAGGAGGCCATCGACGCGCTGGGCTTCCGCCGCAACGACAGCGCGCGGGTGTTGCGCAAGGGCAGCACCGCGAGCATCGGCCTCGTCCTGGAGGACCTCGCGGACCCGTTCTACGGGCCCCTGAGCCGGGCGGTCGAAGAGGTCGCCCGCGCCCATGGCGCGCTGCTGATCAACGGCTCGAGCGCCGAGGACCCGGACCGCGAGCAGGAGTTGGTCCTCGCGCTGTGCGCGCGCCGCGTGGACGGTCTCGTGGTGATTCCGGCCGGTGACGACCACCGCTATCTGGAGCCCGAGATAAAGGCGGGCGTCGCCACGGTGTTCGTGGACCGCCCGGCCGGACAGATCGATGCCGACGTCGTACTGTCCGACAGCTTCGGCGGGGCCCGCGACGGCGTCGCCCATCTCATCGCCCACGGCCACCGCCGGATCGGTTTCATCGGCGACATGCCCCGCATCCACACGGCCGCCGAGCGACTGCGCGGCTACCGCGCCGCGATGGAGGACGCGGGCACAACGGTCGAGGACGCATGGATGTCTCTTGGCGTCACCGACCCGCAGCGGGTGCGCAAGGCGGCCGAGGACATGCTCTCCGGCGACTCCCCCGTCACAGCGGTCTTCGCCGGCAACAACCGCGTGACCGTCACGGTGGTCCGCGTCATCGCCGAACGCGGCCGCCCCGTCGCCCTGGTCGGCTTCGACGACATCGAACTCGCCGACCTGCTCCAGCCCGGCGTCACCGTCGTCGCCCAGGACGCCGCCGCCCTCGGCCGTACCGCCGCCGAACGCCTCTTCCGCCAGCTCGACGGCACTCTCCTCACGCCGGAACGGATCCAGCTCCCGACCCGGCTGATCACCCGCGGCTCGGGGGAACTGCCGCCCGCGGACTGAGCGATGGGCCGCCCCGACCCTCGTACGCTCGAAGCGCTCGGACTCGCCGAGGCGCCACGCGACCATCCGCTGAGCTATCCGGGAAAGTGGCCCCAGGAGTCCGGACTCCTGGACGGGGACCGCCTGTTGCCCCTGGAGCGCCTGGTGTACGAGGACCGCGTCCCCGTCGTCGCCGTGGGTTCAAACGCCTGCCCCGCCCAGCTCCGGCACAAGATGGCGGAGCACGCGGTGTCCTCCCCCATCCCCCTGGTGAGGGCGAGGGTCACCGGCGTGGGCGTCGGCGTCTCCGGCCATGTGAGCCTGATGGGATACGTGTCCGCGTCGCCCTTCCAAGCGCCGGGAACCGTCAGCGAGTTGTTCGTCACCTGGCTCGACGCGGCCCAGCTCGCGGTCGTCGACGCCAGCGAGGGAGTCCCAACACCGACCGGCGCCTACGACCGCGTCCTGCTGCCCGCGGACGACTTCCGGTTCGAGCTGGAGTCCGGCCAACTCCTCCCCGGCGCATACGTCTACGTCAACCGCCGAGGTGTCCTTCATGACGGCGCCGGGACGCCGCTCGGCCATCCGGGCGAGCTTCCGCTGCTCACCTCGCTGCTCGCCGGCTCACCGCGCCTGCGCGAGCTGTTCGGGGACACGCCTCAGGAGTTCTGCGCCCGCGCGCGACTCGACGGAGCACTCTGCGCGCGGGGCACCCGGCTGTTCGCGGAGGAGGGGCGCGTGATGGCTTCCGGTCTGGAGAAGTACGTACGGTCTCAGCAGACGGGGAGTCCGGGCACCGGTGAGTCGTTGTCGCCGCCCTGGACGTAGACGACGCTGACGAAGACGCCCGTGTTGCCGCTGTCGTCGTCGGTCCTGGCCCACCAGACGTTGGTCCACTCGCCGTAGGTCTCCCGGCGGCCCAGATTCTGCTGGCAGTAGAAGTAGTTGGTGCCCGCGTTGAGGACGCCGGCCTCGGCGCCGGAGGCGGTGTAGGACTTGGCGGTGCGCCAGACCTGGCAGTTGTACTTGCCGCCGCCGATGGAGTCGCACACCGGGGCGACGGGAGCGTCGGGGGTGGGAGCGGTGCTCGAACCGCCCCCTGTCGTACCGCCGTCGGTGGAGCCTCCCGTTCCTCCGCCCGATGTCCCGCCCGTACCACCGCCGTTGACGAGTGTCTTCGAGGGGCGCGGAGTCGTCTCGCCTGTGTGAGTGGGCTGCCGCTCCGGGGTCTTGGACTTCTTGTCGCCCTGCTCGCTCGGCCTGGAGTCGTCCGAGAGGTCGACCTCGCCGCGGCTGGCTCCGTCGGAGGGGGTCGCGCCGTCGGTCCGGGACGGCGACGCCCCGGCCGCGGCGTCGGCTTCGGCTTCGCCCAGGCTGTTCAGCAGCGCGACGGTCACGCCGGTCGCCGCGAGGACGACGGTGACGGCAGCGGCGGCGAGAAGGGCGCGCCCTCTGCGGCGGCGAGGTGCGGGAGACGGAACGACAGCGGCAGGGGGCGCCGTGGCGACGGGTTCCGGCGGTCCGAATCCCGGTGGTGCCGCAGGGACGGGTTCCGGCGGTCCGAACCCAGGCGGTATCGAGGGGACGCTCAGCACCGTCGTCTCGCGCGGGCGCGGCTCCGGCATCCTCAGGCCCGTCGTCACGGAGTCCCCCTCGGGGCCTCCCGCGACCTCCTCCAGAAGCTCCCGGGCCCGGTCCGCGTCCGGGCGGGCCTCCGGATGCTTGTGCATGAGCTGCCGCAGTACGGGGCCCAGCGGCCCGGCGCGCACGGGTTCCGGCAGCGGCTCGGCCACGATCGCGGTGAGCGTGGACCACGTCGACGTACGGCGGAAGGGAGACGCTCCCTCCACGGCCGCGTACAACGTCGCGCCGAGGGCCCAGACGTCCGAGGCGGGGCCCGGGTCGTCGCCCTGGGCCCGCTCGGGTGCCAAGTAGTCGAGGGAGCCGACCAGTTCGCCGCTGCGGGTCAGGTGGGTGGCCGAGCCGTCGCCCGGGTCCTCCATGGTGGCGATGCCGAAGTCGGTGAGGACGACGCGGCCCGAGCGGTCGAGAAGGATGTTGCCCGGCTTGACGTCGCGGTGCAGGACACCCGCGCGGTGGGCCGCGGCCAGCGCGTCCATGACCTTGGCGCCGATGGAGGCCGCTTCTCGGGGGTCAAGGGTGCCCCGCTCGCGCAGGACGTCGTCCAGGGAGGGGCCGTCCACCAGTTCCATGACGATGAGCGGGCGTCCGTCGACCTCCGCCACGTCGTGCACGGCCACGACTCCGGGATGGCGTACCCGGGCCGCCGCGCGGGCCTCGCGCTGCATCCGCCGGCTCAGGTCGGCGAGTTCGGGGCCGGCGGCGTCCGTGTAGGTGCGCAACTCCTTGACGGCGACCTCACGGCCCAGGACCTCGTCCCGGGCGCACCAGACAACACCCATGCCGCCACGGCCCAGTTGGGCCAGCACTCGGTAGCGGCCGGCCAGCAACCGGCCTGTTCCGTCGGCCTGTTGGTTCTCCCCCGATGACACGTCCGCCCCGTTCTGTGAGCCACCCATGCGTGGGCTACACAGTACGGGGCGGGCGTGACAGGGCTGAGCCACAGGGTGCGCTGTGGCGGGAGCGCACGTCTCTCAACGGCGGGCCCGTCGCCCCTACTTCGCGGAGATGGTCAGGTCTCCCCGCCTCGGGGCCGCGAACCCCTCCAGGTCGGCCCGCGTCAGCCCCGTCACCTCGGCGATGTCGAGGGCGCCGCAGTCCAGGCCGCGCAGCAGGTAGCCGCTGAGGGCCTTGGCGGTGGCGGGCTCGTCCATGACGTCGCCGCCGGCCTGGTTGGCGTAACGGGACAGGCGGGCGGCGGCCTGCTCGAAGCCCTCGCGGTAGAAGGCGAAGACGGCCGCGTAGCGGGTCGGGATGTGTCCGGGGTGCATGTCCCAGCCCTGGTAGTAGGCGCGGGCCAGGGCGCGGCGGGTGAGGCCGTAGTGCAGTCGCCAGGCGTCGTGGACGTTCTCCGTCGGGCCGACCGGCAGAACGTTGGTGGAGCCGTCGCAGACGCGCACTCCGGTGCCCGCGGCGGCCACCTGCATGATCGCCTTGGCGTGGTCGGCGGCGGGGTGGTCGCTGGCCTGGTAAGCGGCGCTGACGCCGAGGCAGGCGCTGTAGTCGAAGGTGCCGTAGTGCAGGCCCGTGGCGCGGCCGTCGGCGGCCTGGATCATGCGGGCGACAGTCGCGGTGCCGTCGGCGGCGAGGATGGACTGGCTGGTCTCGATCTGGATCTCGAAGCCGATCCGCCCGGGCTCGAGACCGCGCGCCTTCTCGAACTCCTCCAGGAGCCGGACCATCGCGGTGACCTGCTCGGCGTACGTCACCTTCGGCAGGGTCAGGACGAGTCCCTCGGGCAGACCGCCGGCCTCCAGCAGGCCGGTGAGGAAGATGTCGAGGGTGCGGATGCCGCGGTCGCGGACCGGGGCCTCCATGCACTTCATGCGGATGCCCATGTACGGGGCCGCCGTGCCGTTCTCGTACGCCCCGGCGATCAGCCGGGCGGCGCGCGCCGCCGCCTCGTCCTCCTCGGCGTCCGGGCGGGGGCCGTAGCCGTCCTCGAAGTCGACGCGCAGGTCCTCGATCGGTTCGCGCTCCAGCTTGGCCCTGACGCGGTCGTACACGGGTTGCGCGAGGTCGTCGGCGAGGCCGAGGACGGCGGCGAAGGAAGCGGCGTCGGGGGCGTGCTCGTCGAGGGCGGCGAGGGCCCGGTCGCCCCAGGAGCGGAGGGTGTCGGCGGCGAACGCGTCCCCGGGTACGTACACGGTGTGGACGGGCTGACGGGTGCCCGGGTCTCCGGGGTAGCGGCGCTCCAGGTCGGCGTCGACCGGGGCGAGGGAGGCGCTGATCTCCTCGCTGACGGTGCCCGCGAGGCTGGTCGCCACCTTCTCCTGCTGACCCTGACCCATTCCATACCCTCCTGTTTTCCGCAGTACGGAATCAACAATCCGTAGAACGAAGTTATCCGGGGACCTTCCCGCCGGTCAACACCCTGTTGGGATGAGCAGAGGCCCCCGCGACCGCGTCGAAGACGGTCGCGAGGGCCTCGTGCACCCGGTACCTCGGAGACCTCAGCCCTTGCGGGTCTTGATCTCCTCGGTGAGCTGGGGGACGACCTCGAAGAGGTCGCCGACGACGCCGTAGTCGACGAGGTCGAAGATCGGGGCCTCGGCGTCCTTGTTGATCGCCACGATCGTCTTGGAGGTCTGCATGCCGGCGCGGTGCTGGATGGCGCCGGAGATGCCGGAGGCGATGTAGAGCTGCGGCGAGACCGACTTGCCGGTCTGGCCGACCTGGTTGGAGTGCGGGTACCAACCGGCGTCGACCGCGGCGCGGGAGGCGCCCACGGCCGCGCCGAGGGAGTCCGCGAGGCCTTCGATGATCGAGAAGTTGTCGGCGCCGTTGACGCCACGGCCGCCGGAGACCACGATCGCGGCCTCGGTCAGCTCGGGGCGGCCGGTGGCCTCACGCGGGGTGCGCGCGGTGACCTTGGTGCCGGTGGCCTTCTCGGAGAAGCTGACGGTGAGGGCCTCGACGGCGCCCGCGGCCGGAGCGGCTTCCACGGCGGCCGAGTTCGGCTTGACCGTGATGACCGGGGTGCCCGTGGAGACGCGGGACTTGGTGGAGAAGGAGGCGGCGAACGCGGACTGCGTGGCCACCGGGCCCTCGTCACCGGCTTCGAGGTCGACGGCGTCGGTGATGATGCCGCCGCCGATGCGGAGCGCGAGGCGGGCGGCGATCTCCTTGCCCTCGGCGGAGGAGGGCACGAGCACGGCGGCCGGGGAGACGGCGTCGTAGGCGGCCTGGAGCGCGTCGACCTTCGGGACGACCAGGTAGTCGGTGAACTCGGGGGCGTCGGCGGTGAGGACCCTGACCGCGCCGTGCTCGGCGAGCGCCGGGGCGGTGGCCTCCGCTCCGGCACCGAGGGCGACGGCGACGGGCTCGCCGATGCGGCGGGCCAGCGTCAGCAGTTCCAGGGTGGGCTTGCGGACGGCGCCGTCCACGTGGTCGACGTAGACGAGAACTTCAGCCATGGGACTTCTTCTCTCCTGCTTGCGAAAGACGATGGGAGGTCAGCGGGTTGGACCGGGACGGACATCCGGCCAGGGGGAAACCCCGGCCGCTAGATGAACTTCTGGCCCGCGAGGAACTCGGCGAGCTGCTTGCCGCCCTCGCCCTCGTCCTTGACGATCGTGCCCGCGGTGCGCGCGGGGCGCTCGACCGCGGAGTCGACCTTGGTCCAGGAACCCTCGAGGCCGACCTCGTCCGCCTCGATCTCCAGGTCCTCCAGGTCCCAGGACTCCACCGGCTTCTTCTTGGCGGCCATGATGCCCTTGAAGGAGGGGTAACGCGCCTCGCCCGACTGGTCGGTGACCGACACGACCGCCGGGAGGGAGGCCTCGAGCTGCTCGGAGGCGGAGTCGCCGTCGCGGCGGCCCTTGACCACACCGTCCTCGACGGAGACCTCGGAGAGCAGGGTGACCTGCGGGACGCCCAGCCGCTCGGCGAGGAGGGCCGGGACGATACCGGCGGTGCCGTCGGTGGACGCCATGCCGGAGATGACCAGGTCGTAGCCGGCCTTCTCGATGGCCTTCGCCAGCACCAGCGACGTACCGATCACGTCGGTGCCGTGCAGGCCGTCGTCCTCCACGTGGATGGCCTTGTCGGCGCCCATCGACAGCGCCTTGCGCAGCGCGTCCTTCGCGTCCTCGGGGCCGACGGTCAGCACGGTGATCTCGGCGTCATCGGCTTCGTCGGCGATCTGCAGCGCCTGTTCGACCGCGTATTCGTCGAGCTCCGAGAGAAGACCGTCCACGTCGTCACGGTCGACGGTCAGGTCATCGGCGAAGTGCCGGTCGCCGGTGGCGTCGGGCACGTACTTCACAGTGACAACGATCCTCAAGCTCACGCCGGCTCTCCTACTGCATCGTCATTTTTTGGCTGCCTTCTATCGGCAGCATAGGCGCCTGAAGCGGCCGATCCCGGTCGGGGCGGCCCGCGCTCCGACCGGAATATTACTCGTCAGTACACCTACTGAATGCCCACTGAGCAAGCGCTTTGAACTGTGACGTTCGCAACGCTGCGTAACCGGCGAGCGGGACTTGCGGGCGGGACCGGCGAGTCAGGCCGGTGCGCGGTCACGGGCGTACGGGCTCAGTCGCGCAGGCCGTTGAAGCGCCCCTGGTGGTAGAGCAGCGGGCGGCCGGCGCCCGACGGGTCACCGAGGACGACCTCGGCCAGGACGATGCGATGGTCCCCCGCGGGCACCCGCGCCACGACACGGCAGACCAGCCACGCGAGGACGTCGTCGAGCACGGGAACACCCTCGGGGCCGTTACGCCAACGGGTGGGCGCGCCGAACCGGTCGGCGCCACTCCTGGCGAAGGTGCCGGCGAGTTCCCGCTGGTGCTCCCCGAGTATGTGTACGCCGATGTGATCGGACCCGGAGACCGCCGGCCAGCTGGAGGCGCCGACGCCGATCCCGAACGAGACGACCGGCGGCTCGGCGGAGACCGAGGTGAGCGAGGTGGCGGTGAAGCCGACGGGACCCTCGCCGCCGGTCGCCGTGATCACGGCAACACCGGCCGCGTGCCGCCTGAAGACGGAGCGCAGCAGATCGGGGGAGGCGAGCTGGGGCGTGCCGAGGTCGGGCCTGGCCGTCATCGAACTGTCCTTCTGCGAGGGGGGACGTGGGAAGTCCCCCGCCCGGGCGGTGCCGAGAGCGGGGGATGATCCGTGGCTGCTCAACAGGCCGGACAGCGCGCACTCGCGGTGCGGGCCAGGTCCACGTGGACGCGCTCGAAAAGAAGGAGTTCCGGGGGCATACGGTCAGATTGACGATAGGTGGCCGGTACAGTCAAGCGCGTTCCGGTATCCGGGAGATGCCTCACCTTGATCACCACGGGTCAGACGGCCTCCCCGAGTGCGGCGATGACATCCGCCTTGCGCGGCTGCCCCGTCGCCCGCCGCACGATCCGCCCGTCGGCGTCGAGCACGAGCACGGTCGGGGTCTTGAGGATATCGAGCTCGCGCACGAGGTCCAGGTGGTGCTCCGCGTCGATCTCCACGTGGGCCACCCCGGGGACCAGCTCCGCGACCTCGGTGAGGACCCGCCGGGTCGCCCGGCAGGGGGCGCAGAAGGCACTGGAGAACTGGACGAGTGTGGCCCGCTCGCCGAGGCCCTCCCCCAACTCCGCCGCGCCGAGCAGCTTTCCGCCGTCACGCCCGCGCACCCTCACCCTCCCGCTCCGCCGCCGATGCAGCACTCCGTAGGCGCTCGCCGCCGCGAGCACCACCACGCACACCACAAGTCCGGTCATCACATCGACAAGCGTTCACGAGACCGCAAAGATTCCCGGTTACGGGATTCGCGCCCGGTGCGGAATGCTTGGTTCATGGAAATTGACGTGAGGGGGCCGCGGTTCGGTGCGGCCGTGACGGCCTTCGTGCTGGCGGTCGTACTGGTCACCGGCAGTCCCTGGCTGCTGGCCTGGCAGACGCTGGCGTTCGCGCTGGGCGCTGCCGGCGGAGTAGGGCGCTCCCCGTACGGCTGGCTGTTCCGCAAGGCCGTACGCCCGCGGATCGGTCCGCCCGCGGAGTTCGAGGCGCCCGAGCCGCCCCGGTTCGCGCAGGCGGTCGGACTGGCCTTCGCGGTCGTCGGGCTCGTCGGCTACGCGGTGGGACCTGAATGGCTGGGCCTGGTGGCCACCTCGTGCGCGCTGGCGGCCGCGTTCCTCAACGCGGCGTTCGGGTACTGCCTGGGGTGCGAGATGTACCTGCTCGTACGCCGATTCACCGTACGCACGGAGTAAAGGGGAGTTAAAAGTACGAGGTGGATCAAGGGGTGACGTGACGAGAATCTCGCCCACTACCGGAACTGGGGCTGGCCACTCGTCCGTTCTTCGGGCACGATCTGCGCAATGCCGTAAACCTACGGCTGCGTAACTTGCCCGCCGGGAGACCCCATCCCAGGCAGAGAGAAGGGTCCACCCCGTCCATGGCAGAGCTTGTCTACCGCCCCGTCGTCGGTCTCGCCCAAACGTTGTTCAAGGCCTGGGACCTCAAGATCGACTGCAAGGGATCGGAGAACATTCCGCGCTCGGGCGGCGCCGTTCTGGTCAGCAACCACATCGGCTACATGGACTTCATCTTCGACGGTCTGGCCGCCCTGCCACAGAAGCGTCTGGTGCGTTTCATGGCGAAGGAGTCGGTGTTCCGGCACCGGATCTCCGGTCCGCTCATGCGGAACATGAAGCACATCCCGGTGGACCGGAAGCAGGGCGAGGCGGCGTACGCCCACGCACTGGAGGCACTGCGCTCCGGCGAGATCATCGGCGTCTTCCCCGAGGCCACCATCTCGCAGTCGTTCACCCTGAAGAGCTTCAAGTCGGGCGCCGCCCGGCTGGCCCAGGAGGCCGGCGTCCCGCTGATCCCGATGGCCGTGTGGGGCACCCAGCGGCTGTGGACCAAGGGCCGCCCGCGAAACTTCAAGCGCAGCCACATCCCGGTCACCATCCGGGTCGGGGAGCCGTTCGAGGCCCCGAAGGACCAGTACGCGGGCGCGATCACCCGGCGGCTGCGTGACCGCGTGCAGGAGCTCCTCGAAGCCGCGCAGCGCGCCTACCCCGTGCGGCCCAAGGGGCCGGACGACACCTGGTGGATGCCCGCGCACCTCGGCGGCACCGCGCCGACGCCGGAAGAGGTCAAAGCGGCCGAGGCACGCTGAATCGTCACTCCGGGGCGTGGACGTGGATCCGCGCCCCGGGGCTGAACTTCTCGAGCAGTTCGGCGAGTTCGGCCCCCGCGCGCGCGACGTCGGCCACCGGCATCGGCGCCAGGCTCTCCAGCAAGAAGACCCCTGAGACCGACTCCTCGGTGAGACGCGTGCGCGGCCCCTGGCGCCAGTTCCAGCGGCGGCAGGTCACCCCCGCGTCGTCCCGCCACACCACCTCGCCCGCGTCGGGGTGTTCGACGGTCTGCTCGCCGCCCGCGACGGTCACGAACTCCTCGTCGCCCACGGCGCGCACCAGGCGCATGCCGCCCTTGATGCGGTCGGTGTCCTCACCGCCGACAGGGATCAAGTGGGCGACGCTGATGGCGTTGTAGACATCCACCAGCACGTTGATCCGGGGCAGTCCGGCGTCCGACAGGGCTCGTTTGGCCAGCGCCTCCGCGGAGTTGCGGGTCCGAGAGGGCTTGGAGCCGAACGCCGTGTAGGTCTCCCGCCAGGCCGCCATGTGCGGGTCCTCGTGCGGAGCGCGACCGTCCAGCCGTACGGCCAGACGGCGGGCCGCGTCGTCGAGCAGCGCCGAAGTCGCTTCGGTACTGGGCCCGTTGACGAGTCCGGACGCCTCGACGGCGACATGGGTGAAGCCGGGTGCGAGCGCGCGCACCTCGTCGGAGACGGTGAGCGTGAGGGTCATGGCCTGCCTCAGAGTGCGGTGGGGAGCGTCTGCCAGGGGTGTGGCCGGTCGGTGGCGGCCTTGAGGACGCTCAGCACAACCGGGTGAGGTTCAGCGTACAGTACTGGATAGTCCAGCTCATTGAACTCCGGGTCAGGGGTGAAGGCCAGCCGTTCGCCGTCCAGGGAGAACTGGGCATCCACTCCCGGTTTGTTGCCGCGAGGGTCCTGCCGGTGCCAGGCGCCGTTGAACCGCACGGCGACGAGCCCGTGCACCTCGTCGAACTTCTGGTAGCACAGCGCCGTCGGGATGTCCTCGGCTCGCAGCAGCGCGGCCAGGGCGTGGGCCTTGGCGTAACAGATCCCGGTGCGCCGCTCCAGCACGTCGGACGCACGCCAGGTGACGCGCAAGTCGCCGGAGTCCCGCGAGTGCGGGATCTCATCGCGCACGAATTCGAACGCGGACCGTGCATAGGCATACGAGTCGACGGATCCCTTGGCGAGCCGCGCGGCGGTCTCGCGCACCAGCGGATGGTGATGGTCGATGACCTCGTCGGCGGCCAAATACGCGGACAGGTCTGTGTTGTTCTGGATCAGCTCCATGCCCGCAGAGCATAGGAACGCGACCACCCGAGAGTCAATGACTTTTCAGGTGGCAGCATATCTATGCAGTGAATCTCCTGGTTACGGGTGCGCCATCTCTTCCTTCAGCGCGGCCACGAAACCGTCGACGTCGTCCTCGGTGGTGTCGAAGGCGCACATCCAGCGGACGTCGCCCGCTGTCTCGTCCCAGAAGTAGAAGCGGTAGCGCTTCTGGAGACGCTCGCTCACGTCGTGCGGAAGGCGCGCGAAGACCGCGTTGGCCTGCACGGGGTAGAGGATCTCCACGCCGTGCACCGCGCGCACGCCCTCGGCGAGCCGCTGGGCCATCTCGTTGGCGTGCCGGGCGTTGCGCAGCCACAGGTCCCTGGCGAGCAGCGCCTCCAACTGCACGGAGACGAAGCGCATCTTGGAGGCGAGCTGCATCGACAGCTTGCGCAGGTGCTTCATGTGGCTGACGGCGTCCTGGTCGATGACGACGACGGCCTCGCCGAACAGCGCGCCGTTCTTGGTCCCGCCGAGCGAGAGGATGTCGACGCCGACCGCGTTGGTGAACGTCCGCATGGGGACATCGAGGGAGGCGGCCGCGTTGGATATCCGGGACCCGTCCAGGTGCACCTTCATGCCGTGCGCGTGGGCGTGGTCGCAGATCGCGCGGATCTCCTCGGGCGTGTAGAGGGTGCCCAGTTCGGTGCTCTGGGTGATCGAGACGACCTGCGGCATCGCACGGTGCTCGTCGTCCCAGCCGTACGCCTGCCGGTCGATCAGCTCGGGCGTGAGCTTGCCGTCGGGGGTCGGCACCGTGAGCAGTTTGAGGCCGCCCATGCGCTCGGGGGCGCCGCCCTCGTCGACGTTGATGTGCGCGCTCTCGGCGCAGATCACCGCGCCCCATCGGTCGGTGACGGCCTGGAGGGCGACGACGTTCGCGCCGGTTCCGTTGAAGACCGGGAAGGCCTCCGCGGTGGCGCCGAAGTGGCTGCGGACGATGCGCTGGAGGTTGGCGGTGTAGTCGTCCTCGCCGTAGGCGACCTGGTGCCCGCCGTTGGCCAGGGCCAGGGCGGCGAGCACCTCGGGGTGGGCCCCCGCGTAGTTGTCGCTGGCGAAGCCCCGGACGGCCGGGTCGTGGTGACGCCGGGCATCGGTCCTGGGAGGGTTCACGGCTTGTCGGTCAGCCACAGACGTTTTCCGTTCACTTCACCGGCGGGCTTGTCCCAGACGCCGGCGATGGACTCGGCCAGCTCGTTGACGTCCGTGAAGCCCGCGAACTTCGCGTTCGGGCGCTCGGCGCGCATCGCGTCGTGCACCAGTGCCTTCACGACCAGGATGGCAGCCGCCGAGGTCGGCCCCTGCTCGCCCCCGGCCTTGCGGAAGAAGTCGGCCATGGCCAGCGTCCACGCCTCGGCGGCGGCCTTGGCGGCGGAGTACGCGGCGTTCCCCGCGGTCGGCCTGCTCGCACCCGCGGCGCTGATCAGGACATACCGGCCGCGTTCGCTGCGCTGCAACGCCTCGTGGAAGGCCAGGGACGTGTGCTGCACGGTGCGGATGAGCAGCAGTTCGAGCAGGTCCCAGTCGTCGAGAACCGTCTTGGTGAAGGTCTCGCTGCCCCGCCAGCCGCCGACGAGGTGGACCAGGCCGTCGACGCGGCCGAACTCCTTCTCGACGCGGGTGGCCCAGTCACGGGTCGACTGGAGGTCGAGCAGGTCGACCGTGTCACCGACGACGGTGGCGCCGCCGTGCGCGTAGCTGGCCGCGTCCACGGCCTCCGCGAGACGCTCGGGATCGTTGTCCGAGCCGACGACGGTGGCGCCCGCCTCGGCGAGCCGCAGGAGTGTCGCGCGGCCCGCGGGGCCTCCGGCGCCCGCCACCGCGATCACCGCTCCGCTGAGTGCTCCGTCGCCGTTTCCGTTGGACATCGCCTTCGCCTCCGATACGTCCTCGGCACGGGCAGTCACGCGGCGACCCGCTCGGCGTTCGCCGCGGTGATGCCCCTGGTCGAGGCGATCACGTGCTTCAGCTTCTTGGCGAGCGCCTCATAGAACATGCTCAGGGGAAACTCGTCCGGAAGCACGTCGTCCACGAGCTTTCGCGGCGGCAGGGTCAGATCCAGGGCGTCCGGGCCCTTGGCCCAGCGGGAACCCGGGTGCGGGGCGAGGTAGGTGGCGACCAGCTCGTACGCCTTGAACCAGTGGACGAGCTTGGGGCGGTCGATGCCCGCGCGATAGAGGTCCTCGATCTCCGCGCAGAGCTGGTTGGTGACCTGCGGTGCGCGCTGCCAGTCGATGTGCAGCTTGTTGTCGGTCCAGCGGACGACGTCGTGCTTGTGGAGATACGCGAAGAGCAGCTGACCGCCGAGGCCGTCGTAGTTGCGGACGCGCTCGCCGGTGACCGGGAAGCGGAACATCCGGTCGAAGAGCATCGCGTACTGCACGTCGCGGCCCTGCGGGAAGCCGTCGGCCTCCAGCTTCACGGCCTCCTTGAAGGCGGTGAGGTCGCAGCGCAGCTCCTCCAGGCCGTACATCCAGAACGGCTGGCGCTGCTTGATCATGAAGGGGTCGAAGGGCAGGTCACCATGGCTGTGGGTGCGGTCGTGGACCATGTCCCAGAGCACGAAGGCCTGCTCACAGCGCGCCTGGTCGTCGACCATCGCGGCGATGTCCACGGGCAGCTCCAGACCGAGGATGCCCACGGCGGCGTCGGTGACGGCGCGGAAGCGGGCGGCCTCGCGGTCGCAGAAGATGCCGCCCCAGGAGAAGCGCTCGGGTGCCTCGCGCACCGCGATGGTCTCCGGGAAGAGAACCGCCGAGTTGGTGTCGTATCCGGCCGTGAAGTCCTCGAAGGTGATGCCGCAGAACAGCGGGTTGTCGTAGCGGGTGCGCTCCAGGTCGGCCAGCCAGTCCGGCCAGACCATGCGCAGCACGACCGCTTCGAGGTTGCGGTCCGGGTTGCCGTTCTGCGTGTACATCGGGAACACGACCAGGTGCTGGAGGCCGTCCTCGCGGTGTGCGGCGGGCTGGAAGGCCAGCAGCGAGTCGAGGAAGTCGGGCACCTGGAAGCCGCCGTCGGCCCAGCGGCGCAGATCCTTCGCGAGTGCCTCGTGGTAGGCGGCGTCGTGCGGCAGCAGCGGGGCGAGCCGCTCGATCGCGTCGACGGCACGGCGGACGGCGAGCCGGGCGTCGGACGCGTCAGGCGCGCCCTCCGCGTCGAAGTCGATGGAGCCGTCCTTGGCCTGCCACGGCCGGATCTCCTCCACGGCATTCTTGAGCACGGGCCAGGCCGGGTGCTCCACCACCCTGACCACGGGAGGGACCCGCTCCTCCGCACCCACCTGCACAAGAATTTCCGTCATGTCCCACCCTCCACAGGAGAACCTCGCGTTAGAACACCGTATGCGTACGTAGTTCCTTCCTGCAAGCAGAATCTCGGGACATTATCCTGCACACTCGCTCCTTCACGGCCTTTTTTCCTGTCATTAACCGGGGATGCGGCTGTTGCTGCTAAGCACCGCGAGGAGCGGCGAGGGAGCCCCCGGGGGGTCAACCGTCGCCGTGACGCGCCCACCGCGGAGTGACCCGGACCGGCGACGCGAGGCGGGTCTCCCCTGACCGGCGGGGCCATTGGCCCGCGTACGAGCGGGTACATCGCAGAGCAGGGCCACTAGGCTGCGGCCCTGCCGCGTGGGCGCCGCCGTCGGAACCACGCGCGAGCCGAGCCGCCGTCGACGGAAGCGAGTCGCGTCTTGAACTTCCTCACCATCGGTCACCGCGGAGTCATGGGTGTCGAACCCGAGAACACCCTCCGTTCCTTCCTCGCCGCCCAGCACGCGGGCCTCGACCTGATCGAACTCGATCTGCATCTGAGCAAGGACGGCGCCCTCGTCGTCATGCACGACGCCGAAGTGGACCGTACGACCGACGGGTCGGGGCCGATCGCCGAGAAGACGCTCGCCGAACTGCGCGCGCTGGACGCGGGGCGCGGTGAGAGGGTTCCCATCTTCGAGGAGGTCCTTGACGCCATCACGACGCCGCTCCAGGCCGAGGTGAAGGACGTGGCGGCGGCGCGGGCGCTGGCCGAGGTCATGCACCGGCGTGACCTGGTCGGGCAGGTCGAGGTGTCGTCGTTCCACGACGAGGCGGTCGACGAGATCACCCGTCTCGTGCCGGGCGTCCGCACCGCGCTGATCGCGAGCCGGTACGGCACCGACGTCGTGGACCGCGCCGTGGACGTCGGCGCCGCGACCGTCTGTCTCAACGTCCGCCGGCTGACCCTGGAGGTCGTCGAGCACGCCCGCAAGGCCGACCTGCGGATCATCGGCTGGGTGGTGAACACCCAGGACCAGTTGCGGCTGGTGCGCGCCCTCGGACTGGACGGCGCGACCACCGACTATCCCGAGATCAAGCGCACCGGCCGCTTCACCGCGTAGCCGTGTCGGTTCGACACCTGGCGTGACGACTATGCGAGGGGCTTGACCAGCAGCTCGAACCGGAGGTCGTCGCGCTGCGGGATACCGAAGCGCTCGTCGCCGTACGGGAAGGGGGTCATCTTTCCCGTACGGCGGTAGCCGCGACGCTCGTACCAGGCGATCAGGTCCTCCCGTACGGAGATCACCGTCATGTGCATCTCCACGACGCCCCAGGTCTCGCGCGCGTGCCGCTCCGCCTCGGCGATGATCACCTTGCCGAGGCCGGCGCCCTGGAGGGCGGGACTGACCGCGAACATGCCGAAGTAGGCGTGGTCGCCGCGGTGTTCGAGCTGGCAGCAGGCAACGACCGATCCGTCCCGCTCGACGGTCAGCAGCCGGCTGTCGGGCGACTTGATGACCGCGAGCACGCCCTCGGGATCGGTCCGCTGCCCCTCGAGAATGTCCGCTTCGGTGGTCCAGCCGGTCCTGCTGGAGTCCCCGCGGTAGGCCGACTCGATCAACGCGACCAGAGCGTCCACATCGCTGTCGGCGGCGTCGCGGAAGGTCAGTCCGGTGGAGGCGGCGGTGTCCATGAAGCGGTCTCTTCCGTTCGGCGGCGGGCCAGGCACCGACGAGCCTAACCCTCGCCTAGGCTGCGGCCTCATGGTGCATGTACTGAGCAGCCGAATCCTCCTGCGCCCCACCGACCCCGAGCGTTCCCGGGCCTTCTACGGCGGGAAGCTGGGCCTCGCCGTGTACCGCGAGTTCGGTACGGGCCCCGAACGCGGCACCGTCTACTTCCTCGGCGGCGGGTTCCTGGAGGTCTCGGGGCGCTCCGAGACGCCACCGTCCCCCGCGGTCAAGCTGTGGCTCCAGGTCGCGGACGCGAAGGCGGCGCACGAGGAACTGGTCGCCGCCGGTGTCGAGGTGCTGCGTCCGCCGGTGAAGGAGCCGTGGGGGCTGATCGAGATGTGGATCGCGGATCCGGACGGCACGGAGATCGCGCTCGTGGAGACCCCGGACGACCATCCGTTGCGGTACCGCCCCTGAGGGTCCGGCTTGCGTCCGTACCGGGTTCGCCGCTGACCCGGTCGGCGCACGGGCGAGGAGTCAGGCGCGTGGCATCCCGAGGCGGCCCTCCAGCTGGCCGAGCAACTCGGCGAGCAGGTCGGCCAGTTCGCGCTGTCGGCCGAGGTCGGTCCCCGACAGGACGGTCGTCTCGTAGGAGAGCTGCTCGGGGAGGATGCCGTCCACGAGTTCGCGGCCCTCGTCGGTCAGCCGGACATGCGCGACCCGGCGGTCACGGGTGTCACCGCGCCGCTCCACCAGTCCCCGTTCGGTCAGCTGCTTCAGGCGCTTGGTGACGGCGGCGCCGGAGGAGAAGGTCTCCCGGGCGAGTTCGCTCGGGGTCAGCTCGTGTCCGGTGCGCCGCAGGGTGCCGAGGACGTCGAACTCGGGCCGGGTCAGCCCGGCACGGCGCAGCGGGGCGTCCTCCGCCTGCTGAAGCAGGGCCGCACAGCGGTTGATCCGGCCGATGACCTCCATGGGCCCGGTGTCGAGATCGGGCCGCACCTCCTGCCACTGCCGCACGACCGCGGCCATGGTGTCGCCGGACCCCGCCCTCCATCCCGAGCCGGTGCCCGCGCGCTCCCTCCGCCCCGCCTGGGCGTCCCCGTCCGTCGCCCGCCCGTTCGCTGCCGTCATGCCCGTGCGCCCTCCAAGGAGTGCAGTCCCTGCCGTCGTACCGTCGCCGCGAGCGTACGGTGTGCGGCGTGTTCGACCGGCATCAGCCGGTCCTCGGGCAGGGCGCGCTGCCACCATTCGCCGGCCGCCGTGTCGACGGTGGCACGGAGGTCGACGAGGGTGGCGGCGAGGCCGCGGCGGGCGGACTCCAGCGTGCCGGGCTCGGGGTGGTCGCGGGCGAGGACCCGGGCGGCGTGCTCGCGGGCGTGTTCCACCGCCAGGAGCGCGTGCTCGACGCTGTCGCCGGCCCGCCGGTTGGTGACCGCGACAGCGGCGGCGAAGCCGACCAGCGCGCCGACAAGGGTGTCGACGACTCGGTCGGTGATGAGCCGGCCGGGTTGCTGGGTGCGCGTGAACTCGGTGATCAGCAGCGCCATGGGGGTCACGCACAGGCTGCCGAGCCAGTAGTTGCGGCTGATGAGCGCTTCGGCACCGAAGGCGCAGGCGAGGACGCAGAGCACGAGGACCGCGTCGCCGAGATGGGCGAGCGGGACGACCGCCGCGAAGACCAGCACGCCTGCCAGGTTGCCGACGACGCGCTGCACACTCCGGCTCCAGGTCAGGGTGACGTTGGCCTGGTAGAGGGAGGCCGCGGTGACCAGAGCCCAGTAGGGGCGGCCGACTCCGAGTGCCAGTGAGGCGTATCCGGCGAGGGCGCAGCCGAGCGCGGTGCGCAGGGCGATGGGCCCGAGCGGGCCGAGGCGGCGCAGCAACGGCCTTTGCCCGAAGGCGAGTTCGGCTTCGACACCGAGGATTTCGTCCGCGGTCTCCGCGAGGTCGTCCGGCCGTGGCACCGGACCGGTGCCGCGCAGCCCGCGGGCCCAGGCGCGCAGCCGCTCGGGGTCGGTGCCGGCGGGTGCGGCCAGGGCGACCTCGGCGCGGACGACGAGCCGTTCGAGGGCGCGCCGGGGAACGGAGCGCGCGCCGGTGGAGAGCAGTGACTGCCAGGCGCCGTGCACGGCGGCGACCGCGGCGGCGCGGGCACCGGCGGCCTCCTCGCGACTCCCCCGGGTCTGCGCGTAGGCCGCGGCGGCGTTCAGCGCGAGCGCGGTGGCGCGACGCTCCGGGCCGTGCGGACGGAGCAGCCCGGGGGCCATGGCGACGATCCAGGCCCAGAGGCCCGCTCCGGCGGTCAGGGCGAGATGGCCCGGGACCTGGCTCAGGGTCTGTGGTGCGAAGAGGGACGCGGAGCTGATGAAGGTGAGGATCAGGTGTCCGGGCGGCCCGACGCGCGTGGCGTCGCACAGGGTCTTCTGGACGGCGGCGAGCAGCGCGCCGACGGCGACCAGCACGACGGCGTCGGTGGTCAGCGAGGCTGTGACGAGGGCGACGGCCGTCCCGCCGAGCATGGCGAGCACCACCCAGGCGAGGGCGCGGGCCCGGGCGGCGTACGGCCGCTGGTGGGCGTAGAGCGCGCAGAGCGACCCGGCCATCGTGTACATCGCCAGGTCGAGCCGGCCGAGTGCCACGAGCAGCAGGTTCAGCGGGGCGACCGCGGCGACGACGCTCAGTGCGGGCTTGAACCAGATGTCGGAAGGGCGGCCGACGCGCAGGACACCCGCCAGCGGGAGACGCGGGGCACGTGGGGGACGGGAGGGTGTCGCACTGCTCATGACGACAAGATTAGCAGGTGTTTTACTTGTGAACTATCTGGTCTCCCTGCTCCTGGGCCGCTGCCGGCGCTTTCAGCGCGTCATCACCGATGCGCTCATAACGCTCCCCCATGTACGCCCTTGCGCTCGCTTGCGCCCTGTCCGGGCGGGGCATGTCCTGACCGAATGTCCGATGTACTACGCCGTCGAGCGGGAGGTGTGCGATGCACGGACCGGCTTCGCCCGGCTGGCTGCTCGTCGCGCTGTGCGCGGCGACCGGGGCGTACTGCCTGCTGCGGATGCGCAGTTCCGTCGAGGAGCAGCGCCGCACCGCGGGCGGTGAGGCGCTCATGGGCTTCGGCATGGCCGCGATGGCCGTGCCCGCGGCGGTGGCCGCGCCGCCGCGCTGGGCCTGGCTCGCCTACGCGGCGGTCTTCGGCGCGGCGGCGGTCCGTGGCCTGTGGGTGGCCCGTACGAGCCCGCACCACGCCCACCACCTGGTGGGTGTCTGCGCGATGGCCTACATGGCCGGGGCGATGGCCGCCTCTCCCGGTCACCACGGCCACGGCGGTACGGGGGTGCCGTTGCTGACCGGGGCGCTCCTGCTCTACTTCACCGGATACGTGCTGCGTTCGGGCCTGCGCCTGCTGCCGTTGACCTCCGTGGCCGGCGGCAGCGGAACCGTCGGCTGGGCCGACCGCCCGGAACTGTCACAGGCCTGCCGGCTGTCCATGGGGATCGCGATGCTCGCCATGCTGGTCACGCTCTGACGCCGGCGCCCGGTGGACCCGGAAGGTCGTGGCGTACGTCACTTGCCGTCGCGGCCCGTATCCTCCGGCGACACCCCGCTCATAGGCTTCAGCCATGATGGTCCCCGCGGCACTGTTGCTGCTCGGCGCCCTTGCCGCCATGGTTGCTCCGCGACTGCTCTCACGGGCGGACTGGGTGGACCGCGAACCGGTGGTGGCGCTGTGGGTGTGGCAGTGCGTGGTGGCGGCCGTTCTGCTGTGCTGTGCGCTGTCGATGACGCTGAGCGCGGCCGCCGCCTGGGTGGTGGTGCGAGGCCATGTGTTCGGTCCGGCACCGCACTCGGTCGTGGACGCCTACGCGCTGAGCACCGGTGGTCCGTGGGCCGCGACGACCGCCGTGACGCTCGCGTGCGGTGGCGTGTGGACCGCGGCGATGCTGGTCCGCGAGATCGCCAGGGCCCGGGCCCGCCGTCGCCAGAACCGGACCGAACTCCTGTCGCGCGCCCCGCTGTTGCCCGGCGAGGAGCCCGCCGCCGACCGGCTGGTGGTCCTGGAGGGTGAGCGGCCGGACGCCTGGTGGCTGCCCGGCTCTGCGCCCCAACTGGTGGTCACCACAGGCGCACTGCGGCGTCTCAAGGGCCGCCAGCTGGATGCCGTGCTCGCCCATGAGCAGGGACACGCGCGGGCACGGCACGACTGGCTGCTGCACTGCTCGGGCGCGCTGGCCAACGGGTTCCCGCAGGTTCCGGTCTTCGCCGCGTTCCGTGACGAGATGCACCGGCTGGTCGAACTCTCCGCCGACGACATGGCCTCACGCCGCTTCGGCCGCCTCACGATCGCCCTCGCCCTGGTCGAACTCAACGAGGACCGGGGCGTGTTCGGCCCCGGCGCCACCCCGCACGCCCATGTCCCGCACCGGGTGCACCGCCTGCTCACTCCCCCGGACCGGCTCACCGCGGCAAGGCGCCTGCGGTTGACCGCGGCCGCCGCGCTGGTGCCGGTGATCCCGGTACTGGTGACGTTCGTGCCGGGGTTGCGGGCGCTGACCTGACCGGGCCGGCCGGGCGCTGAGCCCAGCGGCCACGCCCACCCCGAGCGGCCCGGGGTTGGCATCCGACCCCGCACGTCGGCGAGGATCGTTCCATGCACTCCCCGCCTGTCGACTCACCTCCACACACGCCGGGCCCGCACAACGCCGCGCGCACCGCGGCGGCTCTCGCCGTACCCTGCGTACTGCTTCTCCTGCTGGTGGCGTTCTCCTGGCGCCCGCTGCTCGACCTCGACGACGAGATCGCCCGCGCCGCACACCCCTGGGCGGTCGACGAACCCGGCCTCACCCACACGTTCCGCATCCTGACGGACTGGGTGTGGGACCCCTGGGCCATGCGCGCGCTCTGCGCGGCCGTCGTGGTCTGGCTGGTGTGGAGACATCGCGCGTGGGGGCCGGCCCTGTGGGTGACGGCCACCTGTGTGCTGGGCAGCGTGGTGCAGCAGGGGCTGAAGTGGCTGATCGGCCGTGAACGCCCCGTCTGGACCGACCCTGTCGACTCGGCGCACTACGCAGCCTTCCCCTCCGGGCACGCCATGACGGCCGCGGTGGTGTGCGGGCTGCTGCTGTGGCTGCTGCACCTGTACGGCGCCGGACGCACCCTGCGGCGTACGGCACTCGCGCTGGCCGTGGCCTCCGTCCTGGGCGTCGGTCTGACCCGGGTCTGGCTGGGCGTCCACTGGCCGTCGGACGTCGTGGGCGGCTGGCTTCTCGGGGCCTTGCTCGTCGCGCTGGCGGTGGGCTCGTACGAGCGATGGGCCGCGCCGAGGCAGCCTTGACCGGTGCGGGCCGCGCCGCGAAGGATCACCCTCATGACGATCAAAGGCGTGCTCTTCGACTTCTCCGGAACGCTCTTCCGCGTCGAATCGACCGAGTCCTGGCTGCGGGCGGTGCTCGCGGAGGCCGGTATCCCGCTGTCCGAGCGGGAGCTGGTCCGCTTCGCCCGGGACCTGGAGTCGGCGGGCGCGCTCCCAGGCGGGGCCTCCCCGGCGGGGCCGCTCCCGGACGACCTCGCCGACGTGTGGGCGGTCCGCGACGAGAGCACTCAGTCGCACCGGGCCGCCTACACCGGGCTCTCCCGTGGGGTGACGCTGCCCGATCCCCGGCTGCACGACGCCCTGTACGAGCGCCACATGGCCCCGGAGGCGTGGCTGCCCTACCCGGACGCGGACGAGGTACTGGGCGACCTGCGGGAGCGCGGGATCGCGGTCGCCGTGGTCAGCAACATCGGCTGGGACCTGCGGCCCGTCTTCCGCGCCCACGGGCTCGACCGTCACGTCGGCGCGTACGTCCTGTCGTACGAGCACGGCGTCCAGAAGCCGGATCCGCGGCTGTTCACGACCGCGTGCGACGCTCTGGGAGTCGCGCCCGAGGACACACTGATGGTGGGCGACAACCGTCACGCGGACGGAGGTGCGGCGGCGCTGGGCTGTGCCGTGCACTTCGTGGACCATCAGCCGGCGGCCGAGCGCCCGGACGGGCTGCGGCCGGTACTCGGCCTGGTCGGCTGAGATCCCGCACGTCCGCCTCGGATGATCCCCCGCGTCACCCGAGGCGGACGCAGCCCGGAGCCGACCCACGGAGGGTCTCGGTCCGGACGCACTGAGTATAGTTGGCTGACAACCAGTCAACGCAGGAGTTTCAGAATGTCCCCGCGCAGCCGATCCGTCAATGAAGAGTTACGGCGGCGTTCCCGGGAGCGGCTCCTCCAGGCCGCGGTGGAACTGGTCAGCGAGCGCGGCTACGAGTCGACGACGCTCGGGGACATCGCGGATCGCGCGGGATCGGCGCGCGGACTGGTGTCGTACTACTTCCCCGGCAAGCGCCAGCTCGTGCAGTCCGCCGTGCACCGGCTGATGCACCGCACGCTGGAAGAGGCGCTGGAGCGCGAGCCGGCTTCCGGGGACGGCCGGGAGCGGATGGCGCGGGCCATCGACGCGGTGCTGGGACTCGCCCGGGAGCAGCCGGTTCTGATGCGCCAGCACATGGCCGGGATTCTCCAGCCCGAGGGATTCGTGCAATGCCCGGATCAGCAGCGTCTGGCGCAGCTGCTCGGCGAGACCGTCGCCCGTTTCGGCTCGGCGGACCCCGCCGCCGACTATCCCCTGCTGCGCGCGCTGCTCATGGGCGCGGTGTACGCGGCCGTGGTGCCGGGCGTCCCGATGCCGGTCCCGACGCTGCGGGCCGAGTTGTTCGAACGCTACGGCCTGGACTGGGAGTCGGGTGTCCCGCCGGACACCGAGGTGCCCGGCGGGACGTCCGACACGGACCTGTCACGGTTCTTCGCGACCGGCCGGCAGCCGGCCGATCCTTCCGGTCAACAATCCGGTCCTCGGTCCGAGGACCGGTCCGATCGACTCGACGGTCAGTCGAAGTAGTCCGGCTGCGTCTGGACGTTGAGCTCGCGCAGCTTGACCCGCTTCGCCGGGTCGGTGCGCCGGTCGCTGAGCTTCAGTACGTCGAAGCCCTTGATGATGTCGTTCGAGTAGATGTAGCCGTTGTAGTAGTACGCCGACCACGAACCGCCGACCGAGAGTGCGTCGGTGCTCAGCGGGCCGCGCTCGAAGTAGGCGATCTCCTTGGGCTTGGCCGAGTTGGTGAAGTCCCACACGGAGATACCGCCCTGGTACCAGGCCTGGACCATGAGGTCCTTGCCCTTGACCGGGATGATCGAGCCGTTGTGGGCGACGCAGTTCTCGGTCTCCGCCTGGTAACGGGGGATCTTGTAGTAGCTCTTGAAGACGAGCTTGCGCTTGTCACCCTTGCCCACGATGTCGTAGATGCCGTCGGCACCGCGGTTGGGACCGACGGCCGCGCTGCACGTGGCCGCGCCACCGCCGCCCAGCTCATCGGTGAACACCACCTTGTCGGCGTCCTGGTTGAAGGTCGCCGAGTGCCAGAACGCGAAGTTCACGTTGTCCTGGACCCTGTCGATGACCTTCGGGTTCGCCGGGTCCTTGATGGAGAAGAGGATGCCGTCGCCCATGCAGGCGCCAGCGGCCAGGTCCTTCGACGGCAGGACCGTGATGTCGTGGCAGCCGGTGGTCTTGGAGACGCCCGGGTTGGTGGGCGAGCCCGGGTTGCCGCCACCGTCGGTTCCCTCACCGGGGAAGAGGACGGGGAAGCCGACGACCGCGGCCTTCTCGGGGGACTTCCGAGGCACCTTGATGACCGAGATGCCGTCGTGCGGCGGCTGGCAGTCGGGGAAGGTGGCGCTCGGCGAGTACGAGGAGACGTAGACGTAGACGTTCTTGCGCTCCGGCACCAGCGTGTGGGTGTGCGAGCCGCAGGCGGTCTCGACGGCGGCGACGTACTTCGGGTTCGCCTTGTCGCTGATGTCGAAGATCTTCATGCCCTCCCACGACGACTTCTCGGTCGCGGGCTGCGAGGTGCTCGCACACGAGTTGTCGCTGCGCGAGGAGTCGGTGGACAGGAAGAGCAGGTTGCCCGAGACGGAGATGTCGTTCTGCGAACCGGGGCAGAGCACCTGGGCGACCGTCTTGGGGGCCTTCGGGTTCCGGATGTCGAAGATGCGGAAGCCGTCGTAGTTACCCGCGAAGGCGTAGTTGCCCTGGAAGGCGAGGTCCGAGTTGAAGTTGGGCAGCGCCTCCTTCGGGATGTTCGCGAGGTGCTCGATGTTGTCCGAGTGGACGATCTCGTCCTGCCCGGGTATCTCACCGCTCGCTATGGCCGCCTCGGCGACGGCCTCGTCGCTCTGGGAGACCTTCTTCTGCGCGGCGGGACCGTCCCCGGGGTCGGGGGTCGCGGCCGCCGGGCCTGTCGTGAGCAGCGCGGCCAGGAGTCCGGCCGCGGCCGCGGCAACTCCCAGACGTCTGTGCCGCGTTCGGGGGTCTTTCAACAGGGTCACTGCGTCCTCCCTTGTAGCCGTTCGCAGTCGAACGGTTCACGCACACCCCGCAGTATCGTCTTCACCATGCACAGATCAACAGACAGCAACGTAGTCGTAATGAAAGTTTCTGATCATTCAGGTTCAGCCGCGTGCTAGGACGGTCATCAACATCCTTGAGGTGTCCGCCCGTTCGTGTGCCGCAGGAGGTCGCTGTGTTGTTCCGCCGTCCGTCCCACGCGCCCCTGGTCACGGCGTCACTGGCGCTCGTCGTGCTCGCGCTGGGCGGCTGCGACTCCGGCTCCGAGACCAAGTCCGCCACGACGGGCGGGCCTTCCGTGATCGTGCCCGGCAAGCCCGGCGAGGCGGCCGAGACCCTCTCCGCCGAGGACGCGGCGAAACAGCGGATGGACGACGACACACCCAACTCGGCGGACCTCGCGTACGCGCGGATGATGATCGAGCATCACACGCAGGCGCTGGAGATGACCCAACTGGCCCCGAAAAAGGCCGAGTCGCGCCCGGTGAAGGCGCTCGCCGAGCGGATCGCGGCCGCCCAGGGGCCGGAGATCAAGACCATGGAGGGCTGGCTCAAGGCGAACGACGGGGAGAAGACCGCCACCGAGCACGCGCACGAGGCGATGCCCGGCATGGCGACGGAGGCGCAGCTGAAGAAGCTGCGTGCCGCCGAGGGCAAGGCGTTCGACCAGCTCTTCCTGACGCTGATGATCACCCACCACGAGGGCGCGATCACCATGGCGACGGATGTGAAGGCCCAGGGCAACAACATCCAGATCGAGGAGATGGCCGACGACGTGATCGCACAGCAGACGAGCGAGATCGGCAGGATGCGGGACATGTCGTAGCCGCGCATCGGACCGCCGAGGCAAGGCCGCCCGCTGGGTCCACCGGGACTACCGACGCGCGGCCGCCCGCCGTGTCCACCGGACCGCCGAACCCAGGCCACCGCTCCGCGCTCCGGACCAGCGAACCCAGCCCGCCTCCCCGTCCACCGGACCACCGAGCCCAGGCCCCTCCCCGTCCACCGGACCACCGGCCGCCGCTCCGGCCGGCTAGCGGCGTACGTGACGTGGTGCCAGGAATCCGGCGTCGCGTGCCCCGGCGATCAGTTTGAGCGACCTGCGGCGGCTGTGCCCGGTCGCGCTCATCACCGCGAGCACGGCGTCGCGGCCTTCGCCCTGAGCCGCGAGGTACTCCTCCGCGACGAGCCTGCGGCCCTCGATACCGCGCGGCCACGCGGGCCGGGCGCGCCTGGACGGCCCTTCCTCGCTCGACGGATCCTCTGGCGGCTCCCCCTCGTCCGGCTCCTCGTGCGAGAGCGCGGTCCGCACTCCGCACGCCTCGAAGAGCGGTTCCTCGATCCACTCGGCGAGCAGGTCGAGATCACCGAAGGACAGCGGTGGCTGGGCCCGTACGTCCTCGATCGACACGTCCCCCTCGGACACCACGGCGAGCAGGTCGACCCGGGCGCCGTCGGCGAACGCCAGCCGGACGTCGAACCAGGACGTCACCCCGTCGCGCTCACGCACTTCCCACGCGGGCCACACCGACACAGCGCCGTCGGGACCGCCGCGGTCACAGACGTCCAGTCGGTCGGACAGATTAAGAGAGGATGCTTCTAGCACATACGGAACGTAACCGCATGATCACATTCCATACGAACGGACACGCACGCACGAGCCGTGCGCCGACCCTGTCAGCGGAGCACCAGTGGTGGGATCCTGGAGCCGTCAGCGATCTCCTCGGACTGCCCAGGTTTCGGACAAGGAGTTCCGCGTGCTGCGTGTCGCCGTCGTCGGATCCGGCCCCAGCGGGGTCTACACCGCCCAGGGTCTCGTCCAGCAGAGCCAGGTCCCCGGGGTGCGGGTGGACGTCCTGGACCGGCTGCCCTGCCCGTACGGTCTGGTGCGCTACGGCGTGGCGCCCGACCACGAGAAGATCAAGTCCCTCCAGAACAATCTGCGGGCCGTCCTGGAGGACGAGCGGGTGCGGTTCCTGGGCGGCGTCCGGATCGGCCCGGACGCACTGCCGACGGCCCGGCTGCGCGAGCTCTACCACGCGGTCGTCTACTGCGTCGGCGCCGCCACCGACCGCCACCTCGGGATACCGGGCGAGGAACTGCCCGGCAGCTGGTCGGCGACGGAGTTCGTGTCCTGGTACAGCGCGCACCCCGACTGCCTGACCGACGGATTCGTGCTCGGCGCCCGGTCGGCCGTGGTCATCGGCGTGGGGAACGTGGCCGTCGACGTGACACGCATCCTGGCCCGCGGCGCGGCCGAGCTGAGCCCCACCGACATACCGCAGTCGGCGCTCACCGCGCTGGCCGCCAGCCAGGTGACGGAGATCAGCATGGTGGGGCGGCGCGGCCCCTCCCAGGCCCGCTTCACCACCAAGGAGCTGCGCGAGCTGGGCGCCCTGCCGGACACCGAAGTCATCGTGGATCCACGGGAGTTGGCGCTCGATCCGGCGTACGCCGACCCCTCCGGGCTACCGGCCGCCAGTCGCCGGAACGTGGAGGTGATGCGGGGCTGGGCCTCCGTGCCGCCACGGGGTGACGCCCCGCGCAGGATCCGGCTGCGCTTCTTCCTGCGTCCCGTCGCACTGCTCTCAGGTGACGGGGTCTCCGGGGGCGGGGCCGACGGCGGTCGCGTGGCCGCGGTGCGCTTCGAGCGGACGGTGCCGGACGGGCAGGGGGGCGTCACGGGCACGGGCCGGTACGAGGACATCGGGGCGCAGTTGGTGCTGCGCTCGGTGGGCTATCGCGGAGTACCGCTGGACGGGCTGCCGTTCGACGCCCGGCAGGGCACGGTGCCGCATCTCGCCGGGCGGGTCGTGCGGGACGGCGCGATCTCGCCGGGCGAGTACGTGGCCGGCTGGATCAAGCGGGGCCCGACCGGTGTCATCGGCACCAACCGGCCCTGCGCCAAGGAGACGGTCACCTCACTGCTCGAGGACGCGGCCGTGCTCGTACGACGGGAAGTGCCCGTGGATCCGCTGGTGGCGCTGCGGGCGGCGGGGCCGGCGCCGGTCGAGTGGGCCGGATGGCAGGCGATCGAGCGGGCCGAGGCGGAGCTTGGCGCCTCGCTCGGGCGCGGTGTCGTCAAGCTTCCGGACTGGGCGGCGCTGCTGGCCGCGGCCGCTCGGACCACGGAGTCGTAGCCGCGCCGACGCGGCCGCCGCGCGCGGACCACAAGGATCAGGCGGGTCCGCCGCCGTGCGTGGATCGCAGAGCTCCGGCGGGGTCCGCCGGCGTGCGCGGACCACAGTGACCCGGCGTCCGCCGCCGTATGTGGGTCGTAGGAGTCCGGACGGCTCCGCTGCCGTGCGTGATTCGCAGCGCTCCGGCGGGGCCCGCGCCAAGTCCGTGGGCATGACACACATCGGCAACAAGTCAGAAATCAACAAACTGTTCAAGGCCCCTACGGTCTGGTGCTGCCCCCCGAATCTCCGCTTCCCCGCCGCTCCTGGAGTGCCCATGGCAACCACCACACCCGTGCATCCCGTCGACGAGGTCCCACCCGTACGCCAGTTGGCAGCTTTCGGGCTCCAGCATGTGCTCGCCATGTACGCGGGGGCGGTGGCGGTCCCGCTGATCGTCGGCGGGGCGATGAAGCTGTCGCCCGCCGACCTCGCGTATCTGATCACCGCGGATCTGCTCGTCTGCGGGATCGCCACCCTGATCCAGTGCGTGGGCTTCTGGCGCTTCGGAGTGCGGCTGCCGATCATGCAGGGCTGCACGTTCGCGGCGGTCTCGCCGATGGTGCTCATCGGCACGACGGGCGGCGGACTGCCCGCGATCTACGGTTCGGTGATCGTCGCGGGTCTCGCGATCGTGCTGCTGGCACCGGTCTTCGGGAAGCTGCTCCGCTACTTCCCGCCGCTCGTCACCGGCACGGTGATCCTGATCATCGGCATCTCCCTGCTGCCGGTGGCGGGCAACTGGGCGGCGGGCGGCGCGGGCGCGGCGGACTTCGGGGAGCCGAAGAACCTGGCGCTCGCGGGCTTCGTCCTGGCCGTGGTGCTGGGGGTGCAACGGTTCGCGCCGGTCTTCCTGAGCCGGATCGCGGTGCTGATCGGCATCGCGGTGGGCCTCGCGGTCGCGGTGCCCTTCGGGTTCACGGACTTCGGCGGGGTCGGCGACTCCGACTGGGTCGGGATCAGCACGCCGTTCCACTTCGGGGCACCCACCTTCCACGCCTCGGCGATCATCTCGATGCTGATCGTGGCGCTGGTGATCATGACCGAGACCACGGGTGACCTCATCGCGGTCGGCGAGATGACCGACCGGAGGATCGAGCCGCGGTCGCTCGCCGACGGACTGCGGGCCGACGGCCTCTCGACCGTCCTCGGCGGGGTGTTCAACACCTTCCCCTACACGGCGTACGCGCAGAACGTGGGCCTGGTCGGGATGTCCCGCGTCCGCAGCCGCTGGGTCGTCGCCGCCGCGGGCGGCATCCTCGTGCTGCTCGGTCTGCTGCCCAAGCTGGGCGCGGTGGTCGCGGCGATACCGGCGCCGGTGCTCGGCGGCGCGGGTCTGGTGATGTTCGGTACGGTCGCCGCGAGCGGGGTGCGGACGCTGGCCCAGGTGGACTTCGAGGACAACCACAACCTGACCGTGGTGGCCGTCTCGGTGGCCGTGGGCGTGCTGCCGGTCGGGGTGCCGACGGTGTACGAGCAGTTCCCCGACTGGTTCCAGACGGTGATGAACAGCGGGATCAGCGCGGGCTGCCTGACGGCGATCGTACTCAACCTGCTCTTCAACCACCTTCCCGCCAGGGGCGGTTCAGCCGCTCCCGAGACGGCGGGCCTGGCCGGCGGCAGCGGCGAGGACGCTGTCGAGAAGCCCAGGGAAGAGGTCGCCTAGGTCATCCCGGCGCAGGCCGTTCATCTTGGCCGTGCCCCGGTAGACCTGCCGGATCACCCCGCTCTCACGGAGCACCCGGAAGTGGTGCGTGGTCGTGGACTTGGTGACGGGCAGCACGATGTCCGAACAGGAGAGCTCGTCGCCGTCGGCGGCGAGCTCTCGCACGACCTGGAGCCGCATGGGGTCGGAGAGCGCGTGCAGCACGGCCTCCAGCCGGATCTCCCCGCGCTCGGGGTGCGGCAGATCACGGCTGCCGGTGGCGGGGGCTGCGGTCGTCACGGCGACTCCACATCGTCGGGGAACAGCGTCCGGGAAACGTCGTCGGAGAAACGCCGTCGGGGGACCTCATTGTACGAGACCTTTCGTAGTTTGACATCTGCCGTACTACGATGCCTATCGTAGTAGCTGTCCCCGGCCCCACGACGAATGGAGTCCGCCGTGAGCGCGCTCTTCCAGCCCTTCACCCTGCGCGACGTCACCATCCCCAACCGGGTGTGGATGCCCCCGATGTGCCAGTACTCGGCCGCGCCGGACGGGCCGTCGGCGGGCGCCCCGAACGACTGGCACTTCGCCCACTACGCGGCCCGCGCCGCCGGCGGAACCGGCCTGATCATCGTCGAGGCGAGCGCGGTCTCCCCCGAGGGCCGCATCAGCCCGTACGACCTCGGCATCTGGAACGACACGCAGGTCGAGGCGTTCCGCCGCATCACCCGCTTCCTGACGAGCCAGGGCACCGTCCCCGGGATCCAGCTCGCCCACGCGGGCCGCAAGGCGTCGACCGACCAGCCCTGGAAGGGCGGCGCGCCGATCGGCCCGGACGCGTACGGCTGGCAGCCGCTCGGCCCGAGCCCGCTCCCCTTCGCCGAGGGCCACCCCGTTCCGGCCGAGCTGACCGTCGCCGAGATCCGGGAGATCGTCGGGCAGTTCGCCGACGCGGCCCGACGCGCGCTGGACGCCGGTTTCGAGATCGCCGAGATCCACGGCGCCCACGGGTACCTGATCAACGAGTTCCTCTCCCCGCACTCCAACCACCGCACCGACGCCTACGGCGGCTCGTACGAGAACCGCACGCGTCTCGCCCTCGAAGTCGTCGACGCCGTACGGGAGGTGTGGCCCGAGGACAAGCCGCTCTTCTTCCGCATCTCCGCCACCGACTGGCTGGAGGAGGACGGCTGGACGGCGGACGACACGGTCCGTTTCGCCGGGCAGCTCAAGGAGCACGGTGTGGATCTGCTGGACGTCTCGACGGGCGGCAACGCCTCAGGTGTACGCATCCCGGTCGAGCCCGGCTACCAAGTCCCCTTCGCCGCCCGGGTGAAGGCCGAGACGACGCTGCCCGTCGCCGCCGTCGGACTCATCACCGACACCGTGCAGGCCGAGAAGATCGTGGCCAACGGCGAGGCGGACGCTGTGCTGTTGGGCCGCGAGTTGCTCCGCAACCCGTCCTTCGCCCGGCTGGCCGCCCGCACGCTCGGCGCCGACGTGCATGTGCCGGACCAGTACCACCGCTCCGTCTGACGCGGCCCGGCACCTCACCCCTGGGACGGAACGGCGGCGCGGAACCGGTGCGGGGAAAGCGGGGCGGTCCGGTCGCGCCGCCGTGGCACGCCGTCCGCGACCGTCACCGCCAGCGCGCCCAGCAGCGCGAGTGCGGCGGCCGGGGCCAGGACGGCCCAGGGGGCGCGTTCGGCGTACGGCTGGTTCTCGGCGAGCAGCAGGCCCCACTCGGGGGCCGGCGGCTGGGCGCCCAGGCCGAGGAAGCCCAGCGCGGCCAGGGCCAGGGCGACGCCCGGGAGGCGGAGCAGGGCGTGCCGGGTGACGGGAGGCAGGACGGCGGGGAGGATTTCGTGGGCGAGGAGCTGGAGCGGGCCCGCGCCGAGGGCGCGGGTGGCGAGCAGGTGGGTCGTGGCGCGTTCCTGGCGGAGCAGGGCGGTGGTGTGGGCGGCGAGCGGGGCCCAGGCCACGGCGGCCACGGCCAGCGCGGGCGTCGCAGGTCCGCTGCCGGCGACCGCCGTCACCAGCAGCGCGACGAGGACGGGCGGCAGGGCGTTGACCGTGTCGACGAGCGAGCCCGAGACGCGGGGCAGCAGGCCGAGCACGACGCCGGTCAACAGGGCGGCGGCGCTGATCGCGAGCGCGAGCCCGAGGGTGTCGAGCGCACCGTGGGCGACGCGGGCGAGGACGTCACGGCCCAGGGCGTCGGTGCCGAACGGGTGCGCCCAGGAAGGGGGTTGGAGGCGCGCGGTGGTGTCCAGGGCCAGCGGGTCGCGGGGCAGGCCGAGTCCGATCACGCCGAGCAGCGCGGCGGCGTAGAGAATCGGTCGTCGCGTGGGCGTGCTGGTCTGCCGGCCGTGGAGCGAGGGCAGGGCGCCGTCCCGTAGCGCCGGCCCGATCAGAAGCCGGACCGCGAGGCGGACGAGCAGTCCGGCGGCGGCTCCGAGCAGGACGAGGGCCAGGGTGCCGGCCTGGAGGACGGGCAGGTCCTGGGCGAGGGCGGCCTGGAGAGTGGTGCGGCCGAGACCGGGGATGTCGAAGATCTGCTCCACGGCGACCGCGCCGCCGGTCAGGCCGACGACGAACAGCGCCAGGTTCGGGAGCAGCCCCGGCACACAACGGCGCAGTGCCTGGCGTGCGATGCTCCGGCCCGGTACCCCGCGCGCGGCGGCCGCCAGCGCCCACGGTTCGGCGAAGGCGCCCGGCAGCAGGTCGGCGAGGAGACGCCCGAGGACCGCCCCGGCGGGCAGCCCGAGCGAGAGCGCGGGCAGCACCATCCACTGCGGCCCGTACCAGCCGAGGGCGGGCAGCCAGCCCAGTTGCACGCCCACGACGGTGGCCAGCACCGACGCGGTGAGGAACTCGGGCAGCGCGGCCAGCAGGGCGGCACCACCGCCACCGGGCGGGCCGCCCCCGAGCCCGCCGCGTGCTCCGCGCCGGAGGACACGGGCGCACACCGCGCCCGCGGTGACGGCCGCGACCGTAAGTGCCCCTGCCATCAGCAGCAGGGAGACGGCCAGGGCCTGGGCGACGGCGGGCAGCACTTCGGCGCCGGAGATCCACGAACGGCCCGCGTCGCCGTGCGGCAGCCCGCCCAGCCACTGGCCGAGGAGTCGCAACGGCCCGGCGTCGAGGCCGAGTTCGTCCCGTACGGCCGCCAGCACCTCGGGATCGGGCGTACGTTCCGCCGACCGCGCCTTGAGCACGGTGAGTGCCGGATCGGTGCGCGACAGCCAGGGCAGCAGGCCGATGCCGCACAGCAGGAGGGCGGTGAGGGCGGCCCGCCAGAGCAGCACCGGGCCGCCGCCGCGCAGAGTCTCCGCCAACCGCGACGCCGCTGCCCGCGACGTGCCCGTCCGCGACTTCCGTGTCCGCACCGGGTCGTCAGCAGCGGGTGCCCGTGCCCACGAGGGCACGCTCGTACGGGTCGAGGAGCACGCCGCTCACGGAGGAGGCGACGCCGGTGATGATCCGCTGGTGGACGAGCGGAACGACCGCGTCGGTGCCGAGGATCTCGGCCTCCGCCTCCATGGCCTTGTCCCGTCGCTGCTCGGTGTCGCTCACGCCGCGCGCCCCTTCGACGGTCTTGTCGACCTGCTTGTCGCACAGCAGGGCCAGGTTGTAGCCGCCGTCGCAGGTGTAGTCGCTCGCGAGGACCGAGACGGGGTCGCCGGTGTCGAGCATGGTGTTGCGGGCGGAGACGAACGCGTCGAACTTCCCGGCCAGCACGTCGCTTTCGAGGCGCGCGTACTCGCGCACCTCCAGCTTCACCTCGAAGCCGGCCTTCTCCAACTGCTGCTTGAGCACCTGGGCGACCTCGGGCAGTTCGGGCCGGTTGTCGTAGGTGGCGAGGGTCACCGAGGTGCCGTCGGGATCCGTGGCCCGCGCGCGGCCGGCCGGTGTGACGCGCTTGCTCCCGGCCCAGTTCACGGCGGGGCCGTAGATCCCGGCGCCGGGATCGGCGTGCCCTTCGTAGACCCCCTCGGCGAGCGCGGAGGTGTCGACCGCCTCGCGTGCGGCGGCCCGGACCCTGGCGTCCTCGAACGGACCGGACCCGGCGTTGAGGAAGAGACTCGTGGTGCGGGTCGTGGCCGTCTCGCGCGCGGTGCCCTTGTCGAGGGAGGCGGCCTGGGAGACCGGGACCGCCTCGGCGAGGTCGGTCTCGCCGGTGCGCAGGGCGTTGGTGCGGGCCGTGCCGTCGGCGACGAACCTCGCGTCGATGCCGGAGGCCTGGGCGCGGCCTCCCCAGTAGTCGTCGAAGCGGTCGAGGGTGGCCGCGGTGGTGCCGGTGGTCGCGGTCAGCTCGAAGGGGCCGGTGGCGGTGCCGACCGGGCTGACGGCGCCCGCCTCGCCGTACGCCTTGGCGGACAGTACGGCCAGGCCGGGGCTGGACAGGCGCAGCGGCAGTACGGGGTCGGGGGCGGCGGTGGTGATCCGGACCCGGTCGTCGCCCGCGGCCTTCGCGGTGAGCTCGACTCCCGACAGTGCGGCCGGGGTCACCTCGGCCTCGGTGGCGTGGGTGAGCGCGGCGGCGACGAGGGGCGCGGTGACCTGCGTGCCGTCCTGGAACGTCGCCTCGCGCAGGGTGAACAGCCAGCCACGGTCGTTCTCACGGGTCCAGGACGCGGCGAGCGCGGGTATGGCGGTGCCGTTGGCATCCAGGCCGGTCAGCCCCTCCGTCACGCCGAGCCGGCTCAGGAGGGTGGCGTCGGCGCCGTACGGGGAGAAGTTCTCGGTGGGCGGGAAGGCCAGCGCGACGCGCAGCCGGGAGCCGTCCGACTCCTCCGACGACGGCGCCTCACCCCCGGAGGAGGCGAAGCAGCCGGAGAGGAGGGGGGCGAGCAGCAGTCCGGCGACGAGCCGGCGGCGGGGAACGGAGCGCATGGTCCTCGTTCTTCACAGGGTGCGGAGGGCGGGTACGACCGGCAGGCTACATGAAAATGCTTTTCATTTAATAGCGGGGATCTCGAAGTGGACGGTCCGGTCCCCCCGCCCCCGCTCCGCACGCTCGTCCCACACGACCTTGCCCATCGACCGCCAGAACGCCTCCGCGCCGGGCACAGCCGGGTCCGTGTGCAGATACACCGCGCGATAGCCGCCGTCCGCGGCCGCGAAGTCGAGCAGTTCACCGACCAGGCGCCGGGCCAGTCCGCGCCGCCGGTGTTCGGGACGCACGTACACACGGCGCAGCTGCGCGGTCTCGCCCGAGGGGTAACGCTCGGCGAGATGGCGGGGGTTGGGGGGATGCGCCGGCCCCCGGGAGTCCAGCGCGGCCGTCGCGACAACCGCACCGTCCCGCTCGTCGGCCACGACCAGCAGCGTGTGCCGGGCGGGCGCGAGATAGGCGTCCCGCAGGTCGATGATGTCGCCGTGCCAGCGCGGCACGTACCCCGTGCCGAAGTCGCGGTAGACGGTGTCGAGCATCACGGCACGCGCACTGTCCAGGTCGTCGGGGGTCGCTGTTCTTATGCAGTAGTCACGCACTTGCACATCTTATGCATTAAGAGATCTTTACTCTCCGCCCGGGGTCGGCCCTCCCCTCGTGGTGGCTGGGCGTGCGCGGCGTGGTTCGCGTGCGGAAAGGCCGAACGGGTGTCGGTGTACTGCCTGTTGGGCAGCCACCGGCACCCGTTCCGTCGGGCTCCTCGCCGTCAGGCCGCCAGTGCGGCCGGCTCCGCGTGCGGCGGACCGGCGGGCTCCCTCAGTGGCTCGTCGGTCTCGGCGAGCAGCGCGAGCAGGGTGGCCCGGGCGCGCGCGACGCGGGAACGCACCGTGCCGATCGGGCAGTCGCTGAGCTGCGCCGCCTCCGCGTAGGGCAGGCCCATCAACTGGGTGAGGACGAAGGCCTCGCGGCGCTCGTCGGGCAGGACGGCCAGCAGGTCGAGGAGGGCGATGCCCTCGTCGAAGCCGGGCAGGTCGCACGGCTGGGCCAGCTCCACCGCCAGTTGCCAGTCGCGGGTGTCGCTCAGCCGGGGCCGGGCGGCGGCGTGCCGGAAGCTGTCGATCACCGCACGGCGTGCGATGGACAGCAGCCACGCGCGGGCCGAGGAACGTCCCTCGAACCGGTGCAGGCTGCCGAGCGCCCGCAGGAACGTGTCCTGGGCCAGGTCGTCGGCGGCCTGGGGGTCCGAACTGAGATGGGCGACGTAGCGCACGACGTCACGGTGCAGGGCTCCTACGAAGCGTTCGACGGCGTCCGGGTCACCGCCGCGGGCGGCCAGCGCCCAGGCGGTTATCGACTCGTCGACCGACGCCGTGTCGTCGAGCGGAATGGGCAGGGCAGAAGTGATCACCAGGTGTCCTTCTCGGGTCATCCGCGATCCGGACCGCCGCGCCGGGCGCGATGGATCCGATGTGGGGTGAGGCCGTACGGCTGTGGGCGTACGGCCGAGACCCGAGGCGCTCGACGGGGCCGCCTCGGGGAACCGGCTGTCTCAGGCGACAGCGGTCCCCGTCGGCGGGCCCCGGGAGGTGATGGCGTGAACGAGAAGCAGGCGCGCGGGCGCCCGGTCCGAGGAGGCGCGGCCCGCGCGCACGCGGGGCCGGTGCGGTGGGGTGGGCAGCGCGTGCAGCAGGCGCAGCGGCGCGGCCAGCCGGCCGGCCAGCGCCCGCAGGATGCGGAACGCGGCGCGTTCGCCGTATCCGAGCCACAGGCCGCACAGCAGCGCGGCCACCAGGTGGGCGGCGACCATGCCGGACGAGGACATGCCGCTCATGTCGTGGCTCAGGTGCGCCGTGGGACCCGCGGCCATGGTGCCCATGTCCATGGGGTCCATGTGCGCCGAGTCCATGTGCATCGACCCCATGGGCATGTTCCCCATGTCGTGCCCCATGGCGTCCATTCCGGCCGAGCCGGATGTCGTGCCCAAGGCCGTGCCCGTCCCCGCCGCTCCCCCGGCCGACTGCGCGAGCGAGAACGCCGAGTGGAGTACGCCCTGGGTGACCACCACCACGGTCATGATCAGCGGCAGTCCGCGTTCACGGCGGGCCAGGCACCAGCCCAGGCCGCCCGTCGCCACGGCCGCGGCGCCCATCGCCCACCAGGGCACCGGGGAGCCGGACATGAGCACGTGACCCAGGGCGGCGAGCAGCACACAGACGGCCGCGAACACCGCGGCCCGTACCGTGCGAGAACACCACCCAGCAGTCATGACGGGGCTCATCCTCGCATCCGGGGCTCGTGCGTCATGGTGAGGTACGGGAACAACCCCCGTTCAGCCCTCACCGCGGAGCGGGTGATCCAGAACACATCAACGCCCGGGAACTGGAAGGACGTTCACACCGACTTGTGGAGAGGGACCCCGGGTCAGCTGGTCTTCCGCCCCCAGAGCGGCCCGAACCGCGCCCACTCCTCGTCCCACTGATCCATGCGCCGCCGTTCCAGCCGGCCACGGACGAGCTGCCCGCAGACGAAGGGCACGACCGCGGCACTCACGCCGACCAGGATCCCTACCAGGGAGGCCCGCAGCCGGGCCTCGGACACGGTGGCGGGCCTGGTGACATGGCGGCCGTCGGGGTCCGTCCAGATGGTGACAGCGGTCCCCTCGGCGGTGCCGGCGAGCACCCGTGCCTGCCCGGCGTTGACGGAACCGTCCGGCGCGGTCCAGCGGACCTTGGCCCAGACCCGGTCCGCGCCGTCGTCCGTGGGGGTCGGCTCCGTCGCGTCCGCGGTGAGCCACGCCGGGACGGCGTGCCACTCGGCGCGCTGCTGGGCGAGACCGCGCTCCACGGACTGGGCCGCCGCCACGCCGACGAAGATCCCGCCGCACACGGTGAGCGCCCAGGCCACGAGCACGATCCAGGCCTCCAGGGTGTCGCTGCGGCGCCGCAGCGGATTGCGCCGCCATCGCCACAGCCACCCCTTGGGAACACGGAATGCCGCCATGACTGGCATCTTCGGCATCCTCCTCACGACCGCACGGACAGGCCAGATCCCCCTCCCAATACGCGACCGGTCCCCGCGATGCTCACGCCGACTCCGTCGGCTCGTCCCTGCCAGGATCTCCCCCGCCTCCCGTACGCGCCCGGCGAGAGCCGCCGAGAAGCCCGTCCAAGCACCGAAGTAAGCGCGCTGACCTGCGGATACGTCGAGTCCAGAGGTGACTGTCAGTGCCGGGGTGCAGACTGACCCGTACCTGAGACAACGACGTCGCGGAGGTGGTCGGCATGGCCGACGTACTGCTCACCGTGGGTACCCGCAAGGGGCTCTTCATCGGCCGACGGCGCGGCGGCGCCTGGACGTTCGACGAGAGTCCGTACTTCAACGCGCAGGCGGTGTACTCGGTCGCGATCGACACCCGGGGCGAGACACCGCGGCTGCTGGCCGGCGGGGACAGCGCGCACTGGGGCCCGTCCGTCTTCCACTCCGACGACCTCGGCCGCACCTGGGCGGAGCCGGCGCAGCCCGCCGTGAAGTTCCCCAAGGACACGGGGGCTTCGCTGGAGCGGGTGTGGCAGCTGCACCCGGCCGCGGCGGAGCCGGACGTGGTGTACGCGGGCACGGAGCCCGCCGCGCTGTACCGGTCGGAGGACCGGGGCGAGTCCTTCGAGCTCGTGCGTCCGCTGTGGGAGCACCCCACGCGGTCGCGGTGGGTGCCGGGCGGTGGCGGGGAAGGGCTGCACACCGTCCTCACCGACAGCCGCGATCCGCGCGCCGTGACGGTCGCCGTCTCCACGGCCGGGGTGTTCCGCACGGACGACGGCGGCGCGAGCTGGACGCCGGCCAACTCCGGTGTCTCGGCGGTGTTCCTGCCCGATCCGAACCCGGAGTTCGGCCAGTGCGTGCACAAGGTCGCCAAGGACGCGGTGAATCCGGACCGCCTGTATCTCCAGAACCACTGGGGTGTGTACCGCAGCGACGACGCGGGCGGACGGTGGACCGACATCGGCGCGGGCCTGCCCTCCACCTTCGGGTTCGCCGCGGCCGCGCATCCGCACCGCGGTGACACGGCCTACGTCTTCCCCATCAACGCCGACGCGGACCGCGTCCCGGCGGATCGCCGCTGCCGCGTCTTCCGCACGGCCGACGCGGGCAAGAGCTGGGAAGCACTGACGGCCGGCCTCCCGGAGCAGGACCACTACGGGACCGTGCTGCGCGACGGCCTGTGCACGGACGACGCGGACCCGGCGGGCGTGTACTTCGGCAATCGCAACGGCGAGGTGTACGCGTCGGCGGACGACGGGGACAGCTGGCAGCAGTTGGCCTCACACCTGCCGGACGTGCTGTGCGTACGCGCGGCTGTCGTCGGCTGAGACCGGGGAGGCCGCCCCGTACGCCATCCCGCGGGGCGAGATCGCCGCGGGGCGCCCCTGTCTCCCGGCGGGGGCGAACGTCCTACGGAGCTTCCAGCAGCCCTTCGACGAGGTGCGTGTCCTCGTCGAAGGGCAGGATCCCTACCCCAACCCGGAACGCTCACAGTCCGGCTGCCCGTGCGGAGGCCGGGGCCGGGGAACCCGACCTGGCAGGCAGACGAGCGGGCGATGTGCCCCGGGTCTCACCAGCGCACGTGCCAGGCCACCCGGGTCACTCCGTCCGCCAGCAGCCGCTGGAGCACGGGGGTGAACGGCCGCTCGTATCCGTGGTCCTGAGTCAGTTGCAGTTCCCGCAGCCGGGGCACCTCCAGCAGGGGCGTCCAGTCCTCCACCCGGTCGCAGCCCGCGAGGCTGAGCCGCTCCAGTTCCGGGAAGGCGCCGATCCCCCCGATGTCGGTCAGGTGGCTGTGCCGCAGCTCCAGCGTGGTCAGGGCGGTGAGCCGCTTCAGAGGGGAGATGTCCGGCCAGGACAGTCCGTCCGCCTCCAGGTGGGTCACCTGGGCGGGCAGATCCGTCGCCTGGGGGCAGCGGTGCAGTCTCAGCCTCTTCAGCTCGGGCTTCGCCTCCAGGACTGCCAGACTCCGCACCAGGGGCAGGTTCATCAGTTCCAGTTGGGAGATGTGCGATCCGGCGAGAGCGCCGATGTCGGTCAGCAGCGGAAAGTCGCGCAGTTCCAGCTGGTCGGCATCCGGCAGCCCGCCCTGCTCCCCCAGCGTCGTGACCAGGGGCACTTCCCACAGTTCCAGCTCGCTCAGGGCGGGCAGGTGCCCGATGCCGTGCACCGACTTCAGAGCGTGGCAGCGCCAGATCATCAGCCTGCGCAGCAAGGGGTAGGCACGTATGCCGTCCAGGGCTCGGAGGGACGGGCACTCGATGAACCGCATGTGGTCCATCAGCGGCATGGCGGGCAGCTGCGAGAGGTCGGTGAGCGCGTCCAGGCGGAGTGCGTCGAGGTCACGGAGCCTGGGGACGTGCTCCAGGGCGGAGAAGTCGGCCAGGGCCGGGCAGCCCTCCGCGCGGAACTGACTGATGGGTGAGCCCTGCAGCCCTTCGAGGGTGGTGAGATCCGCGCAGTCCTTGACACAGACGTAGGTGAGGCCGGTCAGAGCCCCCAGGCCGCGCAGGTCACGCAGGGCGGAGCAGCCGTCCAGCGTCAGTTCGGCCATGCCCGGGTGGGATCCCAGGCCGGTGAGGGTGGCCAGCTTGCGACAGTCGGTGATCCGCAGCTCAGCCAGGCCGGTCAGCGCGCCGATGCCCTCCACGCTGGTCAACGAGGCGCAACTGCTGAGGTCGAGTTCGGTGAGGGCGGGTAACCTCGTGAGCCCCCGAAGGTTGCGCAGCCCGGTCCAGCCGAGGTCCAGGTTGGTCAGGCGGGTCAGTCCCGCAAGCTGCCCGGCATCGCGGAAGGAACGGCAGCCGCGCATGGTGAGGGTGCGCAGGTCCGGAAGGGCCGCGGGCAGTCCGGCGACATCGCGCACCTTGGTCATGCTGACGTCCAGTTCACGCAGGCCGCGCAGGGTGAACAGTGGACGGATGTCGCTGACCTGACGGCAACGGTGCAGATTGAGCCGGGTGAGCGCGGTCAGGGTGCTCAGCGGGGCCAGGTCCGATATCCCGGCACAGCCGTTGAGGTCGAGGTCGGTGAGGGCGGTGAGCGCGGCCAGGTCGCCGAGGTCGGTGACCTCCTTGCATCGGTCCATGTGGAGTTTGCGGAGCATGGTCAGGTGACGCAGGCCGCGCAGCGACTTGATCCGGCGCAGCCGCAGCTCGGCGCGGCCCTCATGTGCGAAAGCGGGCGCGAGGAGGAGTTCGCAGAAACGGTCCGGGTCCGCGGCCCGGGGCAGTTCACGCAGCAGGAGATCGCCTGAGTAGGCGGCGGTGGGCGCGAAACGGGCGGCGAGGTCGAGGGCGGCCCCGTCGTCGTGAACGGTGAGCAGTTCACGAATCGCCTTGCGCGCGCGTGCGGGGGTGGCGCCGGCGAGCAGGCCGCGCAGTTCGCCGACCAGAGGATGGACGCCGGACGCGTCGGCGGAAGCGGGGTTCTGGGCTGTCATGGCGTGGAGCCTAGGGGTGGGGTACGACAACGAGGATCGAGATGTACCGGGTGAACCGGTGGGTCGGGGCGGCGGGAAAACGCCCGCCCCGACCCACGAACGGGCGGGCTCCCCGTACCGCCGGACGGGGCGGACCGGCCGTCGGCCCGCGAACCGCTCCGGGTGCCAGGAGGCGCTGTGTGCGCTGCTCGGCGATGTGCCGCGCGTGCACCACCAGCGGACCAAGAACCTGCTGGCACTTCGGTGGACAGACTCGGCCGTTACGACGGCCGTTACGACGGCCGTTACGACGGCCGTTCGCTACAGCCGTTCGCTACGGCAGACGCCAGTCGACCGGCTGGGCACCCTGCTCGACGAGCAGGTCGTTGGCCCGGCTGAACGGCCGTGAGCCGAAGAATCCACGGTCCGCCGACATGGGGGACGGGTGGGCCGACTCGATCGCCGGCAGATCGCCCAGCAGCGGCCGCAGATTACGCGCGTCACGCCCCCACAGCACGGACACCAAGGGCTTACCGCGCGCCGCTAGCGCTCGGATCGCCTGCTCGGTGACTTCCTCCCAGCCCTTGCCCCGGTGCGCCGCGGGACTGCGCGGTGCCGTGGTGAGCGCCCTGTTCAGCAACAGCACTCCCTGCTGCGTCCACGGCGTCAGATCACCGTTGGACGGCCTGGGCAGCCCCAGGTCGGAGTGCATCTCCCGGAAAATGTTCTCCAGACTGCCCGGCAGCGAACGCACGTCGGGCGCCACCGCGAAGCTCAGCCCGATCGCCATCCCCGGCGTGGGATAGGGATCCTGACCGACGATCAGGACACGGACGTCGTCGAAGGGCTGCTGGAAGGCCCGCAGGACATTCGCCCCGGCCGGAAGGTAGGTCCGGCCGGCCGCTATCTCGGCCCGGAGGAAGTCCCCCATCGCGGCGACGCGTTCGGCCGCAGGTTCAAGGGCCTTCGCCCAGCCCGCTTCAACAAGTTCTTGCAAGGGTCGTGGTGCCACAGCGCGTCACCCTACTGGCACACACGGGGGCCCGCACAAACAGGGAAGCCCCCACACACGGACACCGCCCTCGGCGCTACTCTTCCTCCTCACCAAGGTCATCGATCCGGTCCGAGCAGATCACGCAGCCGGTCACCGGTAAGGAGGGGAGCCTGTTGGCGCCTGCCGTGACGCGCGCCGGCTCGCCACCCGGGGTGCTGGCGGTGGACTCGGGAGGTTCGGGGCTGCGCGCGACGCTTGCCGTGCGCGGGCAGGCCCACGGGGTTCCGCTGGCCTCGAAGGAACCGGTACGCACCGGTCCGCGCGGCATCGACGCCGGTCATCTGCTGGAGCAGTTGCTGCCGATGGCCCGGCGGTTGATGGCCGACGCGGGCGTCGACGACCTCGCGGCGGTCGCCGTCGGAGCCGCGGGCCTGGCCACACTCGGCGACGAACTGCGCGCCGAGCTGCCATCGGCCCTGGAGCGTGAACTCGGCGTGCCACGGCTCGCGCTGGCCGCCGACGCGGTGACCGCGTACCTGGGGGCGCTCGGCCACCGGCCCGGCGCGGTCGTCGCCGCCGGCACCGGCATGATCGCGGTCGGCATGGACCTGGAGAGCTGGCGGCGGGCGGACGGCTGGGGTCATCTGCTCGGCGACTGCGGGGGCGGGGCCTGGATCGGCCGCGCCGGCCTCGAAGCGGCCGTCCGGGACTTCGACGGGCGCCGTGGCGGATCGGCACGGCTGCGAGCGTGCGCCGAGGAGATGTTCGGGCCGGTACCGGGCCTGCCTGGCCGGCTGTATCCGCGGACCGACCGGCCAACCGTGCTCGCCGCCTTCGCACCCGAAGTGGCCCGTTGCGCCGGGAGCGACCAGGTCGCGGCGGACATCCTGCGTGCGGCGGCACGAAGCATCGCCGAGTCGGCCGCCGCTGTGTGCCCGCCCTCGGGAGAGCCCCGAGTCGCGCTTACCGGCGGCCTGTTCAAGATGGGCGACCCCCTCCTCGTACCACTGCGGAAGGAACTGGCGGAGCAACTGCCGCACGCCCGGCAGGTACCGGCGGCGGGTGACCCGCTGCACGGCGCCGTGCTGCTCGCCGTCGATCTGGCGAAGGACGAAATCACCATCCCTGGGGACGAACGGATGTTGTTCGTGGTGACCGAAGAGGCGAGGGGACACTTTCGTCATACTGATCACTTCTGATCAGTACGTAACTCATCAGACAAAAGCGGACGGATACCGCTCACCTGCACCCTCCCCGAACAGGGGAACCCAAGAAACCAGTAACATGCGGCGCCATGAGCTCCCCCACTGGGCCCGCGTCCGGCCTGCCAGTACGAATGCCGCGACCCCGCCAGCCCGGGCGGCACCGCCGCCCGGAAGCCCTGGTGGCTCCCGAGGGCGCGCCCGCGCTCGTCATCGCGGTGCCGGGCACCCCCAGCGCCGCCACACGCAGCCTCACCGAGGAGGTCGTGAGCATCGCGCGCTCCGAGCTCCCCGGTCTCGATGCCCGCATCGGGTACCTCGACGGGGACGACGCCGAGTTCCCCACGCTTCAGGCCGTGCTGGTCCGCGCCTCCGAGGAGCGCACCGCCCGTTTCGAGCAGTCCCGTGCCGCCGGTTCGGACGTGGCCGAGCCCGACGGGCCCGTGGCCGTCGTGGTGCCCCTGCTCGCCGGGCCCGACAACGCGCTGCTGCGCCGGATCCGCCAGGCCGTCATGGAAAGCCGCGTCGCGGCCGACCTGGGCGATGTGCTCGGCCCGCACCCGCTGCTCGCCGAAGGGCTGCACGTACGCCTTTCCGAGGCGGGTCTGGCGCGCGCCGACCGTGCCCGGCTGTTCACCGTGACGACCGCCGCGGACGGCATCATCCTCGCATCCGTGGGCGGCGAGGAGGCTGTCCAGGCGGCCGGGATCACCGGCATGCTGCTGGCCGCGCGGCTCGCCGTGCCGGTGATGGCGGCGGCGCTCGACGAGGAGGGCGCCATCGCGGCCACCGCCGAGCAGTTGCGCAACTCCGGATCCCAGAACCTGGCCCTCGCGCCGTACCTGATCGGTCCCGAGCTCGACGCGGGTCTGCTCGACGCGGCGGCCAAGGAGGCCGGCTGCGCCGCGGCCGAGGCGCTCGGCCCGTACCCCGCGATCGGCAAGCTGGCGCTGGCCAAGTACACGGCCGCGCTGGGCATCGCCCCGCAGCAGCCGCAGGGGGCGCCGACGCACTGAGCGCGGCACCACGGAGAACGCGAAAGGGCCTGCTCCTGTGCTGGAGCGGGCCCTTCGCGTGGGTGGCCCGGCGAGGTCAGCCGAGGACCACGCAGGACGCCGCGGGAGCGTCGATGGAACCGCCCCGCCTCGGTAGGCCCGTCTCGGGGTCGACCGTGAACCAGGTCACGTCGCCGGAGCGCTCATTGGCGCAGTACAGGAAGCGCCCCGACGGGTCGAGGGCCAGCGCGCGCGGCCAGGTACCGCCGCAGGGCACCGTGGCGACCAGCCGCAGCCCCTCGCCCATGGCGTCGGGCGTGAGTACGGAGACGACGTCCTGACCGCGCGTGGCGGTCCACACGAAGCGGCCGTCGGGCGACACGACGATGCCCGACGGGAAGGCGTCACCGTCCGGTACTCCGGGCAGCACCGGGATCTCCGCGACGGGCCGCAGCGCGCCTTCGGCGGCGTCCCACCGGCAGACGTGGACGGTGGGCGCGAGTTCGTTGAGTACGTAGGCGTGTTCGCCGCGCGGGTGGAAAGCCAGGTGCCGGGGGCCGGAACCGGGGCGCAGCGCGATCTCGCGGTGCACGGTGAGCGTTCCGCCGTCCAGCGCGCACACCCGCACCGAATCCGTCCCGAGGTCGATGCTCACCGCCCAGCGACCGCTCGGGTCGGGCTGCACCTGGTGGGCGTGCGGGCTGAGCTGGCGTGGGGTGTGCGGGCCCGAACCGGTGTGCTGGAGCACGCTGGAGGCGGCGCCCGCGAGCCCTCCGTCGGCGCGGACGGGGACGGCCGAGACGCTGCCGGAGCCGTAGTTGGCGGTCAGGACGTGTCCGTCGAAGACGCTCAGGTACGTGGGACCGCTGCCGCCGACCGGCACGGGCTCCCCCGTCAGCTCCGGCTTGTCGCCGGTCAGACGGTATGCGGCCACCGCACCCTCGGCCGTCTCACTGACCGCGTAGAGCGTCTCCAGCGTAGGCGACAGCGCGAGGTAGGACGGGTCGGGGACACCGTCCACCGCACTGAGGACGGTCAGCGCTCCGCTGACCGGGTCCACGGCCGCGGTGACGACGCCGAGGCCTCCCGCCGCCGTGAACGAGCCGATGAACGCCCGCTGTCGCCGCCTGCCGCCGTCTGCCACTGAGGTCCCCTCTCGCTCCCGCGTTGTCGGGGCGACGGTAGCAGTCCGCCATCCGCGGTCTAGACCAGGTGGAGGCCGGGGCCTGTTCGGTGTACCCGAGGTTCACCGACCCGCCGGAACAAGCCTGGTGAGCCGCGGTTCAGGCGGGAAGCAAAGGTGCGTACCGGGAGGTGCGCAGAGGCACCTCCAGTTCGGCGAGCGCCCGTTCCAGGCTGTGCAGGTGAGCGAGCGCGGGCTCGGTGACAGCGGGGTGGGGCACGGCTCCGAGGGCTCGGGCAGGCTCGTGACGTCCTCGTTCGCCCGCGGTCAGGGCTTCCACGGCCGTCTTCACACGGCCGCAGGCCGCGACGAGGCGGGCATCGTGGCCGGCGTCCGGGTCCGCGGCGACGGCCACCAGGCCGCGCACCTCGCGGGCACAGCCGTCCAGCAGGGTGATGACCTGGCCGGCCCGTGCCTTGCGGGCGCGGAACGGGTTGAGCGGATGCACGAGGGGAGCGAGCGCCATCCGGACACGGGCCAGCAGCACTTCGAGTTCGGCGGCGTGGGGCGCGGGATCCGCTGACGGCGAGCCCGCGAGACGGGCGGCGGCCTCGGCGGTCGCCGCGTGGACGCAGCGCAGCGCGCGCTGGATCCACGCCTCGTTCGTGGCGTGGGTGGTGACCGGCAGCACGAGGACCACGGCGAGCACCGCTCCCGCCGCGCCGATGGCCGTCTCCTCCAGACGCAGTACCAGCAGGTTGGCATCCAGCACGCCCAGCAGGCCGTACAGCAGGCCCGCCATCACCGTCACCGACAGCACCATCCAGCTGTAGGAGACCGCGGCCGTGTAGAAGATCCCGAAGACACAGACCGCGACCAGGACCGCGGTCGGTACCGGCGCCCCGTGCAGCGGGATGGCGATCAGCACGCCGACGACGATGCCCACGACCGTGCCCAGCACCCGGCGGAAGCCGCGAACGAGCGTCTCGCCGCGCGAGACGGTGTTGACGAAGATCCACCAGACGGTGCCGACGGCCCAGTACCAGCGGTCCTCGGACAGTGCCTGACCGAGGACCAGGGCGAAGGCGCAGGCCACCGTGGCCTGGAGGGCCTGCCGGGTGGTGGGGCGGGCCAGGCCGCTCCCGGGCAGCGGCCGGGGTGCCGGAACGGGCGGAGCCGCGCCACGCTCCAGGGGCCAGAGGACGAAACGTACGAGGGCGGCGGCGCCGAGGGCCAGACCCACCGCGGCGTACAGCTCGGGCAGCTGCTCCGGGACGGCGTGCAGGAACTGCGTGACGAAGAAGTTCATGAACGCGAAGATCCCGAGCGCGTGTCCCCGAGCACCCCAGCGGCGGGCGTACACCCCGCCGAGGACCACCAGCAGGAGGGCCGCGTCTCGGGCCGGGGCCACACCGTGCAGCAGGGTCGCCAGGGCCAGCACGGGGAAGCCGGCGACCGGAAGCAGCGCGGTGGTCACCCGCTGGGCGCGCACCGTCCCGTCGGCGACCGTGAAGAGGGCGAGCAGGGCCGCCAGTCCCCCCGTGATGGAAGCCGTCAGGGACAGTCCGACGAGTTCCGCCAGGGCGACGGCGAAGCCGATACCGACGACGGCACGACAGGAGTTCCGCAGCCTGACATGCCCCGGATCCGGAGCCACGAGCATCCTCTTCACGGCGGTACGCCGCCCCCTCGACCGTCTCGCGCCGCGCACGCGGGCGCCCGGGGTGGCGGAACTCGCGGACACGACGAAGCGCCGCGGTCCGGTACGGCCTCGTCGCCGTCCGGCGCTGCGCGGCGCCGATTGTGCATGGTTACAGCACAGGTAACCATCCGTGGGCACAACGGCTCAACTCGTGACCGGATCACTGGACCATTGGCCCACTACAGAGGGGTGGGGACGGTCCGGCAGTCGGCCAACGGACCATGGCCGGGACGATGACGTCGGAGGCTCTTCGGTGTGTAGCCCGGAGGAAGCGGGGCACCTGTGGTGTCGGAGGCTGATACCGATGATTTCCACTCGCCCCGCACTTCCGGTTCTTCCGGTTGATTCGCGGGTGGGAACGGCAGCCGGTTCGAAAGTTTTCTTCGGGACGGAGCAGAATGATGTCGAAATCCGCATCTCCCAAGTACACGGTCCCCGGGCTCAGTACGCACGACGGCGGAGTGATCATTGACCTGCTGCGTATGCGTCTGCACGCGCTCAACGATCTTTCCCTCACGTTGAAGCACGTCCACTGGAATGTGGTCGGGCCCCACTTCATCGCCGTGCACGAAATGCTCGATCCCCAGGTGGACCGGGTGCGCGAGATGGCCGATGACACGGCCGAGCGCATCTCCGCTCTCGGCGGGGTACCGGAAGGCACCCCGGGTGTCCTCGTGGCCGAGCGGACCTGGGACGACTACGCGGTCGGGCGGGCCGACGCCATCGCCCACCTCGGCGCCCTCGACCTCGTCTACACGGGGATCGTCGAGGCCCACCGCTCGGCGATGAGCGAGATCGGCAAGAGCGACCCGGTGACGGAGGATCTCCTCATCGGACAGCTGCGCGACCTGGAGCAGTTCCAGTGGTTCGTGCGCGCGCACCTGGAGACCTCCGGCGGCACCCTGGCCACGGCCGACTCCCACACCGAACGCCAGGCGGCGAAGGCGGCCAAGGCGGGCAGCAAGCGCTAGCCAGGACGCCCTGCTCCAAGCGGTGACGAAGGCCCGGACCCGGCTACGGGGGCCGGGCCTTCCCGTGCCTCCGGGCGTGCCGCTCCGCAGCACGCTGAGACGTCAGGAAGCGCGGGTCACGTTCGAGCGACGTAGCTGCGGAACGTCGTCCCGTTCTCGCCGGTGTGTACGCGGACGAGGTCGGAGAGGTAGTGGACGAGGAACAGGCCGCGGCCACCGAGCTGGTCGGGACGCACCGGGTGCCGACCGGCCAGCGGGTCGGCCACCCGGCCGTCGTCCTGCACCTCGCAGACGATCTGCTCGCTCTCGGCCCAGATCCGCAGCGTTCCCGAACCGCCCCCGTGCACCACGCTGTTGGTCGTCAGCTCCGCGACGACCAGAGCCAGATCCTGCACACGGACGAGGCTCATTCCGCGCTCCCGGGCCTCGTCCAGCGCGAAGTCGCGAGAGGTCGGCAGGGCGTCGGCGTCGAAGCGGACCGTCGCCGCCCCCGGCGGATGCCGCAGAGCTTCGTTGCAGCGCGCGAGCGCCCCCTCGAGGGCGTAGTCGGTGCTGGCCCGCTCCCGGCCCCCGTCGATGACGACGGGGTGCGTGGCGTGCGCGTCGGCGAGGACGTCGGCGGAGAGCGCCCGCGCGTCGTAGGGACAGAGGATCGTCACGTCGCGCCCTTGGAAGGCGACGTTGATCAGTGCCTCGTGCTGGACACAGGCCGGGTACTCCGCGGCGGTGCGGCCGGGCCAGATCGGCTCCCCGATGATCCGGACCCGGCCCTGGGTGCGGGAGTCGGCGAACGAGCGCAGGACGGAGGGGATGATGCGGCCGGGATTCCGTCCGGCCCGTGTCATGTCGACGAAGTGCACGTCGGCGGCGGCCGAGCCGAGTTCCGCGCGGATCAGCTCAAGGCGCGGGGCGGGTGCGGCCACCGCGACCGGTTCCGCCGCGGCCATGCCGTCCAGCAGGAACGGCACCGTGCCGTCCACGTACTCCTGGTCGCCGCGATAGAACAGAGCGGGGTGAACAAACGGTTCTGCAAGGGTGGCCGAGTCGGTCATGCCGCCACCTCGATCGTCCGGAGTTCGGGCCAGAACAGGTCAAGCAGTCTGGGAAGTTCGGGTGGTGGCCGTTCCAGGACCAGTCGCCGTCTCTCGGTCAACGCCTGTGCGGTGCGCACGAGTTCCGAGGCACCGGCGACATCGACGAACGTGATGGCGGACAGCTCCAGGAAGCAGATGTGCTCGCTCTGGCCGGACACCTGCGCGAGGGCCTGCCGCCAGACGGGCCGCGTGGACGGGCTGATCTCGCCGACGAGCCGGATACCGGGGCGCTCCACGAGCGCGTACAGCCGCAGACCGGCTCCGCCGAGGTCGTCCGAGGCAGTGCTCGCCGCCGGCCCGCCATCGCCGTACGCCATGCCACCCCGCCTCTCGGCGACCCGCCGTACGCCATCGTGGCCCCGGCTCTCCGGCCCCAGGGTACCCGGGCGTCCCGGACCACGACCGGCTCCCGGATCCGCCGGACCGCGCCGCGACGGCCCTCCTGAAATTTTCCTCGACATGTGTGGTGTGATCTCCGGCAACCGGGGCACACGTGCGGTGTCAGGAATGCCTTCGAGGTTTTTTCGAGGATTTGGGGTGGACGGCATGGCAGCCGTGACGACGCTGGGGACAACGGCCACGGAACCACGCATGGCCGACGTGGCGGGGGCCTGCAGTGAGTCGGAGCTTCCGTTCATCGACGACCCCTCGAAGGTGAAGCCGAAGGACGCGCGCGACCTCTCGCGCCAGTTCTTCGACCGGCTCGCCGTCCTCGAAGAAGGCACGCACGAATACCAGTACGCACGCAACACGCTGATCGAGATGAACCTCTCCCTGGTCCGCTACGCGGCCTCCCGCTTCCGCAGCCGCGGCGACTCGATGGAGGACATCGTCCAGGTCGGCACCATCGGCCTGATCAAGGCCATCGACCGCTTCGAGCTCACCCGCGAGGTCGAGTTCACCTCCTTCGCGATCCCCTACATCGTCGGTGAGATCAAGCGGTTCTTCCGGGACACCAGCTGGGCGGTGCACGTCCCCCGCCGTCTCCAGGAAGCCCGCGTCGAGCTCGCCAAGGCCACCGAGGAGCTGCACAGCCGGCTCGACCGCATGCCCACCACCCGCGAGCTGGCCGAGCTCATGTCGCTGTCCGAGGAAGACGTCATCGAGGCCCGCAAGGCCTCCAACGCCTACACCTCCACCTCTCTCGACGCCGCCCTCACGAGCAACGGGTCGGCAGACGGCGAAGGCGTTCTGGCCGACTTCATCGGCGAGGAGGACCCGGCGCTCCAGCTCGTCGACGACTTCCACTCGCTGGCTCCGCTGCTCGCGGAACTGGACGACCGCTCTCGCCTGATCGTCCACCTGCGCTTCGTCGAAGAGCGCACCCAGGCTCAGATCGGCGAGGAGCTCGGCATCTCCCAGATGCATGTGTCCCGGTTGATCACTCGCATCATCAAGCGACTTCGCACGGGCCTGATGGACCCGGCCGTCGCCTGATCACGCGCCCCGAAGGATCCGATCCCGCCGTCCTGGCCGTCACCACCCACCCGGTGACCCCAGTGCGGCGGGATCTTTGCGTGCGGCCCTCCCACCGCGCTCCGGGCACCTTTAGGAGCAGGCTCGGGCGGGTGCGGCGAGAGGGTCCTGTGTAACCCCATCTCGCGTGGTCATGCCTAGTCAGCCGTAACTTTTTGGCTGCCCTGATGTTCCGGCCACCACTTTGTTCATCGGATGATTTCTGGGTTAGCCTGCGGCGTATTTTCTCAGCGGGCGCACCGTGATTTGCGGGAATGCCACGGGCTGCACACAAAGTCCGTGCATGAGTCCGGCGTGGTTCCGAGTCCCGCCCGGGACTCCTGGGGAGCGGAACGAGGGTAAGCATGACCGTCACAGCGACCGGGCCTTCGAGCCGAACGCCGGGCGAGCAGGAGCTTCGTCAGCTGCTGGCGGGGCTGACCGCCGTGCGCGATGGAGACTTCGGCACACGTCTGCCGGACGACGCCGGTGGCCTCCTCGGCGACATCGCGACCGTGTTCAACGGGATGGTCGACCAGTTGTCGGTGTTCACCTCCGAGGTGACCCGGGTGGCACGCGAGGTCGGCACCGAGGGCACCCTGGGCGGACAGGCGGAGGTCCCCGGGGTCTCCGGCACCTGGGCCGACCTGACCGACTCGGTCAACGCGATGGCCGGCAACCTCACCACGCAGGTCCGTGACATCGCGCAGGTGGCCACGGCCGTCGCCAAGGGAGACCTCTCCCAGAAGATCGACGTGCCCGCCCGCGGCGAGATCCTCCAGCTCAAAGAGACCGTCAACACGATGGTCGACCAGCTCTCCGCCTTCGCCGACGAGGTCACCCGCGTCGCCCGCGAGGTCGGCAGCGAGGGACGCCTCGGCGGACAGGCCCAGGTGCCCGGCGTCGGCGGTGTCTGGCGGGACCTCACCGACTCCGTGAACCTGATGGCGGGCAACCTCACCGCCCAGGTCCGCAATGTGGCCCAGGTGACCACGGCCGTCGCCAAGGGGGACCTCTCCCAGAAGATCACCGTCGACGCCCGCGGCGAGATCCTCGAACTGAAAGACACCATCAACACGATGGTCGGACAGCTCTCCGCGTTCGCCGACGAGGTCACCCGCGTCGCCCGCGAGGTCGGCACCGACGGGCGGCTCGGCGGCCAGGCCGACGTCAAGGGTGTCAAGGGCACCTGGCGCGACCTCACCGACTCGGTGAACTTCATGGCGGGCAACCTCACCGCCCAGGTCCGCTCCATCGCCCAGGTGGCGACCGCCGTCGCCAAGGGGGACCTCTCCCAGAAGATCACCGTCGACGCCCGCGGCGAGATCCTCGAGCTCAAGGACACCATCAACACGATGGTCGACCAGCTCTCCGCCTTCGCCGACGAGGTCACCCGCGTCGCCCGCGAGGTCGGCACCGCGGGCAACCTGGGCGGCCAGGCCACCGTACGAGGGGTCTCGGGGACCTGGAAGGACCTCACCGACAACGTCAACGTGATGGCGTCGAACCTGACCGGTCAGGTGCGCTCGATCGCGCAGGTGGCCGCCGCCGTCGCCAAGGGAGACCTCTCCCAGAAGATCACCGTCGAGGCCAAGGGCGAGGTCGCGGCGCTGGCGGACGTCATCAACACGATGGTCGACACCCTGTCCGCGTTCGCCGACGAGGTCACCCGCGTGGCCCGTGAGGTCGGCACCGAGGGACGGCTCGGCGGACAGGCGCACGTGCCGAACGTCGCGGGCACCTGGAAGGACCTCACCGACAACGTCAACTCGATGGCCAACAACCTCACCGGCCAGGTCCGCAACATCGCCCTGGTGACCACCGCGGTCGCCAAGGGAGACCTCTCCAAGAAGATCGACGTGGACGCCCGCGGCGAGATCCTCGAGCTCAAGACGACCATCAACACGATGGTCGACCAGCTCTCCGCCTTCGCCGCCGAGGTCACCCGGGTGGCACGGGAGGTCGGCAGCGAGGGCCGGCTCGGCGGACAGGCCGAGGTGGAAGGCGTTTCCGGTACGTGGAAGCGCCTGACGGAGAACGTGAACGAACTGGCGGGCAACCTCACCCGGCAGGTGCGGGCGATCGCCGAGGTGGCCAGCGCCGTGGCCGAGGGGGACCTCACCCGCTCGATCACCGTCGAGGCGTCGGGCGAGGTCTCGGAGCTCAAGGACAACATCAACTCCATGGTCGAGTCGCTGCGCGAGACCACGCGGGCCAACCATGAGCAGGACTGGCTGAAGACCAACCTGGCCCGCGTCTCGGGCCTGATGCAGGGCTACCGGGACCTGGACGTGGTGGCCGAGCTGATCATGGACGAGCTCACCCCGCTGGTCGCCGCGCAGTACGGAGCCTTCTACCTCGCGGAGGAGACGGCGCACGGCACGGAGCTCCGGCTCGTCGGGTCCTACGGCTACCCGGACGACACGGACCGGCCCTCCCGCATCCCGATGGGCCGCTCGCTGGTCGGCCAGGCCGCGCGCAACCGCCGGGCCATCACGGTGGAGGAGCTGCCGCCGGGATACGTGACCATCTCCTCAGGGCTCGGCAGTACGGTACCGACGGCACTGGTGGTACTGCCCATCGTGGTCGAGGAGCAGGTGCTCGGTGTGATCGAGCTGGCCTCGGTCACCCGCTACACACCGGTCCACCAGACCTTCCTGGAACAGTTGATGGAGACCATCGGCGTCAACGTCAGCACGATCGTGGCCAACGCCCGTACCGATGAACTCCTGGGCGAGTCCCAGCGCCTGACGGCCGAACTTCAGGCCCGGTCCGAGGAGTTGCAGGTCCAGCAGGACGAACTCCAGCGCTCCAACGCCGAACTGGAGGACAAGGCCTCACTGCTGGCCACCCAGAACCGGGACATCGAGGCCAAGAACCTCCAGATCGAACAGGCCCGGCAAGAACTCGAAGCCCGTGCCCAGCAGCTCTCGCTGGCCTCGAAGTACAAGTCCGAGTTCCTGGCGAACATGAGCCACGAGCTGCGGACCCCGCTCAACAGCCTGCTGATCCTCGCCCAGTTGCTGGCCCAGAACCCCTCGCGCAACCTCACCCCGAAGCAGGTCGAGTACGCGGGCATCATTCACTCGGCGGGCTCCGACCTGCTGCAACTGATCAACGACATCCTCGATTTGTCGAAGGTCGAGGCCGGCAAGATGGACCTCTCCCCCGAGCGGGTCCCCATGCGCCGCCTGCTGGAGTACGTCGAGGCCACCTTCCGGCCCATGACCTCGCAGAAGAACCTGGACTTCACGATCAGCACCGCGCCCGGCGCGCCCGACGAACTGCTCACCGACGACTCCCGGCTGCGTCAGGTCCTGCGCAACCTGCTGTCGAACGCGGTCAAGTTCACCGAGCAGGGACGCGTCGAACTGCGTATCGAACCGGCGACCGGACACGAGGTCCCCGACGGGGTGCTGCGGGCCGGCAGCGTCATCGCCTTCCGGGTGAAGGACACCGGCATCGGTATCCCGGAACAGCAGCTGGAGACGATCTTCGGGGCCTTCCAGCAGGCCGACGGCACCACGAGCCGCAAGTACGGCGGTACCGGTCTCGGGCTGTCCATCACCCGGGAGATCGCCCACCTTCTCGGAGGCGCGGTCACTGTCGACAGCACCCCCGGCCAGGGCAGTGCCTTCACCCTCTTCCTGCCCATGGACCGGCCTGACTTCGAGGAGCTCCTGAGCGGCAGCCGGCCGCTGGAGTCCGCGCCGCGCGAGGACACCGCCGACGTGGTGGCGGCGCGCGTTCCCGCGCCGGGCCCGGTCGGTCCGGCCCGGCAGGGCCGGCGTCGGCTGCTGGTCGTCGAGGAGCGGCCACGCGGCCTGCTGACCCTCGTCGCCGAGAGCGCGGTCGGGGATCTCACCCGCAGTCGTGACGACAGCGCCGTCCGGGAGACGGTCGACGTGATCACGGTGGTGGGAGCGCAGGAGGCGGCGAGCGCGCTGGCCGCCGGAGCGTGCCACTGCGTCGTCCTCGAACTCGGCATGGCGCACGGGGAGGCGGCCAGTTTCCTGGAGGCCGTCGAAGGCGACTCCGCCCTGGCGAACGTCCCCGTACTCGTCCACAACGGCAGCCGGGTGGACCTCGCCCAGGAACAGGCCCTCCAGTCCCGGTCCGGTCCCCGGACGCTGGAATTCCTTTCCAGCCTGGACGAGTTGCGCGAGCGCATCGCCCTGCACCTGTCCGCCGAGGAGCCGGGTGACGTGCTCCCGCTGGTCCGCGCGGAGGAGCCGCAGGCCCAGGAACCGCGGCTCGGCGGCGACACGTCGCACGGCACCACCGTGCTCGTGGTCGACGACGACGCCCGCAACCTCTTCGCCCTCAGCGGCGTTCTGGAACTCCACGGATTCCAGGTGCTGCACGCGGAGAACGGCAGGAAGGGCATCGAGACCCTGCTCAGCCGCCCCGACGTCGCGGTGGTCCTGATGGACGTGATGATGCCGGAGATGGACGGCTACACGGCCACGGCGGAGATCCGCAAGATGCCCCAGTACGCCGACCTGCCGATCATCGCGGTCACCGCGAAGGCGATGCCTGGCGACCGGGAGAAGAGCCTCCTGTCGGGCGCGAGTGACTATGTGACCAAGCCGGTCGACACCGACGACCTCATCGCCTGCGTCCGGCGCTGGCTGAGCGTGTGACACCGGAGGGCGCCCGCCGGTCCTGGCGGGCGCTCCCCGCACCCCTTCTCCCCCGCGTACGCGGGGAGCACAGCCGAGGAGCAACCGCACCGTGAGCACTCCCGAACAGCCATCGGACACCGGGACGACCGGGTCGACGGGCACCCCGCCCGACGCCGCGTCGACGTCCATGGTGGGCAGACTGGCTGCCACGGTGGACCGGCTGCGTCGCGAGGTGCAGGCCGCGCAGGCCGAAGCCGACGGACGCGCCCTGATCGAGCTCGCCAAGGGCATCCTGATCGAGCGTCTCGGCTGCGGCCCCGCACAGGCCGCCCGGCAACTCGCCGACCTGACCGAGCAGGGCAGAGTGGGAATGCTCGAACTCGCCGTCGACGTCATCAACCAGGCGGCACGCGACCGGCTGTCCGAGGTGACCAGTGTGTTCCTCTCAGCCACGGCAGGTACCGGCGACGCCGAGGACGCCTCCTCGGCCGTACGGCTGCGGGAGGCGGAGAGCGGTGCGCTGGCCGCCGACGACACCCAGTCGGTGGCCGACTCGCTGCTCCAGCACGCGCTGACCCCGCTCGGCGCGGTGGCCGTGGCCATCTGGGCGGTCGGCTCCGACGGCTGTCTCACCCTGGCCGGCAGTGCGGGGTTCTCCGCGGCGGAGGCGGGGCGCTGGCGCTACGTGCCGCCCGGCGTGGCGACGGTGGCACGCCGGGCGCTGTCCGCTCGTACGACCCAGTGGACCGCGTCACTCGCCGAGGCCGGGCCGCCGACCATCGGCCGCACCCACTATCCGCACGGCGGGCGGGTCGCCGCCCCGGCCGGTGTCGCCGGGCGTATCCACGGCGTCCTCGAGATCGCCTGGCCCTCCCCGCTGGAGCCGCAGTCGCCGCAGGTCGTCCGCCAGGTCGAGGCGCTGGCCGAGTTGTGCGCCCACACGCTGGAGAGCCACCCGCTTCTGAGCGACCGCCGGAACACCAACGGCCCGCTCGTCACGCCCGGGGTCGCGGAACTGATCGACCTGGTCGACGGGCTGCACGATCCCGCGCTGGTCCTCGAACCCCACCTCGACAAGAGCGGGCAGCTCTCGGACTTCCGGATCCGGCATGTGAACAGCAGGTTCATGGACCCCGCCGGCCGCCCCCGCGGTGTCGTCAACGGCGCGTTCCTGCTGGAGGCATATCCGCTGGCCGCCGGGGAGAGCGAGCTCTTCCAGCACATCGAGCGGGTCTACGCCACGGGCGAGCCGTTCCGGTCCCACCGGATGGATCTCACCGCGCTGGTCGACCAGGTGCCGCTGTCGAGCGTGGCCGACATCAGCCTCAGCCGGCACGGTGACAGCGTGCTGCTCCTGTGGCGCGTCGAGGACGAGAACGCACGGCTCGCGAGCCTGCTTCAGCACGCCCAGCGGCTCGGTAGGATCGGCGGCTTCGAGGAGAACCTGCTCACCGGCGAGATCACCTGGAACGACACACTCTTCAGCCTGTACGGGCGCTCCGCCTCCCAGACACCCGTACCGCTCGAGGACCTGCCCGCGCACGCGCACCCGGACGACGCCGTCGCGGTCGGCCGTTTCCTGCGCACCCTTCTGCACCACCGGCGGCCGGCCACGGCGGCGTTCCGGCTCCAGCGGCCCGACGGGGTGACCCGGCATCTGCGGGTGGTGGCCGAGCCGGTGCTCGACGCCGACAACCGGCTGTTCGTCGTCCGAGGAGCCTGCCAGGACATCTCGGCCCAGCACTGGACGGAGGTCGCGCTCGCGGCGACGCGTGACCAGCTCGCCCACACCGAGCAGCAGGCGGACGAACGCAACCGGCTGACCCTCCAGCTCCAACACGCGATCATGCCTCCGTCGCAGGCCCCGCTGCAGGCGCCCGGACTCCAGGTGGCCGTCCGCTACCGCCCGGCGGAGACCGAGCAACTCGTGGGCGGTGACTGGTACGACGCGGTGGTCCTGCCCTCCCGGCTGGTCCTCGTGTGCGTCGGCGACGTGGCCGGTCACGGGATCGAGGCGGCGACCAGCATGGTGGTCCTGCGCAACGCGCTGCGTGGCCTCGCCGTGACGGGCGCGGGCCCCGGCCAGCTGCTGTCGTGGCTCAACATCGTGGCGCACCACCTGACCGGCTCCATCACGGCGACGGCGGTCTGCGGTCTCTACGACCCGACCCGGCGCACCCTGCGGTGGGCCAGGGCCGGCCACCTGCCGCCCGTTCTGGTACGTGACACGGAGGCGACCCCGCTGCCTCTCCTCAAGGGGATTCTGCTCGGCGCCGTACCCGAGACCACGTACGAGGAGGGCGAGGTCCAACTGGCCGTCGAGGACACCTTGTTGATGTACACGGATGGGCTGGTCGAGCGGCGTGACAGTTCGGTCGAGGAGTCGATGGCCCAGCTGCTGACCACCGCGCGCACGGCCCTGACCACCCTGGACCACCAGCTCGACCGGCTCCTCACGTACAGCAGGTCGGACACGGACGACGACACCTGCATCGTCGGGATCCGCGTGTCGTAGCGCGGTCAGTCGGGTCTCTCACCGGTTCCGCAGATCTGGCGGGCGATCTCGCGGAGCTTGACGTTTCGGTCCTGGGAGGCCTTCTTGAGGACCTTGAAGGCGGTCTCCTCGCTGAGGCCGTGCCGTTCCATGAGGATGCCCATTGCCTCGCCGATCTCGTGCCGGGTCTCCAGGGCATGGCTGAGCTGCTGGTGCGTGCGCGAGGCGGAGAAGGCCACGGCCGCGTGGGAGGCGAGCACCCAGCCGGCGCGCCGGGCCATGTCGTCGAAGGTGTGCGGCCGACGGGAGTAGAGGTTGAGCGCGCCCAGCTCGTCGTCCTCGGTGAACAGCAGGAAGCCCATCGTGCTGCCCATGCCGCACCTCCTCAGCGCGGGGGCGAAGCGGGACCAGCGCTCGTGGGGCTCGCGCAGGTCGTCGATCGCGTAGACCTGGCTGCGGTCGACGACGGCGTCGAAGCACGGGCCTTCCCGCAGGTCCTGCTGGATCCGGTCGGCGGTGCGTACGAGGTCACTCGTCACGGACAGAGAGTGGACCTCACCCTGACGGACGGTGAGTATGCCCGCCTCGTCGCATCCCCTGATCAGAACGGACGCGTGCTCCACTATCCGGTCCAGGGTGGCCTGGACCGAGTCCTGGGCCAGCAGGTTCCGCGCCATCTCCGCCAGGCCGACGGCGAACCGCTCCCAGATCTCGTCGGGTTCATGGGACATGCCCCACCTCCTCACTCGCTGATGGAAAGCTGACGCAAGTGCCGCGCGTCAGGCGCCAGTACATCGCCGACCGGGCTCCGGATCCGTTTTCCCTGGTTGCTCAATGTTCAAGCAGGCGGGTTCGGCAGAGATTCGCGTCACGTGTCAGCGGTCACTCGCCTCACCCGATAGTCGGACATTCGGGTCAATTTTCCGCAGGACATTCGGGTCAGCGGGACATTTCTGTTTCACCTGTGCCATCACGGTGACCCGAATACCGAACGTAGACGCACCGAAGAAACGACTGCGAGCCCAGGAGGCCCTCATGTCCAACTGGCGCGAATCCGCGGCATGCCGCTCCGTCGACCCCGACCTGTTCTTTCCCATCGGCAGTACAGGTCCCGCGCTTTTCCAGATCAACGAGGCGAAGGCCGTCTGCCAGGGCTGCCCGGTCCGCGAGCAGTGCCTGGAGTGGGCGCTCGAGACGGGTCAGAGCGTCGGAGTGTGGGGTGGTACCAGTGAGAATGAACGGCGTGCGCTTCTGCGACGCGCGGCCGCCTCCCGGCGGTCCCGGGACATCACGGCGTAAGCGGCCGCTCACAGGGCTGAAAAGCACCACATGGGGGAACACCGTGGGGGGGCCCGCACGGGAAGGCGAAATGGCAAGCGAACCGAGCGAGGACAGGAAGCCGTCGCAGGATGGTGTCGAGACTCTCACCAGAGCTTTCGCCGGCCAGTTGCGCAACGTGACCGACGCGCGCCTGACGGCGGAGGGCTATCTCAGCACGCTCGCCCGGGCGTCACCGCCCAGCGCGGTCGAGCACTGGGACGACATCCTGCTGGTGGTCACCGAACTGGTCGCCAACTCGATCCAGTACGCGCCCGGTCCCTTCGAACTCCATATGCGCCGCACCTTCGACGGCGTCCATGTGACCGTGCGGGACAGCAGCACCACCCCGCCCGCGCCCCGTCCCTTCCATCCGCAGCACGGCGGGGGCGGAATCGGCTGGCACCTCATTCACACCCTGTGCGATCAGGTGAGTGTGGTGGTGCGGTCCGACGGCAAGGACGTGCACACCTTCCTGCCGTGGTGAGTTCCGCGCGGGACCGGGGCGGGACCGGCGGCCGGGGGCGGTGCCCCGGTCCCAGCCGGTCTCAGTGACCGGACCCGTAGTGGCCGCCGAGCTGGTCCCGGTAGGCCGGGTCGCCCAGGTGCTTGTCCTTGTCGAATTCGGGTGACGCCTTGATCTCCGCCTTGCTGCGCGAAACATGGACCTTCTTCGCCTCGTGGTCGATGCCCACGACCGTGCCGGCGGGCAGCATGACCTGCCTGCCGAAGATCCACACACCGGTGTCGACCACGATGTACTGGGCGACGACGTCGCCGGAGTGTTTGTCGACGGTGCCGATGTGACCGTCGGTGGCCTCGACCGCGTAGCCGGTCAGGTCGTCGTCCGGCGTGTGACCGCTGGTGGGCGTGTAGTTCCACAGGGACTCGTGCACAGGTGCTCCTGGTGTCGGGGGGGTGGTTCGTTCGGCGGGTTCGTGGCTCAGTCGCTGGTGTACCGGTGCCGCACCCACAGGGGCAGAACCAGCCAGCTGAACAGATACCAGGCGACGACCCCGGCCACCAGCCAGGGCACGTACGCGTCGTGCGTGGCCACCCGAAGGATCAGCAGGAGCGACGCGGTCATCGTCGCGAGGAGCAGGACAAGCCCTACGAAGGTCAGCCGCGCGGCCCACCTGACCGCCTGGGCTTTGACGCGCCGCCCGGAGACGATCCGGTGCAGGGCCACGGGACCTATCAGCGCACCCGTGGCGGCGGCCCCGAGGACGACCGTGACGATGTAGATGCCCTTGTCCACCTGTGCCAACTGCGCGTACCGCGGGGTGAACACGACGGTGAGCAGAAAGCCGAACAGGATCTGCACGCCGGTCTGAGCCACCCGGATCTCCTGGATGAGCTCGCCCCACCTGCGGTCGGCCCCCTCCTCCTCGGTCTCGTCGCTACGGACGTCCGTGGTACCTGTCTGGTCTCCCGAGACCGTCAACTTCTCTCCCGCTGCTGGTAGTTCGGTCCGTCTTCGGCGCATCCGAGGCCTGGCTCAGTCGCTCATGGCGGGCACCGCGCCTGCCGAGCCGGCGAGTTGACGACGAGCCGCCGCCAGCGCCAGCCGCACATCGCGGGTGCCGGTCGAGACGCAGAGCGTGTACGCCACATCCTGGGCACGCCTGCCCGGCTTGACCGTGCTGTCCACGGCTTCCTGGGCCGCGAGCGCCTCGTACTCCGCCACGAGTTTGCGCAGCGTCTCCGGGTGGGGCATGAGCATGTCCGAACTCCTTGGTCAGGGGTGAGAGCAAGCAAGAACAAGCGGATGAAGCGGAGTGGTCAGACGGCCTGCGCCGGGCCCCCGGGGTTCTGCCGGTGGGAGTCCTCGTCGAGCGCCTCGGCACGCACACGGGCACAACTGCTGCTGATGAGCCGGGAGACGTGCATCTGGGAGATCCCCAGCTGGTCGGCGATCCGGTTCTGGGTCATGTCCTCGAAGAACCGCATGTAGAGGATGGCGCGTTCACGCTCGGGCAGGCGGCTCAGCCCTCGCTTCGCGGCCTCGCGGTTCTCCACGGTGTCGTAGGAGGAGTCGGACACGCCGAGCCTGTCGGAAAGGCTGTAGCCGTCCTCGCCGGACGACAGTTCGGCGTCCAGGGACAGGGTGCTGAAGCTCTCCATCGCCTCCATCCCGTCGCGTACCTCTTCCTCCGAGAGACCGGTCCGGGCGGCGATCTCGGCGGTCGAGGGCTCGGGGGAACCGGGGATGTCGGTGAGCTCGCGCCGGGCGACCCGCACCTTGTTCCTGAGCTCCTGCACACGCCGCGGAACCCTCAACGCCCACATGCGGTCACGGAAGTGACGCTTGATCTCGCCGGTGATGGTCGGCACCGCGTAGCTCTCGAAAGCCCCGCGCTCGGGGTCGAAGCGGTCGACGGCCTTCACCAGGCCGAGTGCGGCGACCTGGCGGAGGTCCTCGATCGACTCGCCCCGGTCGCGGAACCGGCCGGCGATGCGATGGGCCATCGGCAGCCACGACTCGACCAGTTCGTCACGGATGAGATCGCGCTCGGGCCCGTCGCTCAGACCTACCAGCCGGGCGAAGTCCGACGCGCTGTCAGGTGCGTCGTTGTAAGGCCGTTTGGCGGTGGCCCCGCTGGGGGCGGTGCTGGGGGCAAGGCGTGCGGATACGTCAGTGGGCATGCTGAGTGGCTCCTCCACGGTACGTCTGGGGATGACCGCGGGTCGTGGCGGCATCGGCCCGCCGGAGGGGCGGCCAATGGGCAGACCACTCCCGTCGGCGCGCCTCCGGTCCGAAGCACGAACTCCAGTTGCCCGGCATTCCCCGGGCCAAACGGGTGCGTTCATTTCTTCCGTGACACCCGTTCCGCAGCCGGTCTCATCGAAAGAGCTCGTCAATACGCGCGGGCCCGCATCCGCGCGGTCTCACCTGTCGCGATTTCCAACTCGGTTCGTACGCAGGGCGATCGGGGGCACGCGGCCGCGTCTCGAATAACTCCTGCAGGAGAACGGCGAGTGCTCAGCAGGGCGAGAGGGGCACCACAGCCGTGATGCGCTTTCCTCCGGCGCGCAGCCCCGAGACGACGACATCGCGCGCGAGACGGCAGACGATCGACCAGCCGTGGCCTCCCACCCGCAGGTCTCCCGGCTCATCGAACCGGCCTACGTTCAGAGGCAGTTGATCGCTTCCGTCACTCACTGACATGCGCACTTCGCGGTCCGCGAGCGTGACCTCGAAGTCCGTGACGCCGCCCCCGTGCAGAATCGCGTTGGTGGTGAGCTCGGATACCACGAGCAGGGCGTCGCCGACCCCGTCCTCGTCACCGGGGGTGCCGTGGCCGCGGAACCGCCCTTCGAGCGCCCGCCTCACCGCTTGGCGCGCCTCGGCCGGACTGCGAGGCCCTGACTGTTGCCGGTCCGGGGCAGCCGCCGTGTCGGTGGAGTGCGTCCGGTGCGTCCGGTGTTCCCCGCACATCCTTCGCTCCTCAGTCTCGTCGTGTGACCTTTTCTCGTGACCCTTTTTCACGGCCTTGTCGCTGTCCTTCTCGGGTGGCCCTCTCGCGTGGACTTCCCGCGCGGCCTTCTCCCATGAGACGAATTCGCGTCACCCATCAGCTGATCCGCTCTGCCCTCGGCGGAGGTTCACCTCTACGGCTGACCGCGGAACGGCGCTCCAAACCCCGCCGGACGCGGTTCAGGGGGCAACGGGGCACTGGCTCGGCGGACGTGCCTGGAGCCGAGCCGTTGGTAAGGTCGTAAATGATCACCCGAGGCGGCAGGAGGGCGACGGACCATGGCGGTGGACGAGCTCGACACCCGTATCCTGCGGCTGCTGCTGGAGCAGCCGCGTACCAGCGTGCGCGAGTACGCCCGCATGCTCGGCATCGCCCGCGGCACCCTTCAGGCCCGCCTCGACCGGCTGGAGAGGGACGGAGTGATCACCGGTACCAGCCCCGCCCTGTCCCCCGCGGCGCTCGGCCACCCCGTCCTCGCCTTCGTGCACATCGAGGTCACACAGGGTCATCTCGACGACGTGGGCGACGCGTTGGCCGCCGTACCGGAGATCATCGAAGCGTTCTCGATCACCGGCGGCGGTGATCTGCTGACCCGGGTCGTGGCCCGCGACAACGCGCACCTTGAGGACGTCATCCAGACGCTGATCAGCCTGCCGGGCGTCGTGCGCACCCGTACGGAGGTGGCGCTGCGGGAGCGTGTCCCGCAGCGGCTGCTGCCGCTGGTGGAATCGATCGGCCGCGCGGCGAGGAACTGACGGCCGCACGGGCCACCCTGGTCACTCCTCCCCCCCTCGGCCACCCCGGGAGCATGGGGGATGCCGACGGCCCGGTTGCCCGGCAGGGCGCTGATCATTGGCATCCTGGAACCCATGAGCACTCTCGGCGGCACCGCAGTCATCTTCGACCTCGACGGAACGCTCGTGGACAGCGAGCCGAACTACTTCGAGGCAGGCCGGCGGACGCTCGCCGAGCACGGTGTCACCGACTTCGGCTGGGCCGACCACGAGAGTTACGTCGGCATCAGCACCCAGGAGACGCTGGCCCTCTGGCAGGAGCGCTACGGCCTGACGGTCCCGCTCGACACCCTCCTCGCGGACACGAACCGCCGCTATCTGGAGCTGGCCCGCGCCTCCACACGCGTGTACCCGGAGATGCGGAAGTTCGTGGAACTGCTGGCCGACGCCGCCGTCCCGATGGCCGTGGCCTCGGGTTCCTCACGGGAGGCCATCGAGGCGATCCTGACGGGCACGGGCCTGGCCGCCCACCTGCCGACCGTCGTCTCGTCCGACGAGGTCGCGCACGGCAAGCCCGCACCCGACGTCTTCCTGGAGGCGGCGCGGCGCCTGGGGGCGGCCGCGGCCGACTGCGTGGTCCTGGAGGACGCCGCCCCGGGCGCCGCCGCCGCGCACGCGGCCGGGATGCGCTGCGTGGCCGTCCCGTACGTTCCCGCCCAGGCGGACGATCCGCGGTTCGGCACGGCGGGGCTGCTGCTGCGCGGCGGGCAGGCCGAGTTCACGGCCCGGGCCGCCTACGACTGGCTCGTGGCCTCGGCCGCGGCTGCCTGAGCTTCCCGCCCCCGCCGACGTGACACGAGGGTCCGGTCCCGCGCCCGGTGGCGGGACACCGGGTCACGCGGCCGCCTCCGCACGGGCCACGTCCACGTCCACGTCCACGTCCACGTCCACGTCATGGTGGATCGGCGTCCCCGAGCCGGTCAGCGGAACGCCCGTGCCGCCCCGCCGGGCCGCGACGATCTCCGCCGCGATGGACAGGGCGGTCTCCTCGGGCGTACGGGCTCCGAGGTCGAGCCCGATCGGGGACCGCAGGCGGGCCAACTCACCGTCGGTGAGGCCCACTTCGCGCAACCGGCGGTCGCGGTCCTGATGGGTGCGTCGCGAGCCCATCGCGCCGACGAACGCGACCGGCAGCCGCAGCGCCGTCTCCAGCAGCGGAATGTCGAACTTGGCGTCATGCGTGAGCACGCACAGCACCGTACGGCCATCGGTCCCGGTGCTCCGGAGGTAGCGGTGCGGCCAGTCGACCACGACCTCGTCGGCCTCGGGGAAGCGCGGGCGGGTGGCGAAGACGGGCCGGGCGTCGCACACGGTCACGTGGTAGCCGAGGAACCTGCCCGCCCGTACCAGCGCGGCGGCGAAGTCCACGGCACCGAACACGATCATGCGGGGCGGCGGCACCCTCGTCTCGACGAACAGCGTCGCTCCGCCCGGGCAGCGCGATCCGTCCTCCGAGATCTCGACCGCGCCGGTTCGGCCTGCTTCCAGCATCCCGCGGGCCTCCGCCAGCGCCGTACGGTCCAGAGCCGGTAGGAGGTCTCCGTCGCCCGCCCGGGCGCCGCCGGCGTGCGAGCCGTCGAGGCCCCCGGCGTGCGTACCGTCGGCGTGGACCAGCAGTGCCCTGCCGAGCAGGGCGGCCGGTCCCCGGGCCACCCGGGCGACCGCGACCGTCTCCCCGCGCGCGGCGGCCGACAGGGCCGTCGCGAACACCTTCCCGTCCGGCATGTCCGCGCGCACCGGCGTGACCAGGACCTCGATGATCCCGCCGCAGGTGAGGCCCACCGCGAAGGCGTCCTCGTCGCTGTAGCCGAACCGTTCGAGCACCGTGGCGCCGTCCTGGAGCGCCTGGACGCACAGGTCGTACACGGCCCCTTCGACGCAGCCGCCGGAGACCGAACCGATCACCGTGCCACGGCGGTCGACGGCGAGGGCGGCGCCGGGACCGCGCGGCGCGCTGCCGCCGACGGACACCACGGTGGCGACGGCGAAGTCCCGGCCCTCCTCGGCCCACCGGTTCAGCTCGTCGGCGAGGTCAAGCATGTCCGCCCGCAGCCGCCGTCAGCACGCGGTCGGGCCGGATCGGCAGGTTCCGGTGGCGTACGCCGGTCGCGTGCCAGACCGCGTTGGCGATCGCCGCGGCCGTGCCCACGACTCCGATCTCGCCGATGCCCTTGATCCCGACGGGATCGTCGGGGTCCGGGTCGTCCACCCAGTCCGCCTCGATGGGCGGGACGTCGGCGTGCGCGGCGAAGTGGTAGCCCGCGAGGTCGGCGCCGACGTGGCCGCCCGAGGCCTGGTCCCTGTGGGCCTCCTCGTGCAATGCCATGGAGAGTCCCCAGACCATGCCGCCGATGAACTGGCCGCGTGCGGTCAGCGGGTTGACGATCCGGCCCGCCGCGAAGATGCCGAGCAGTCGGCGTACGCGCACCTCACCGCCGGCGGTATCGACGGCGACCTCGGCGAACTGCGCCCCGAACGCGTTCCGTTCCTTCTCCGCCAGCGCGCCGACGGCCTCGGAGGTGTCGGACCGTACGGTGATCCCCTCGGACGGAATGCCGTCGCTCAGGGCCAGTCGCTCGCGCAACTCGTCGGCGGCGACCGTGATCGCCCAGGCCCAGGATCGGGTGCCCATCGAGCCGCCGGCGACGATCGCGGGCCCGAAGTCGCTGTCGGCGATCCGTACTCGCACCCGTCCGGGCTCCGCCTTCAGCGCGTCCGCGGCGATCTGGGTCAGCGCCGTGCGTGCGCCGGTCCCGATGTCGGACGCGGTGATCCGCACGACGAAGGTGCCGTCCGCCCGCGCCGTGATGGCCGCCGTCGAGGGCGCGGAGAGGGTCGGGAACGCGGAGGCCGCCATGCCGGTGCCGAGCAGCCAACGCCCTTCGCGGCGGATGCCGGGACGCGGGTCCCGGCCGTCCCAGCCGAACCTGCGGGCGCCCTCCCGGTAGCAGGCGAGGATGTTGCGGCTGCTGAACGGCAGTCCGGAGACAGGCCCCACGTCCGGTTCGTTGCGCACGCGCAGCGCGATCGGGTCGATGCCGCACTTCTCGGCGAGTTCGTCGAGCGCCGACTCCACCGCGAACGAGCCCGGCGCCTCGCCCGGCGCGCGCATCCAGCTCGGCGTCGGCACATCGAGCCGTACGACACGGTTCACGGTGTGATGCGCGTCGGCGTCGTACATCGCGTGCCCGAAACCGGCGCTTCTCTCGACGAATTCGTGGACGGTCGAGGTCTGGCTCTGCGCCTGGTGGTCGAACGCGCGCAGCCGCCCGTCGGGGTCGGCTCCGAGCCGTACGCGCTGCGAGGTGGGGCTGCGGTAGCCGACGAGCGAGAACATCTGACGGCGGGTCAGCACGACCCTGACCGGGCGGTGCAGGACGGTCGCCGCCATCGCGGCGAGGACCGAGTGCGGGCGGGTCGCCTTGGATCCGAAGCCGCCGCCGACGTGTTCGGACCGCACCCGCACCGACCCGGGGTCGAGTGAGAACAGCTTCGCGAGCTCGTCCGCCACGAACGCGCTGCCCTGGTTGGAGTCGACGACCTCCAGTCGGCCGTTGTCCCAGCGCGCTGTCGCCGCGTGTGGCTCCAAGGGGCTGTGGTGTTCCTCCGGCGTGGTGTACTCGGCGTCCACGACGACGGCGGACGCGGCGAGTTCGGACTCCAGGTCCCCCTTCGCCGTCTCCGAGCCCTCCGGTGTGTACGTCCCCGGACGCCCGGCGGAGAACTCGACGTCGTGCGCCTCCTCGTCGTACTGGACCACCAGCGACTCCGCGGCCTCCCGCGCCTGTTCGGCCGTTTCGGCGACGACCAGTGCCACCGGCCAGCCGACGAAGGGAACGCGGTCGTGCTGGAAGAGCTGGAGGATCGGGTCGGGCAGCCCGAACATGCTCACGTAATTCCCGTTGATCCGCGGCGCGTTCCCGTGGTGCAGGACGGTGAGGACGCCGGGCATCCCGAGCACGGAGGCGTCCTCCGGCGAACGGACGCGCCCGCGGGCCACGGTCGACAACACCAGCCAGCCGTGGGCGAGTTCGGCGAAGGGGATCTCTCCGGCGTAGCGGGCCGCTCCGGTGACCTTGGCCCTGCCCTCCACGCGGGTGCGGGCGGTGCCGACGACCGGGGTCAAGGCCGCGATGTTGGTCGTGGTGCTCATCGGGCGGCCTCCTCGGCGAGTTCGGTCAGCACGGCGACGACGAGGTTGCGCAGCAGCGTCACTTTGTATCCGTTGTGCGGCAGCACCTCGGCAACGGCCAGTTCGGCGTCGGCCGCGGCGGCGAACGCCTCGGCGGTCGCCGGTCCCCCGGTCAGCACCCGCTCGGCCTCCGAGGCCCGCCACGGCCGGGACGCCACCGCTCCTAAGGCCAGCCGTACTTCCCGTACGACATCGCCCCGGACGTCGAGAGCGGCGGCGACCGAGCCGACGGCGAAGGCGTAGGAGGCCCGCTCGCGCACCTTGCGGTAACGAGAGTTGGCGCCCACCCGCGCGGGCGGCAGGGTGACGCCGGTGATCAGCGCCCCGGGCGGCAGGGCCGTCTCCAGATGCGGGGTGTCGCCGACGGGGAGGTAGAACTCCGCGAGCGGCGACTCGCCCGGTCCGTCCGCCGCTTCGTACGACACGACGGCGTCGAAGGCGGCGAGTGCGACCGCCATGTCCGAGGGATGGGTGGCCACGCAGTGCTCGGAGGCGCCGAGAATCGCGTGGTTGCGGTGTTCGCCGACGATCGCGGGGCAACCGCTGCCGGGGGCACGCTTGTTGCACGGTTTCGCCAGGTCGGTGAAGTAGCCGCAGCGGGTGCGCTGAAGCAGGTTCCCGCCGACCGTGGCCATGTTGCGCAGCTGACCGGAGGCGCCCGCCAGGACGGCCTGCGTCAACGCCGGGTAGTGGCGGCGCACTTCGGGGTGCGCGGCGAGGTCGCTGTTGGTGACCGTCGCGCCGATGCGCAGACCGTCGCGCGGGGTGAACTCGATCCGGTCGAGGGGCAGTTCGCGTATGTCGACGAGCCGGGCGGGCCGTTCCACGCCGGCTTTCATCAGGTCGACGAGGTTGGTGCCGCCGCCGAGGAAACGGGCTTCGGGGTCCGCGTCGAGGAGGGCGACCGCGCCGGAGACGTCGAACGCCCGCTGGTAGTCGAACTCCCTCATGCCGCCGCTCCCTCGGTCTCGGCCGCCTGCGACCGCGCGGCCTGCTCGACCGCCCGCACGATCGACACGTACGCGCCGCAGCGGCACAGGTTGCCGCTCATCCGCTCGCGTATCTCCTCGGCGGTCAGCTCCGGAACCCCCGCCTCGGGCCGGACGTCGGCGGTCACGGCGCTCGGCCAGCCCGCCGCGTGCTCCTCGATCACCGCGAGGGCGGAGCAGATCTGGCCCGGCGTGCAGTACCCGCACTGGTAGCCGTCGAGGTCGAGGAAGGCCTGCTGGACGGGGTGCAGCCGCTCGCCGTCCGCCACTCCTTCGATGGTGGTGACCTCCCGCCCCTCGGCGGCGACCGCGAGCTGGAGGCAGGAGAGGGCCCGGCGTCCGTCCAGCAGCACCGTGCAGGCACCGCACTGGCCCTGGTCGCAGCCCTTCTTGGTACCGGTCAGATCTAGACGCTCGCGCAGCGCGTCGAGCAGGGTGGTGCGGTGGTCGGTGGGCAGCGTGTATTTCTCCCCGTTGATGTTCAGGGTGATGGCGCTCGACGTCGAGTGGGCCATGATCGGCCTTCTTTCGCGTAGCACTACGGGTGAAGGAGTCGGGAGATGGACGGCGATCGGCCGCACTGGCCTGATCTGCCGCTACAGTGGACTCTAAGTGGACAACTGTCCGGTAGCACCGAACCTAACGGACAGCTGTCCGCTTAGCAAGACCCGGATCCGGGAGGACGAGTGCGGCCCGACGACGGCAAGGACGCTCCCCTGCGCTCGGACGCGCAGCGCAATCGCGAGCGCATCCTCGCGGTGGCACTGACGGAGCTGACGCGCTCGGCGGACGCCCCGCTGAGCGTGATCGCGAAGAAGGCCGGCGTCGGGCAGGGGACGTTCTACCGGAACTTCCCCAACCGCGAGGCCCTCGTCCTGGAGGTGTACCGCTACGAGGTGCAGCAGGTCGCCGACACCGCGGCCACGCTGCTGGAGACCCGCGCTCCCGACCAGGCCCTGCGGGAGTGGATGGACCGCCTCGCCCAGTACGCCATGGCCAAGGCCGGTCTGGCCGACGCGCTGCGCAAGGCCACCAACCCGCAGCCCGGCACCCTGGCCAGGCTGGGGCACGGTCCGGTGTCCTCGGCCGTCACGCTGCTGCTCAGGGCGAACGAGGAGGCGGGCACCATCCGCCCGGGAGTGACCCCCGACGACTTCGTGCTCGCCATCGCCGGGCTCTGGCAGATCGACCCGCACGGCGACTGGCAGCCGCGCGCCCGACGGCTGCTGGATCTGGTCATGGACGGTTTGCGCGCGGGTGCGCCGGGATCTTGACGGGCGGCCCTTGGGACCCTCCCGCTTCGGGCGGGCGGGTCAGCGACGGACCAGCAGGGCGTGCGTGGCGGCCGGCGAAGCGACCAGCTCCGCCACCCGGTAGCCGTCGATCCCGTCCTCCAGATTGTCGAGGAGGCGCTCCCCCCTCCCGAGGAGGGCCGGGACGATCGCCAGGTGCATCTCGTCGACAAGACCGGCGCGCAGGTACTGCTGAACGGTGGCCGCCCCTCCGCCGATCCGCACGTCCTTGCCGCCCGCCGCCTTGAACGCCCGCTCCAGCACCGTCTCGACGCTCTCGTCGGTGAAGTGGAACGTGGTGCCGCCCTCCATCACCAGCGACGGCCGCAGGTGGTGCGTGTGCACGAACACGTCGTTGTGGTAGGGCGGGTTGTCGCCCCACCAGCCCTGCCAGGTCTCGTCCGGCCACGGTCCGCGCTGGGGCCCGAACATGTTGCGCCCCATGATGGTGGCCCCGATGTTCTCCTCAGCGCGCCGGCACCGGTCGACGTCGATCCCCGTGCCGCCCTCCGCCTGCTCCCGCATCGCGGAGATCATCCATTCGTGCATGCCCGCGAACCCCTCACCGAGCGGGTACTCCAGTCGCTGGTGCGGGCCGGCGGCGAAGCCGTCCAGCGTGATCGTGATGTTGTGTACACGCAGCTTCGGCATGGTCGTACTCCCTGTTTCCCTGTGTTCGTCGGTTCCCGCTCTCACCTCTGCGTCGAACAGGAAACACCAGGATCGACAGTTGTCCGCGACGACTTTCGGATCGGGAGCGACCGGGTGCGGATCAGGAGTGGAAGTCGCGCTGCCACCGGTGCTCGGCCGGCACGCCGCGGCGGCGGCGTTTCCTGGTCAGGACACGTTCGGGGCCGGCTCCTTCTCGCGCAGTGGTGCCTGGTCGTGGCGGGGAAGCAGCAGCGGGGTCGCCAGGACGATGAGTCCGGCGATCGCAATGGCTGTACGCGTGCCGGCGACGCCGGCCAGCAGGCCCCACAGCCCGGTGACGGCGGCGATGGTCGCCTTGCCGGTGACCGACCACGCGGACAGGGTGCGGACGACCCGGTCGGGCGGGGTCCGGTCGAGCCGGTGAGTGGCGAACACCGGGTTGAACACGGCGCAGCAGGTGATGAGGCCGAGTTCGACAGCCATGACGAACAACAGCCCCGTGGTGCCGGGGCCGATGAGGGCGAGGGGCAGCGACCAGCACGCGCGCAGCACACCCGAGACGAGCAGGACCCGGTGCCGGCCGAACCGCGTGACGAGCCGACGGGCCAGCCGGGAGCCGATCAGACCGCCGACGCAGGGCACCGCGAAGGCGAGGCCGTACTGCCAGGGCGCGAACCCGAGGTGGCCGATCATGAGGACGGCGAGCAGCGGCGAGGTCGCCATGATCAGGCTGTTGAACAGCACCGAGTTGAAGAACAGCGGGCGCAGCGCCGCGTTGCCGAGGATGTACCGCCACCCGTCGAGCAGGTCTCCGGCCCGTAGCCGAACCGGTTCGCCGGTGCGTACGGGGACCGGCTCGTCGCCGCCGATCGCCCGGATTCCCACGGCCGAGAGCAGAAAGCTGACGGCGTTGGCCACCACGCTCATCACCGGACCCACCAGCCCGATCGCGGCCGTGCCGAGCGGCGGCCCGAGCATCGCGGCGGTCCAGTTGGTGCCCTCGAACCTCCCGTTCGCGGCCAGCAGGTCCCGCGGCGGTACGAGTGACTTCAGGTACGCGCCGCTCGCCGCGGTGAAGGCGATGTCGGCCGCGGCGACGACGACCGACACCAGCAGGAGCTGGACGAAGCTGAGCAGACCGAACGCGAAAGCGGCGGGGATGCTCAGCAGCGCCGCGAAGCGCGCCAGGTCCATCGCGACCATCACCGGCCGCTTGCGCCGGAACTCCACCCACGGTCCGAGCGGCAGCGCGACCGCCGCGCCGACCGCCAGGCCCGCCGCGGCCAGCATCGACACCGCCGTGGGCCCGGCGTGCAGGACCAGGATCGCGATCAGGGCGAACGCGTCGAACGCGAGCCACGTACCGAACGTACTGACCGCGTAGGCCGCCCACAGCCACCTGAACTTCCGTCCCAGTGACCGACTGGCCCCCATGCCGTGCACACTCCTCGCCGTCCCGCCGACCTGACCGCCGCACCTTACGGCCTGGCGGTCGGTGGCGGTACACCGAGGTCCTGGGACCTGATCGGCCGGACAGTCCTAGGCGCCGCTCGCGTCCAGCATCTCGTGGCGCTCGACGAGCTTCACCCGCTCACGGCCCTGCGGTTCACCGAGCGCCTTCTCCGCGGCGTCCAGGCGGTACCAGCCCTCCCAGGTGGTGTACCGCACGTTCCGCTCGGCCAGGAACGCGTCCACGGCCTCGGGGGCGGGCTCGGCGGGCGTGTGCAGCCGCCCGTTCACGTGGTCGTCGAGCAGGCTGGCCACAGTCTCGTTGGCGTCGCCCTTGGTGTGGCCGATCAGGCCGACGGGGCCGCGCCGGATCCAGCCCGTGACGTACGTCGACCGCAGGTGCTCGCCGGTCTCCTCGATCACCCGGCCGCCCCTGTCCGGAACCGTGCCCGAGTCGACGTCCCAGGGGAGCTTGGGCAGCTTGTCGGAGAGGTAGCCGACCGCGCGGTAGACGGCGCCGAGGTCCCAGTCCTTGAACTGGCCGGTGCCCTTGACGTTGCCGGTGCCGTCGAGGGCAGTGCGCTCGGTGCGCAGGCCGACTACCTTGCCGTCCTCGCCGAGGATCTCGGTCGGCGACTCGAAGAAGTGCAGGAACAGCTTGTGCTGCCGGTCGCCGACGTCGCGGATGGCCCAGTTCTCCAGGGTCTTGGCGACCATGTCGGTCTGCTTCTCGCCGCGCCGGGCCGCGATCGAGCCCTCGTCGTAGTCGATGTCCTCGGGGTCGACGATGACCTCGATGTTCGGGGAGTGGTCCAGCTCGCGGAGCTCCATCGGGCTGAACTTCGCCTGCGCCGGGCCGCGACGACCGAAGACGTGGACCTCCACGGCCTTGTTGGCCTTGAGACCGTCGTGGACGTTCGGCGGGATCTCGGTGGGCAGCAGCTCCTCCGCCGTCTTGGCCAGGATGCGTGCCACGTCGAGGGCGACGTTGCCGACGCCGAGGACGGCGACCTTCTCCGCTTCGAGCGGCCAGGTCCGCGGCGCGTCCGGGTGCCCGTCGTACCAGGACACGAAGTCCGCCGCGCCGTACGAGCCCTCGAGGTCGATGCCCGGTATGTCGAGGGCACGGTCGGCCGTGGCGCCCGTGGAGAAGACCACCGCGTCGTAGAAGGCGCGCAGGTCGTCGAGGTTGATGTCGCCCGGGTAGTCGACGTTGCCGAAGAGCCGGACCTGGGGCTTGTCGAGCACCTGGTTCAGGGCCTTGACGATGCCCTTGATCCGCGGATGGTCGGGGGCGACGCCGTAGCGGATCAGGCCGAAGGGGGCCGGCATCCGCTCGAAGAGGTCGATCGACACACCGGGCTCGACCGCCACTGCGGACTTCAGCAGCGCGTCGGCGGCGTAGATCCCGGCGGGGCCGGCTCCGACAATGGCTACCCGCAGAGGGCGAGGCATGATCAGGTTCCCTTCGAGCGATGACACAAGGACTCGCGGGGAAGCCTAAACTAAGGCAAGCCTAAGTCAGTAGCCGGGTTCGATCTATGACCTCATAAGTCCCGCTTATGAGGTGGTTTGCCCCTGAAAACGTCCCGTGTCCGCCTGCCTCGCCGGCCTCCGGCCTCCTGTCCCGCCGCCTTCCACCCCTGGCGAGGGCACAGCGGGACACTCATCAGGCCCGGGGGTTCCGGCACCGGCACCCCCGGAGCCAGCGACAGGCAGACGAACACATAGAACTACCGGGCAGGACCCCAGGGTCCTGCCGAAGGCCCTCTCCGTGATCACCGCGAGCCCTCCCCACCCTCGGCCCGCCGACCGCCTCAGGGAGCCGGCGCCGTGCTGTCGCGCACCACGAGTCTCGTGGGGACGAGCGTGGTCCCGTGCTCCGCCCCCTCATGACGCATCCGCCGCAGCACACCCTCGACGCAGAGGCGACCCACCTCGGCGAAGTCCTGGTGGACGGTGGTCAGGGGCGGCAGGAAGGAGCCGGCTTCGGGGATGTCGTCGAAGCCGATGACACTGACGTCGTCGGGGATCTTCCGGCCACGCTCGTGCAGGGCGCGCAGGAGCCCCAGCGCCATCTGGTCGTTGGCCGCGAACACCGCCGTACAGGCTTCCTCGTCGGCGAGTCGCAGGCCCGCGCGATAGCCCGACTCCGCCGACCAGTCGCCCCGCACGAGGGGCGGCGGTACCCGGCCCGCCTCGGTGAGTCCGGCGCGCCAGGCGTCCTCCCGGCGCTGGGCCGCGAAGGACTCCTCGGGTCCGGCGAGATGCCAGACCGTGCGATGCCCCAGGTCCAGCAGATGCCGTACGGCGGCGCGGGCCCCCATGGCCTGGTCGGTGTCGACCACGCTGTAACGGTCACCGGCGTCCGAGTCGGCGACCACCACCTGGACGTGCGGCGGCAGGGAGATCGTCGCCGCGTCGAGGAGGTGCACCTCCATGATGGCGATGACGGCGTCGACGGCGAGTTCCCCCAGCCGGGAGAAGGCGCCCCGCACCTCGTCATGGGTGGGCACGGCGACGGGCAGCAGGGTGACGGCGTAACCCTCCTGCGCCGCGGAGGTGGCGATCGCCTCCAGGGTGCGCATGTTGCCCGTGGTGGAGAGGTTGAAGGTGATGACACCTATGGTGCGGAACTCGCCGCGCTTGAGGGCCCGGGCGGCACTGTTGGGCCGGTAGCCCAGCTCCGTCATGGCCGCGAGCACCTGCCGCCGGGTCTCCTCGTTGACGCCCGCGTAGCCGTTGGACACCCTGGACACGGTCTGCGAGGAGACACCGGCCAGTTGGGCGACGTCCGCCATGGACACGCTCTGCCCACGACGCCCGGCCCGTCGCTCCGTGCGTACCCGATCCGTGCTCGCCGAGGCGCCGTCCGCGGTGTCCACCTGTCTCCCTTGCTCCTCAGGTCGCGGTTGCCGTTTTGTTATACAAGGTGACCCTTGACCACCGACATTGGGGCGGTGTAGACATGCCGCCATCAGATGTTTACGTAAACATAACAGCCCACGGCACCTTTCAGAGCTGGATGTTTACGCAAACATCGCGGCGGCGTGTGACGCCGGTTCCGAGATGGACGAGCGAGGAACGACATGACGACGCTTCAGCCCCCTGCGGCGGTACCACGGCAGCCGGACCGGCCTCCGGCGAAACGGGACCGCCGTTCCTGGACGGGGTGGGGGTTCATCGGCCCCTTCGTGGCCGTCTTCGCCCTCGTCTTCCTGGCGCCGATCGGTTACTCGATCTACCTCAGTCTCTTCAGGGACCAACTGATCGGCGGCACCAGCTTCGTCGGCCTGGACAACTACCAGGCGGCCTTGCAGGACGACCAGTTCTGGGCATCGCTCGCACGGGTGTCGCTCTTCCTGGCGGTGCAGGTGCCGATCATGCTGGGTATCGCCCTGCTGATCGCCCTCGCTCTGGACAGCGGCCGCCTGTACGGCACGGACTTCTTCCGTATCACGATCTTTCTGCCGTACGCCGTGCCCGCCGTGGTGGCCACCCTGATGTGGGGCTTCATGTACGGCACCCGCTTCGGTCTCGTCGGGGACATCAACGACGCCTTCGGAGTGACCCTGCCCGACCCGCTCTCCACCGACCTGATCCTGGCGTCGATCGGCAACATCGTCACCTGGGAGTTCGTCGGCTACAACATGCTGATCTTCTACTCCGCGCTGCGGGTCATCCCGCAGTCGCTGTACGAGGCCGCGGAGATCGACGGCGCCGGGCAGTTCCGCGTCATCACCGCCATCAAGCTCCCGGCGATCCGCGGCGCCCTCGTCATCGCGACGATCTTCTCGATCATCGGCAGCTTCCAGCTCTTCAACGAGCCGAGCATTCTGCGGCCGCTGGCGCGCAACGCCATCACGACGGACTACACGCCGAACTTCTACACGTACTCACTGTCCTTCAACGGTCAGCAGCACAACTACTCCGCGGCGGTCGCCATCATCATGGGGCTGATCACCATGGTGATCGCCTATGTCGTACAGCTTCGCGGCATGCGCAAGGGAGCCTGACCGATGAGCAGCACCAGCCCCGTCACCACCGCCTCCCCGTCCGCTCCCGCTCAGGCCGGCGGCGATGCCCCGCGCACACCCCGACTGCGCGCGTCCCGCAAGAACGTCTCCGGGGGCCCGAAGCGCAAGCGCAGCGTTCTGCTGACCGTGCTCACCGGCCTGATCCTGCTCTACACCGTGGTGCCCCTGGTGTGGCTGGTCATCAGCGCCACCAAGACACAGGAGGGGCTCGCCAACTCCTCGGGACTGTGGTTCAGCGGCGACTTCGCCCTCTGGGACAACATCAGCCAGACGTTCACCTACCACGACGGCATCTTCGTCCGCTGGCTGCTGAACACGCTGTTGTACGTCGTTCTCGGCGCCGGCGGCGCGACTCTCCTGGCGATCCTGGGCGGTTACGCGCTGGCGAAGTTCGACTTCCCCGGAAAGCGCGCCATCTTCGCCGTGGTCATCGGTGCCGTCGCCGTCCCGGGAACCGCCCTCGCGGTGCCCACCTTCCTGATGTTCAGCAAGATGGGGCTGACCGACACCCCGTGGGCGGTGATCATCCCCTCGCTCGTCTCGCCCTTCGGCCTGTACCTGATGTGGGTCTTCGCCACCGAGGCCATCCCCGTCGAACTCCTCGAGGCCGCCCGCATCGACGGGGCGGGCGAGGTGCGCACCTTCTTCCAGGTCGCCCTGCCGCTGCTCGCCCCCGGCACCGTGACCGTGCTGCTCTTCACCACGGTCGCCACCTGGAACAACTACTTCCTGCCGCTGATCATGCTCAAGGACCCGAACTGGTACCCCCTGACCCTGGGCCTGGACGCCTGGAACAACCAGGCCCAGACGATCGGCGGCGACGTGATCTTCAACCTGGTGATCACCGGATCGCTGCTCACCATCGTGCCGCTGATCGCCGCCTTCCTGTTCCTCCAGAAGTACTGGCAGTCCGGCCTCGCCGCCGGAAGCGTCAAGGAGTAGTCCTCCCTCCAGCCCACCCCCCTGAGCCTCACCTCTCCAACCCTCGTCCGGCCCGCCCACGAAGAAGTGGAAGCACCTCCATGCGCAGAACGACAAGCCGCCTGATGCGCGGCATGACCCTCCTCTCCGTCCTCGCCCTGGGGGCGACCGCCTGCGGCGGCTCCGACGACGACAGCTCCGGCTCGAAGCCGGTCTCCGCCACGGACATCCAGGCGGCGCTCGAGAAGGGCGGCTCGGTGACGGTCTGGGCCTGGGAGCCCACGCTCAAGACGGTCGCCGCCGACTTCGAGAAGAAGTACCCCAAGGTCAAGATCAACCTCGTCAGCGAGCGGTCCGGCGACAAGCACTACACCGCGCTGTCGAACGCCATCTCGGCCGGGAAGGGTGTCCCCGACGTCGCGCAGGTCGAGTACTTCGCGCTGGGGCAGTACTCCCTCACCAAGGGGCTCAGCGACCTCGCCCCCTACGGCGCCGACAAGCTCGCCGACAAGTACACCCCGGGTCCGTGGAACGCCGTGAACGACGGTGACAAGGTCTACGGCCTGCCGATGGACTCCGGCCCCATGGCGATGTTCTACAACAAGAAGATCTTCGACAAGTACAAGATCGCGGTCCCGACCACCTGGGACGAGTACGTCGAGGCGGCCCGCAAGCTGCACAAGGCCGACCCCAAGGTCTACATCGCCAACGACGCCGGCGACGCCGGCTTCACCACCAGCCTGCTGTGGGAGGCCGGTTCACGTCCCTACAAGGTCGACGGCACGAAGGTGTCGGTCAACTTCGACGACGCGGGCGCCAAGAAGTACACCGACACCTGGCAGAAGCTGATCGACGAGAAGCTCGTCTCCCCCATCAACGGCTGGACCGACGACTGGTACAAGGGGCTCGGCGACGGCACCATCGCCACCCTGACCACCGGCGCCTGGATGCCCGCCAACTTCGTCTCCGGCGTGCCCAACGCCTCCGGTGACTGGCGGGCGGCCCCGATGCCGCAGTGGACCAAGGGCGACAAGGCGAGCGCGGAGAACGGCGGCAGCTCCCTGACGCTGCCCACGCTGGGCAAGAACAAGGAACTCGCCTACGCCTTCGTCGAGTACGCCAACTCCGGTGACGGCGTCAAGACCCGCATCGACGAGGGCGCCTTCCCGGCGACCAAGGCGGAGCTCCAGGACTCCTCGTTCCAGAACAAGGAGTTCGAGTACTTCGGCGGGCAGAAGGCGAACGAGATCTTCGCCGAGTCCGCGGCCAACGTCGCCGACGACTGGTCGTACCTGCCCTTCCAGCAGTACGCCAACTCGATCTTCAACGACACCGTCGGCAAGGCCTACATCTCCGGCACGTCGCTCTCCGACGGCCTGAAGGCCTGGCAGGACGCCTCCGTCAAGTACGGCAAGGAACAGGGCTTCACCGTCGAGTAGCCGAGCTGTACCCACCCCCGCCGCCCCGTGCGACTCACCGGAAGGACCACCATGATCTCCACCCTCCTGTCCCAGCTCCACGGGCCGGACGGTGACCCCACCCCACGCCTCGTGTACGGCGCCGACTACAACCCCGAGCAGTGGCCGCGCGAGGTGTGGGAGGAAGACGTACGGCTGATGCGCGAGGCCGGCGTCAACATCGTCTCCGTGGGGATCTTCTCCTGGGCCCGCATCCAGCCGGCCGAGGACGAGTGGGACTTCTCCTGGCTCGACGAGATCATGGATCTGTTGCACGCGGGCGGCATCGGGGTCGACCTGGCCACCGCCACCGCCTCCCCGCCGCCCTGGCTCACCACGGCGCACCCGGAGATCCTTCCGGTGACCGCCGCCGGTGAGACGCTGTGGCCGGGAGCACGGCAGCACTGGCGGCCCACCTCGCCCGTCTTCCGCGCCCACGCGCTGCGCCTGGTACGGAAGATGGCCGAGCGCTACGCACAGCACCCCGCGCTGGTCGCCTGGCACGTCTCCAACGAGCTGGGCTGCCACAACGTATACGACCACTCCGACGACGCGGCACGCGCCTTCCGCGACTGGCTGCGCGCCCGCTACAGCACGCTCGACGGCCTCAACCACGCCTGGGGCACGGCGTTCTGGTCCCAGAAGTACAGCGACTGGGACCAGATCCTGCCGCCCCGGCTCGCCGCCTCCCACCCGAACCCCACGCAGCAGCTGGACTTCAAGCGGTTCTCCTCCGACGCCCTGAAGGAGTATCTGCGCGCGGAGCGGGACCTGTTGCGCGAGCTCACGCCCGCGGTGCCGGTCACCACGAACTTCATGGTGATGGGCGGCACCAAGGGGATGAACTACGCCGACTGGGCGAGCGAGATCGACTTCGTCTCCAACGACCACTACGTCGTGCCCGGCCCGCAGGCCAGGGACGAACTGTCCTTCTCCGCCAACCTCGTCAGCGGTATCTCCGGCGGACGCCCGTGGTTCCTCATGGAGCACTCCACCAGCGCCGTCAACTGGCAGCCCGTCAACGTGGCCAAGCGGCCGGGCGAGCTGGCCCGTGACTCGCTGCTGCACGTCGCGCACGGCGCAGACGCCGTGTGCTTCTTCCAGTGGCGCCAGTCGGCGGCCGGCGCAGAGAAGTACCACTCGGCGATGGTGCCGCACGCCGGACCGGACAGCGAGGTCTTCCGTGCGGTGACCGGCCTCGGGCAGACCCTGCGGACGCTCGCCCCGGTCGCCGGGACCGAGCGCGAGCCGGCCCGCGTGGGAATCGTCTTCGACTGGGAGTCGTGGTGGGCGAGCGAGCAGGACTCGCATCCCACCGCGCTGCTCGACTACCGCGCGGAGGGGCTCGACTGGTACTCCGCCCTCCTCGCCCTCGGCATCCGGGCCGACATCGTCACCGCGCAGTCCGACCTCGCCCGCTACGACCTCCTGATCACACCCGTGCTGCACATGGTCCCCGCCGCGCTGGCCAAGGAACTCACGCGGTACGTCGAGCACGGCGGCCACCTGGTCACCACGTACTTCTCCGGTGTCGTCGACGAGAACGACCACGTCTGGCTCGGCGGCTATCCGGGAGCCCTGCGCGAGCTGCTCGGCATCCGCGTCGAGGAGTTCGGTCCGCTGCTCGACGGCGAGACGGCCGGCCTCGACACCGGCGCCACGGGCACTCTGTGGACCGACCGGATCAGCGTCACCGACCCCGAGACGCAGGTGCTGGCCCACTACCGCGACGGTACCTACGCCGGGCGGCCCGCGATCACCCGCCGTGATCTGGACGGGGGTTCGGCCGCGTACGTCTCTACCCGGCTCGGAGTGGACGGCCTCACCGGTCTGCTGCCGGAACTCCTCGCCCACGCCGGCATAACCAGCGAACTGCCCGAAGCCGCACGGGGGAAGGTCGAGCTGGTCGTACGGCGCGGCAGCGACAGCCGGTATCTCTTCCTGGTCAACCGGACCGACGAGCCGGTGCCGGTGCCCGGGCTCGCCGGGGACGTCCTGGTGGGCCCGGCGGACACCGACGGCGGGCTCGTCCTGCCGCCGCGGGAGGTCGTCGTACTGCGACAGCCCGCCCTCTGACCCCCTGATCCGAGGGGCACACCGTCGTGCCCTGCCCGCGGGGCACGACGGTCCGTTGAAGCGACCACCTATGAGTTGGGAGCACACCTTGGCACGCCGTACCCGCACAAGACGGCTTCTGGGAACCATCGGAGTCACCGCCCTGGCCACCGGGGCAGCCCTGGTCACCGCTCCACCGACAAGTGCGGAGACGGTGGCGGCCGCCGCCGCAACCGTCCAGCCGGACCCCTCGTACAAGGCGCAGAGCTTCGAAGGCTGGGGCACCAGCCTGGTGTGGTTCGCCAACGCCACCGGCGACTACCCGAAGGAGATCCGCGAGAAGCTGGCCAAGCTCCTGTTCGGTGACGACGGCCTCGCCCTCAACATCGCCCGCTACAACATAGGCGGCGGCAACGCCCCCGACGTCCCGGACTACCTGCGCGCCGGAGGGGCGGTCGAGGGCTGGTGGAAGGCTCCCGCGGGCACCACGCGCGAGGACACCGACTGGTGGAGCGCCGCCGACGCGGCCGACTGGAACCCGAAGGCCGACGCCACGCAGCGCTGGTGGGTGGACCGGATCAAGAAGGACATCACCCACTGGGAGACGTTCAGCAACTCCCCGCCCTGGTTCATGACCGACAGCGGTTATGTCTCGGGCGGGTTCAACGCCAACGCCGACCAGCTCAAGGCCGACTCGGTCGACGACTTCGCGGCCTATCTGGCGGGCGCGACCAAGCGGCTGGAGAAGGCGCACGGCATCAAGGTCGACACCCTCGACCCGTTCAACGAACCCAACACGGGTTACTGGAGCACGCGGCTGGGCGCCGACGGGCAGCCCGTCGGCGGCCGTCAGGAGGGGGCGCACATCGGTCCCGAGCTCCAGCAGAAGGTGATCGACGCACTGGCTCCCGCGCTGAAGAAGGCGAGGACCGGCACCGAGATCTCCGCCATGGACGAGACGAATCCGAGCCTCTTCGCGCAGAACTGGAACACCTACCCCCAGGAAGTGCGCGATCTCGTCGGCCAGATGAACGTCCACACCTACGGCACCGGCGGTCGCACCAGCGTGCGCGACCTGGCCAAGGCGGCCGACAAGCCGCTGTGGATGAGCGAGGTCGAGGGCGACTGGGGCGACGGCCAGAGCTTCACCGACATGCGGCCGGGCCTCGGTCTTGCCCAGCAGATGGTCGACGACCTGCGCGAACTGGAGCCCAGCGCCTGGGTGTTCTGGCAGCCCGTCGAGGACTACGACAACATGAAGCCCGGCGGGGAGTCCGCCAAGGGCGGCAACTGGGGAAGCATCCAGCTCCCCTTCAGCTGCACCTCCGCGGACACCCTGGCCACCTGCCCGGTGTTCACGAACACGAAGTTCGACACCGCCCGCAACTTCACGCACTACATCAAGCCGGGTGACCGGCTGATCGGGACCAACGACACGTCGAGCGCCGCCGCGGTCGCCAAGAAGGGCAACGCGGCGACGGTCGTCCACGTCAACAGCACCGCCGAGGCCCGCGCGGTCACCATCGACCTGTCCAAGTTCGGGCACGTCGCCCGCAACGCGACCGTGACGCCGGTCGTGACGAGCGCCGACGGCAAGCTCGAACGACAGGCACCCGTCGCCGTGACCGGACGGCAGGCCACCCTCACCGTGCCCGCCCAGTCCGTGACGTCCTTCCTCGTCAAGGGTGTGTCCGGTGTCGCGAAGGACGCCGCCCTGCTGAAGAAGGGCCACACCTACGAGCTGACCGGCGTACAGAGCGGCAAGGCCCTCTCCGTGGCGGACGACGGCAGCAAGCTCGTCATCAGGACCGCGAGCACGGACACGGCCGGCACCGGTCAGCGGTGGCAGCTGCGCCCGACCGGCGGCGACACCGGCAACCGGCAGCGTTACGTGGTCACCAGCCCGACGGAGGGCAAGCGCCTGGCCGTCCGGGACGGATCCCCGGTACTGGAAGCGGACACCGGCCGGCGGGACGAGGCCGTCCAGTGGATCGGGTCGACCACCGGCGACGGCACCTGGACCCTGGTCAACGCCGCGACCGGCAGGGTCCTGGAGGTGGGCGGTCAGGCCACCGCCGACGGATCCGCCGTCACGATGTGGACCCCGAACTCCGGGTCCAACCAACGGTGGAGGATCGCCGACGTGACCGGACGTAGCTGAGCCGAGCGGCGCGGGCCGGGTCGGGCGGGACCTGGCCCGACCGTGGCCGTCCGGCCGCCTCCGCGTCGCCCCATTCTGTGCCCGCCGCTCCCCCGGCGGGCACAGAGTCGTTCGCGGGGGTCGCGACCGGGAGGCACGTTTTACCTGGCGGCAACCCATCTTGGGATCCACTTGCCTAGGTTGTGGATCCTGATGGACGAGTCCTCCCGTACTCGGTCCTCCCTCTCGCCAAGGAGCAGGCCAATGCCGCGATCTCATCCGGACCCCCGTTGACACGGCGCGGTGTGCGTCGGGTCGTGCCGCTGCTGCTCGGCTGGGAGGACCTGCCCAAGTCGGTCTCGGTGCACGGCGCCCCGTACGAGGAGCGGCTGCGCGAACCGGTACCCGCCGTTCTCCTGGAGTGCGACGGTGGCTGGCTGCTGCTCGACACCGGGTTCAACACGGCGCTGATCCGGGACCCCGCGCTGCGACGCCGCTTCTACGGCTCCCCCGCGTACCAACCCATCCTGCCGGGCCCGGGCGAGCCGCTGGAGGAAGCCCTCGACGCGGCCGGAATTCCGCTGGACGGGATCCACGCGGTGGCCGTCAGCCACCTGCACGCCGATCACGCGGGCGGGCTGAAGCACTTCGCGGGGCGGGTGCCTGTGCACGTACAGCGCGCGGAGTTGACGTACGGGCTCTCGGGGCGGCCGGAGGTGGAGCGCAACTCGATCTTCCGGATCGACTTCGACGACCCCCGTATCGACTGGCAACAGGCCGACGGTGACCGGGAGATCGCCCCGGGCGTGACCGCCGTACTGACCGCCGGGCACACCCCCGGACACCAGAGTTTCGTGGTGGACCTCGCGGACGGCGGCGGTTTCGTGTTCGCCTTCGACGCGGCGGACCTGACCGAGAACATCGAGCACGAGCGGGCCATCGGCGCGTCCGTCGGAGTCGATCCCGCGCGGACGGTGGAGCCCATCCGCCGGCTCAAGAGCATCGCCGCGGAGCGCGGCTACGAACTGGTTCCCGGCCATGACCCCGTGGTCTGGCCGGAGTTGATGCGCCGCCACGGGCACTGAGGGGCCGCGAACCTTCGCAGTTCCGGTGCACGCGTCCGCGCGGCTCCGGTTCACGCGCTCACAGCTCCGGTTCACGCGCCTTTAACGCCTGGGACACGAGGAGGAATCTGCGACCCCTGAGCATGTTATTGGATCCAATCTAGTCAATATGAGATCCACTCTTTGAGGATCGGTGCCCAAGGAGGGCCACATGCCGGACCAGTCGGATCAGTCGCGTCAGCCGGACCAGTCACCTGGATCACCCTCGGTTTCCCGCCGCACGATGCTCCGGGGCGCGGGGCTCCTCGGAGTCGGAGTCGGTTTCGGGCTCCCCGCACTGCTGAGCGCTTGCGGGGCCGCGGCCGACGACGCCGGGGGAAGCGGCAACGGCGGCACCCTGACCCTCGCCATCGACGCCACCAGCGCGGTCAACGACCCGTCCTTCTACACCTCGTTGGGCGACTGGATGGCCGTCGACTGCATCTGCCGGGGTCTGACCTTCATCTCCTTCGAGACCAACGAACCCACCCCCGACCTGGCCAAGAGCTGGACCATCTCCGACGACCAGCTCACCTACACCTTCGCCCTGCGGGACGGCGTCAAGTTCCACGACGGCACCACGCTGACCTCCGCCGACGTCCTGGCCAGCCTTGGCCGGCAGTTCGACGAGAACGACAAGACACTTCCCAAGGGCGCCACCCGGCCGCTGTCCGACCTCGGCGCGAACGTCGCCTCGCTGACCGCACCGGACGATCTCACCGTCAAGATGGTCCTCAAGGCACCGGACCGGACGACGCTGGGCCAGCTCTCCGACATCGGCGGGCGCGTCATCTCCAAGGCCGCGCTGGAGAAGTACGGCTCCGACATCGGCAAGCACCTGGTCGGCACCGGACCCTTCGCCTTCTCCGCGGCCACCTCGGGTCAGTCCATCACCCTGACGGCCTTCGACGGCTTCCGGCTCGGCAGACCGCCCGTCGACCGGCTGGTGCTGCGCCAGGTCCAGGACCCGTCGACGATCGTCAGTTCGCTGCTCAGCGGCGACATCTCGGCCACCCAGTTCACCCCGTACTCCGCGGCCTCGCAGCTGCGCGAGGACGACTCGGTGACCGTCTACAAGACGCCGTACAACGCCGACGCGATCATGATGATCGACGCCCGGCGCGTTCCGGAGCTCAAGGTCCGCCAGGCCATCAACCTCGCCATCGACCGGGAGGCCATCCTCAGCCAGGCGTTCTACGGCGTCGGCGCGCTGCCCGGGGGATACGCCATCCCGCCCGCGCAGAGCGGTTACGACACCAGCCTCGCCGACCTGAGCACCCAGGACACCGCCAAGGCGAAGAAGCTCGTCGCCGAGGCGGGCGCCGGAGGCCGCCGCATCCGGCTCATGGCGGCCAGCGACTCCTGGCACCCGAAGGCCGCGCAGATAGTCGCCCAGAACCTCACCGACGTCGGCTTCAAGGTCGCCACCACCTCCGTCGACCCGGCCACCTACTTCACCCGTCTGCTCGACGGTGACGACGACTACCACGACCTGATGATCTGGGAGCGCAACACCTATGTCCCGGACGCCAACGACATGGTCGGCGCCATGGCGAGTCCCACCGGTCTCTACGGCGCGACGATCACCGGCATGGACACCCTCGACGGCGTCGACTCGATCGCGAAGGACCTGGTGACCGCCAAGAACCTCCCCGAGGGCAAACAGCGCACGGCCGCGTACACCAGCATCCAGCGCCGCTGGGCGGAGGACTACATGGTGCTCTCCATGCTGGCCTGCTTCGCGAACCTCGTGGTGAGCGGCTCGAACGTGAAGAACATGAACACCAGCGCGCTGGCCAACCACCGCTGTTACCTGGAGAAAACGAGTGTCTGACACCGCGGCCGCGGCGGACACCATCGCTCCCGCCCCGGCCGTCCCGCCCCCGGCGGCACGACGGAACGTCCGCACGGCCCGGCGCCGCCGCGTGGTGGCCCGGTCCTGGCCGGCCGTGCTGGCCTGGTTCGTGCTCGTCGCCCTGATCCTGGTGGCCGCCGTCGGTCCGTTCCTGGTCCAGGCCGACCCGCTGCGTCAGACCCCGTCGGCGCTGCTGCCCCTCGGCTCCCCTGGCCATCCGCTCGGCACGGACGACCTGGGCCGCGACGAACTGGCCCGGCTCGTGCACGGCGCCCGCCCGCTGCTGCTGGTGTCCTTCGCGGCGACCGCGCTGGCCGCCGTCGCCGGAACCGCCATCGGGCTCGTCGCCGGGTACGCCGGCGGTGTCGTCGAACAGGTTCTGATGCGCCTGGTGGACCTGGCCCTCGCCTTCCCGTCCATCCTGCTCGTCATCCTGCTGGTGGCGGTGGCCGGTCCTGGCACGGTCAGCCTGGTCTTCGGCATCGGTGTGTCGCTGGCTCCGGGGCTGGCCCGGCTGGCCCGCGCGCTGACGGCACGTGAGGCGGCCCGCGACTACGTCGTCGCCTGCCGGCTCGGCGGCACCCGCACCCCGCGCATCCTCGCGCGGGAACTGCTGCCGAACATCGCGGGACCGATGCTCGCCCAGGTCGTCATGACGCTCTCGGTCGCGGCGGGATTCGCCGCCGGCCTGTCCTATCTGGGCCTCGGCATCCAGCCGCCCCAGCCCGACTGGGGGTACATGGTCCAGGCGGGACAGGAGTTCCTCTACTCCGCGCCACGACTGGTCATCCTGCCCGCGGCGTTCACCCTGCTGTTCGTCGTCGCCTGCAACTTCGTCGGCGACGACCTGCGCGACGCCCTCGATCCCCGGGGGACGGCATGAGTACGTCCCCCGGCGCCGCCCTCGCCCTCCGTCCGCACCGGCCGAAGTGGGCCACGAGCACCGTGCTGTTGGTCGTACGACGGCTCGCGGCCATCCCCGTCGTACTGTTCGCGCTGGCCAGCCTGGTGTTCCTGGCGATGCGCCTGCTGCCCGGCTCACCGGCGACCTCCCTCGCGGCGGGCGGCAACAGCCTCTCCGCGGCGGAGTTGTCCGTCAACGAGGACCGCGTCAACCAGGCACTCGGCCTGGACCGGCCGCTGCTCAGCCAGTACGGCGCCTTCCTCGACGACCTGGTCCATCTGCGCCTCGGCACCTCGTTCTTCGGATCCAACAGCGTTCTTGGGCTGCTCGGGGACGCTCTCCCGGCCACGATCGAACTGACGCTCGCGGCGATGACCGTCGCCGTCCTGCTCGGTGTCGTCACAGGCGTGATCGCCGCGCTGCGCAGAGGTGGTTGGGTCGACACCGCCACCCGGGCCGTGGCGACGGTGAGCTTCTCGCTGCCCTGGTTCGCGCTCGGGGTGCTCGGGATCGTGGTGTTCGGCGTGTGGCTGCGCTGGCTGCCGGTCCTGGGCCGCCTGCCCAGCACGCTCGACTACCGCCCGACGACCAACTTCGTCCTGCTCGACGCCGTGCTCCAGAACCGCCCCGAACTGGTGTGGCCCTGGATCGAGCACCTGATCCTGCCCGCCGTCACGCTGGCGCTGTCGATGGCCGGCTTCATCACCCGCATCGTGCGCGCCTCGGTGCTCGAGGTGCTCGACGACGACTTCGTCAGGACGGCCCGTATGAAGGGCCTGAGCGAGGGCGTGGTGATCCGTCATCACGTGCTCCGCAACGCCTGGCTGCCGATCGTGACCGTCCTGGGGCTCCAGTTCGGATCCCTGCTGGGCGGTTCGGTCATCACCGAGACGGTCTTCTCGTACGCCGGTGTCGGCCGCCTGCTGGTCCAGGGCGTCCTCCAGCGCGACTACCCCGTCGTCCAGGGCGCCGCCCTCGCCATCGCCCTGCTCTTCACCCTGGTCAACCACGCGGTGGACCTGCTCTACACAGTCCTCGACCCGCGGCTGCGGAAAGGATGACCCGTATGGACATCGTGCTGGTCCACGGTGCCGGCGGACGGCCCACGACCTGGTCGGAGGTGGCACCCCTGCTGACCGCCCGGGGCCACCGGCTGTTCACCGTCACCAACCCGATGACCTCGCTGGCGGACGACGTCGCGAACACCGCGGCCGCCCTGGCGGAGACGACGGGTCCGGTGCTGCTGGCCGGGCACTCCTACGGCGGAGCGGTCATCAGCAACGTCGGCCGCGACCCGCGGGTCAAGGGCCTCGTCTACATCGCCGCGTTCGGACCCGAAGAGGGCGAGACCGTGAGCGAGATCGTCGAGCGGTACGAGCCCGCCGAGATCTCCAAGTACATGCGGCGCGGCCCGAACGGCGAGTGGAAGTCGGAGACGAGCGAGGCCTTCTGGGACGAGATCGGCCCCGACCTCTCCACCGGGCAGCGGGCCGTCGTCGAGGCGGAGGGGCGCAAGGCGGAGAACCTCATCTTCACCCAGCCGTCCGGCAGCCCGGCCTGGCGCACCCTGCCCAGCTGGTACCTGGTCGCCGACGACGACCGTACGCTGCGCCCGGAGATCCAGAACGACATGGCGACGCGGATGAAGGCGACCGTCGAGCACGTGCCGGGCAGCCACTACACAACGCTCGTATGGCCGCGGCGCGTCGCCGATCTGATCCACAGCGCGGCGGTCGCCGTGGGTACCGAGTCATGACGGCCGCTCTCGAACACACGCCGGACGCGTTCACCCCCGAGCCCGCGCCCGTGCTGGAGATCCGCGATCTGCGCGTCCGGTTCGACGTCGGGGCAGGCCCGCTGCCGGCCGTGGACGGCGTGGACCTGACCCTGCGACAGGGCGAAGTCCTGGCGCTGGTCGGCGAGTCGGGGTCCGGCAAGTCCGCCCTGGCGATGAGCCTGGTCGGGCTGAACCGCGGCCCACGCGCCCACATCAGCGGCACGGCGGACTTCGGAGGCCGCGACCTCGTCGCCGCGTCGGAACGTGAACTGCGCGACGTACGCGGCAAGGAGATCGCCGTCGTCTTCCAGGACGCGCTGGCCGCCCTCAACCCGCTCCACCGGGCGGGTGCCCAGGTCTCGGAGATGATCCGCGCCCACCGTGACGTGCCGCGCGCCCGGGCCACCGCCCGTGCCGTGGAACTGCTCGGCGAGGTCGGCATCGCGGGTCCGGAACGCGCGGCGCGCGCCTACCCGCACCAACTGTCCGGCGGCATGCGACAACGCGTGATGATCGCCATGGGCCTGGCCAACGACCCGGCCCTGCTGATCGCGGACGAGCCGACCACCGCACTCGACGTCACGATCCAGGCTCAGGTTCTCGCGGTCCTCAAACGGGTCCAGCGCGACCACGGCACCTCCGTCCTGCTCATCACCCATGACCTGGGAGTCGTGGCCGAGGTCGCCGACCGGGTGGCCGTCATGTACGCGGGCCGGATCGTGGAGCAGGGGCTGCGCGAGGAGGTGCTGTTCCGCCCTCAGCACCCCTACACGATGGGGCTGCTCGGGTCGGTGCCACCGATCGACGGTCCGGTCGTACGACGGCTGCCCACGATCGCGGGCAGCCCGCTGACCGGGGTCGACCGGCCGTCGGGCTGCGCGTTCGCGCCCCGGTGTTCGTTCGTCCACGCCGCGTGCGCCGAACGGCCGGAGCTACGGCAGCGACACGGCGACGACGGGCATCTCGACGCCTGTGCCCTGCCCGCGTCCGACCGCGCCACGGCCCGCACCCAGGGAGGCGGCGCATGACGGAAACGCTCATCAAGGCCCGCGAGTTGCGCGTCGAGTACCCGGCTCGGGCCGGCGGCCGGGTCAGGGCGCTGCGCGACATCGACCTCGACATCCTCCAGGGCGAGACCCTGGGGCTGGTCGGCGAGTCAGGGTGCGGGAAGTCCACACTGGGCCGGGCGCTGCTCCGGGTGATCGAACCCGCCTCGGGCCGGATCGAGTTCGGCGGCCGCGACCTGACCCTGATGCGGGGGCGACAACTGCGCCGAACCCGAGCGGAGTTGGCGATGGTCTTCCAGGACCCGTTCGGTTCGCTCAATCCACGTCGCAGGATCGCCGACATCGTCGCCGAACCGCTGTTGCGGGCGCGCGGTGCCACCCGGGCCGAGGCCGCGAAGGCGGTGGACGAGCTGCTCGACCTGGTCGGGCTCGGCGCGGAGGCCGGCCGCCGAAGGCCGCACGAGTTCTCCGGCGGCCAGCGCCAGCGCATCGGCATCGCGCGGGCGCTCGCGTCCTCACCCCAGTTCGTGGTGGCCGACGAGGCGGTGTCGGCACTGGACGTGTCGATCCAGGCACAGGTCCTGAACCTGCTGTCGGACCTGGTGCGTGACCGGGGTCTGACGATGTTGTTCATCTCGCACGACCTGGGCGTCGTACGGCACATCGCGGACCGGATCGCCGTCATGTATCTCGGCGAGATCGTCGAGGTCGCCTCCCGGGACGCCTTCTTCGACGGGCCCGCGCACCCGTACAGCCACGCGCTGTTGTCGTCGGTCCCCGTGCTGCGGCCCGGTGCACCACGTGAACAGCGGGTCCTGGAGGGCGAGTTGCCCGACCCGGCGAATCCGCCGACGGGGTGCCTGTTCCGGACCCGGTGTCCCGTCGCCGTGGACGAATGCCGCATCAGCAGGCCCGAGCTGCGGGAGATCGCGCCCGGGCGGAGTGTGCGCTGCCATCTGCCCCTGGTGTCGGGCAGTCCCGTGAACTCCCCTGCTCCACCGAGTGAGGAACCACATTGATCATCGACGCTTACAACACCACGCAGGACGTCCGTGGCCGCTCGGACTACCTGACCGGCGCGCGCAAGGGCCAGGCCCCGCCGCCGTACACACCCTTCGAGCCCCGGCGCATCCTGGACCGGATGGACGCCGCCGGAGTGGACATGGCGATGGTCTGCTCGCTCGCGCAGCGCATCGAGAACGACTTCATCAGCTCGCTGGTGGCCACGTATCCGGACCGGTTCTTCGGCTTCGGGCAGGTACTTCCGCAGGCCGACGACGCGCTCGACGAGATCGACCGGATGGCCGACGCGGGCCTGGTGGGGCTGAAGCTGCACCCGAGTCTGCACGGCTATCACGTCGCGGACCACGGCCTCCTCGACCCGGTGTTCGAGGCGTGCGCCCGGCGCGGTCTGCTGGTGCTCGTCAACGCTCTTGACGACGCGTTCTGCGCGCCGCTGGCCATCGAGGAGATCGCCCGCGACCATCCCCAAGTGCCCACGATCATCGCGCACATGGGGGCGGTGTGGAACGTGCCGGAGGCCATCATCGTGGCCGAGCGGCAGCCGCACGTGTACCTGGAGACTTCGGCGACCCTGATGAGCGATGTGAAGCGCGCCTACGCACGGCTGGGGCCCGAGAAGATCCTGTTGGGCAGTGAGTGGCCCGGCTCGGACTTCGACCTGGAACGCATGAAGATCGCGAAGGCGGTCGAGGACGAGAAGGACCGGGCGCTGGTCGAGGGCGGCAACATGGCTCGGCTGCTGGGGCTCTCGGCATGAGCGCGACGGATGTCCGGCCCCTGACCGCCCCCTTGGCCATGAGCGCGAGCGACACCGAACTCCTCGTCCTGGCACAGGACTTGTTGACCCGGGTCTGGCAGTCGGGCCGCCATGAGGTGGCGACGGCGCTGCGTACCGCGGACGGACGGGTCCACACCGGGGTCCATGTGGAGGGTTCCTGCCGGCGCAGTTCGATCTGTGCCGAGGGGGTGGCCATGGGCACCGCCCGGGGCGCTCTGCCCGCCGGGGAACCGCTGAGCGTCACCTCGGTGGTCTCGGTGCAGATCAAACCGGCGGGCCGCTTCCGGATCATCGCCCCGTGCGGGGTGTGCCGGGAGCTGATCAGCGACTACTGCCCGGACGCCACCGTGTGGGTCACCACCGTCGACGGCGACGACCCCGTCCCGCTGCGAGCCCTTGACCTGCTGCCCGAGAAGAGCCGGCGCCAGTGGTGAACGCCACCGGCCCCAAGGAGAGGAGAACCATGCCCACGACCATCCCCGGGCCGTACGGAAGCGCCGTACCCACCGGCCTCGACGTCGCCGGACTCGCCGCGCGTTGGGGCGGAACCGGCTCGCCGGTGCGGTGGGAGGAGCTGACCTGGCAGGAGGCGGAGTCCACGGCCGCCGTCCAGGACGCCGTGATCATCCCCGTCGGGGCCACCGAGCAGCACGGCCCCCACCTTCCGCTCTCGGTCGACACCCGGATCGGCGAGGCCGTCGCGCTGGGGGTCTCCGCCCTGACCGGTGTGCCCGTCCTGCCGCCCCTGAGCTTCGGGGTGTCCGCGTCCCACGGCGACTTCGGCGGGACGGTGGCGCTGCGCCCGGAGACCATGATCGCCGTCGTCGAGGACGTCATCGACTCGTTGTACGCCTCCGGGATACGGCAGTTCATCCTGCTCAACGGGCACATCTGGAACAACGGCGCGCTCGATGTGTCGGCCGAGAAGCTGAGGGTCCGTCACCGTGACGCGCGTGTACGTGCGTTGGGGTACGTGACGATGTATCCGGGGCCCGAGGTCGACGGGCACGTCACCTACGGGCGGGCGTTGATGCACGCCAACTTCTTCGAGACGTCCGTGATGCTGCATCTGGCACCGGAGCTGGTCCGGATGGACCGGGCCACCTCCCATGTCGACGTCGACTCCTTCTGGGACTACCGCATGGACCAGGTCAGCGAGACCGGGGTCTGGGGCCGGGATGTGACCGACGCCGACGCGAAGCACGGCGAGGCGGAGTTCGACCGCTGTGTCCTCACCACCGCCGAGGCGGTCTCCGCGGCGGTCCGCGAGCCGTGGCCGGATCCGGCTCATCGTCCTGGCCGGCGGGTCTGACGTCCGGACCGCTGGGCTGACGTCCGGGCGGCGGACCAGACGCCCGCACCGTTGGCCAGGCGCAAGCCTGACGCCGGCACCGCCGGCCTGACCCCCGGACGGCGGACCAGACGCCCGGACCGCGACCGTAGGCCGGGGAGGCCGAGCCGCGGAGGAAGGCTCCTGGTCCGACCGCAGGCCGGGCCGAGACCCCAGCCCGGCCGCCGACCGGGGCGCGGATGAAGTTCCCCGGCCCGACTCGCGCGCCTCGGTGAACGCGAACAGCGCCTCGTCCCGTCGCCCGCCCCGCGGTGAAGGTCACCGGTCCGCCTGCCGACTGAGCCGCGGTGAAGGTCGCCGGCCCGCCCGTCGGCCGGGTCGCGGAAACAAAGGTCCCCGGCATCCCCGCCGGCAACAGAAGGAGATCATCTTGGACCCCAGCATCACGCTCCCCCGACTGCCGGACCGCGAGCCCATGCTCATCGGCGGCGCGTGGACCACGGGCGCCGCACGGGAGTGGATCCCGGTGCTCGACCCCGCCACCCGGAAACAGCTCACCTCCATCGCCCAGGCAGGCCCCGAGGAGGTGTCCGCCGCGGTCGCCGCCGCCGTCGCCGCGCACCGCGACCGCCGCTGGCGTGGACTCCCGCCGCGGCAACGCCGTGACGTCCTGCTGCGCCTCGCCGACCTGGTGGAGCGCGACGCCGAACAGCTGGCCGTCCTGGACACACTGGACAACGGCAAGGCGATCGAACGGGCGCGCGGTGACGTGGACCTGGGCCTCCAGGCCATCCGCCATTTCGCCGGCGCCCCGGCCCGGCTGACAGGCACCGTGCACGCCGCGGCTCCCGACCGGCACGTCTACAGCGTGCGTGAGCCGGTGGGCGTGGTCGCCGCCGTCCTGCCGTGGAACTTCCCCTTCATGATCGCCGCGTGGAAGCTCGCCCCGGCCCTCGCCGCCGGTTGCACGGTCGTGGTCAAACCGGCCGAGCAGACCCCGCTCACCGCGCTGCGGCTGGCCGCGCTCTGCCTGGAAGCGGGCGTGCCCGAGGGTGTGGTCAACGTGGTGACGGGGGACGGACGAACGGGCGCGGAGCTGGTCGCACACCCGGACGTGGCCAAGGTGTCCTTCACCGGCTCCACCGAGGTGGGGCGGTTGATCATGGCCGCGGCGGCGCCGACCGTGAAGCGGCTCACGCTCGAACTCGGCGGCAAGTCCCCCAACATCGTCTTCGCGGACGCCGACCTCGACACCGTGGTCCCGAACGCCGTACGCGCGGTGTTCGGGCACTCCGGTCAGATGTGCACGGCGGGGAGCAGGCTGCTCGTGGAGCGCACGGTCCTCGAGGAGTTGGTTGAGCGGCTGGTCCCGGCGGTGGAGGCCCTGCGGATCGGCCCCGGCCTGGACGGCGGCGTCAACATCGGTCCGCTGGTCTCCCAGGAGCAGTACGACCGGGTCACCGGCTATGTCGAGCTGGGCCGCTCCGAGGGCGCCGAGGTGGCCGTGGGCGGCAAACCGATGCCCGGTCCCGGCTGGTTCGTACGGCCGACGGTGTTCACCGGGGTCGCCCCCGGCATGCGGATAGCCCGGGAGGAGATCTTCGGGCCGGTCGCCACCATCATTCCGTTCGACACGGAGGACGAGGCGGTCTCCCTGGCCAACGACAGCGAGTACGGGCTCGCCGCCGGGGTGTGGACGAGCAGCCTGGCCCGCGCCCACCGCACCGCCGCGGCACTGGAGGCGGGGACCGTGTGGATCAACACGTACAACGAGTTCGACCCCGCCGTGTCCTTCGGCGGGATGAAGCAGTCCGGCCTCGGCAGGGACCTCGGCGACAGCGCCGTCGACGGGTTCACCGAGCTCAAGAGCATCACCGTCGCCCTGTGAGCGCCCCCGTGGACACCGTCTCCACTCCCCCGGCGCCGCCCGGCCGCGCCCTGGACGTCGCGGCCGAACGCGCCCGCACACCGGGCTCGTTCACCGGCCATCACTTCAACGCCGCCGGGGCGGCCCTGCTCGCCACGGACACCGTCGAGGCGGTCATCGACCATCTGCGCGCGGAGAGCCTGTCGGGCGGCTACGAGGCAGCCAAGCTCGCCGCCCCCGCCCTGGACGCCGTCTACGCGCGTACCGCTCAACTCCTGGGCGCCCGGCCGGAGGAGGTCGCCCTCGTGGAGAGCGCGACCGCCGGCTGGCAACGGGCCGTGTCCGCGCTGCGGCTGCGCCCCGGCGACCGGGTGCTGGCCGCCCGGTCGAGCTATGTCAGCAGCGCGCTGCACCTGCTCTCGGCCGAGCGTGATCACGGCGTCCGGGTCGAGGTGCTGCCCAACGGGTCCGATGGGGCTGTGGACTTGGAGGCGTTGGAAGCAGCACTGCGCACCGGCCCCGCCACCCTGGTCACGGCGGCTCATGTGCCGACCTCCTCGGGTCTCGTCGAACCCGCCGCCGGAATCGGCGCGTTGGCCCAGGCACACGGAGTGCCCTTCCTGCTGGACGCGACCCAGTCGCTCGGCCAGTTGCCGGTCGACATGGACGCCATCGGCTGCGACCTGCTCATCGGGACCGGCCGCAAGTTCCTGCGCGCCCCCCGCGGCACCGGCCTGCTCGCGGTGCGGCGCCCTCTCCTGGACCGGCTCGTCCCCGAGGCGCCCGACGTCCGGGGCGCCCAGTGGATCGCCGAACGGAGCTGGGAACTGGTACCGGACGCCAAGCGGTTCGAGCTGTGGGAGGCCGCGCACGCCCTGCGCCTCGGACTCGGTGCCGCACTGGCCGATCTGAACGCGCTGGGCGTGGACACCGTCGCCCGGCACCTGGCGACGGTCGCCGGCGCGCTGCGCGAACGCCTCGCCGTCCTCCCCGGCGTCCGTGTCACCGACCCGGCGGCCGCGGGCGGAGCCATCGTCACCTTCGTGGTCGACGGGATGGACGCGGCCGACGTGCAGCGTGAACTCGCCCGCCGCCAGGTTCACTTGATCGCGGTACCGGCGTCGCACGGCCGCTGGGACATGGATCCCCGGGGCCTGGCCAAAGTGGTACGGGCCTCGGTGCACGTCTACAACGACAACGCCGATGTGCACGCCCTGGTCGAGGCGGTGCGTGAGATCGCCCGCCCGCGCGGCGGCTCGGCCTCGCGTAACATCGCGCCCTCTGCCGGTTCGGCTCCTGTGCACGTGTCCTCGGCGACTCCGACCGACACCGCCCCCGTCTCCCGTCCGGCGCGCCCCGACTCCCGGCTCCGCGACGCGATCGTGGTCGGTCTCGGTGTGCACGGCGGGGCCGCCCTGCACCGGCTGGCCGCACGCGGACTCGACGTCCTGGGCCTGGAGCAGTACACGCTGGGCCACGATCTGGGTTCCTCGCACGGTGCGACCCGGATGATCCGGCGCGCCTACCCCCACCCCGACTGGGACGGTCTGGTGGACACCGCGTACCAGGCCTGGACGGAGCTGGAGCGGGCCTCGAAGACCCAACTGGTCGACATCACCGGTGGGTTGTACGCGGCGCCGGTGGACCGCCCCGATCCGGTGCGCGGCCCCGGCTGCCGACAGGTCGGTGCCGAGGAGGCCGCGCGGATCTTCCCGGGGCTGCGGCTGCCCGCCGGGTTCGGTGCGGTACACGATCCCCGGGCCGGGATCATCGACGCGCAGGAGACTCTTCGGGCGCAACTCGCCCTGGCCGAACGGTCGGGAGCCGCCATCCGGGACGGCAGCCCGGTCATCGGCTGGGAACCGGACGGCGACCAGGTCGTGGTGCGCACCGCCGATGCCGTGCTGCGCGCCCGGCGTCTGCTGCTGTGCACCGGCCCGTGGACCGCGTCCCAAATACCGTCACTGGCATCCCATCTGACGGTCACTCGAATCGTCAATGCCTACTTCGCCGCCGATCCGGCGGGCCCGCTTGGCCGGTCCGGTCTGGGCAGCTTCTCGGTGGATCTGCCCCAAGGCCTGCTGTACGGGTTCCCGGCGGCCGACGGACGCGGTCTCAAGGCGGGCCTGGACAACGGCCCGGCCTGGGATCCCGACGCGCCGCGTCCACCGGCCACCGGCAGTGAACTCGCCCTGCTCACCGAAGCGGTGGCCCAGGTACTGCCCGGGGTGGGTCCGGTGACCGAGAGCCTGACATGCCTCTACACGATGACGGCCGACCGGCGTTTCGTGGTCGGCGAGGTGCCGGGGATACCGCAGGTGCTGGTGGCGTCGGCCTGTTCGGGGCACGGTTTCAAGTTCGGACCGGCTCTCGGCGAGGCACTGGCGGATCTCGTGTGCGGTACCGCCCGCCCGGATCTCGGCTTCCTGTCCCCGGCCCGGCTGTTTCCCGGTGAGGCCCGGTGAGGGGCCCCACCCGGTCGGCCGGGCCCCGCGTCCCCTCAGCCGTGGAAGACGGTCTGCGAGCGGCGCTCGTACCAGGCCGTCAGATGCTCGCCCGCGCCGATGACGTGCTCGCGCATGACCTCCTGTGCGCGGTCCGCGTCGTGATCGGTCAACGCCTCGATGAGCGCCTCGTGTTCGCGGATGTTCAGCTTGCGGTGGCGCTCGTCGCCGGCGAGGGCGAGCGAGGAGACGTTGCGCGGGAAGGTCTCGTTTATCCGGTCGATCATCCGGCTCAGCCAGGGGTTGTCGGCCGCCTCGCAGACGACCGTGTGGAAGCAGTCGTTGGCGGCCGTCGTGGCCGGACTGCCGCCGCCCTGATCGTCGGCAACACGCTCGGCCGCCTCCCGCAGAACGGCGTTGTGCTCACGCAGCACCGCGAGTTGACTCTCCGTCACACGCGAGGCGGCTCGCCGGGCGGCCAGGCCCTCCAACTCGGCGCGTACCTCGTACGCCTGGCGCACCTCCCAGGGCGCGGGCACCCGGACCACCGCGCCGCGGTTGGGCTGCATCTCGATCAGCCCGCCGTTCTGGAGCTGACGCAGCGCCTCGCGCACCGGCGTGCGGCTGACCCCGAACTCGGTGGCCAGCGCCGCCTGGCGCAGCGGTTTGCCGATCGCCAGCTCGCCGTTCATGATCCGCGCGCGGATTCGGGCCGCGATGTCGTCGACGAGGGGGCCGTCGTCAGTCTGGGGCGTCATCGGAGTCGGTCAAACCCTTCTCGGGGTCGGTCGGAGGGTGCGCGGTGGTGGAGCAGTTTGCCACGCGGTGGCCGGCGTCCACAGTCAATCATTTTTGGATCCACTTCCATAATATCCGCATCCAATGGGAGCAGTACATGACTCTTGATTTCGCCAAGGCCATCGACGTGTCGGTCCCGGTCCACCCCGGCATGCTGCACTGGGGGCGCCGCCCCGAGATGGAGATCGTCGAGTCCCGTACCGCGGGCGACCCGTCCAACGTCAGCCGCTGGCGCATCGGTGCCCACACCGGCACCCACATCGACGCTCCCGCCCACTTCGTCGACGGCGGGAAGACGGTCGACCGGCTCGACCTGTCCGCGTTGAACGGCACCGCCCGGGTGCTGGACCTCACCCATGTGAAGAAGCAGGTCACCGCCGCCGATCTCGACGCGGCCGGTCTCGGCGACGAGGAGCGCGTGCTGCTGCGCACCAGCAACTCCGAGGGGGTACTGCGCAGTCCGTGGAAGGCCCGGGAGTGGGTCGGACTGGCGCCGGACGGCGCGGAACGCCTCATCGAGGCCGGGGTGCGCACCGCGGGCATCGACTACCTGAGCATCGAGGCCGTCGCCTACACCACTCACTGGGAGACCCACCAACTGCTGTGCGGCGCCGACGTGTTGATCCTGGAAGTGGTCGATCTACTGCACACTCCGGCCGGAGTGTACGACATGCTCTCCCTCCCGCTGCCGTTGCAGGGCGCCGAGGCCGCCCCCTCGCGCACCGTGCTCCTGCCGAGGGACGAGGCGTGACCGCCGCCACCCGGCTGGTCGTGGCCGCACCGCACCCGGCGGCGCTGACAGCCGCCCGGCAGGCCGCGGCCCGGGGCGCCAACGCCGTGGACGTGGCGCTGGCGGCGGCGGCCGCCCTCACCGTCGTCTATCCCCACCAGTGCTCCCTGGGCGGCGACTTGACCGCCCTCGTCCACTCCCCCGACGGCACGGTGCGGGCGGTGCTGTCGGCAGGCGCCGCCGCACACGACGTGGATGTCGAGGCGCTGCGCGCCGCGGACGGGCGGATGCCCGCGCAGGGCCCGCAGACGGTGACCGTGCCGGGCGTGGTGGCCGGCTGGACCGCGCTCGCCGAGGCGCACGGCACTCCGGGCGCCCTGGCCGCGGCCCTGCGGGACGCCGCCGTACTCGCCGAGGAAGGTGCCACCGTCTCGGCGGGTCTGGCGCGCGCCGCGCGTGAGCAGGCCGCGCGGATCGCCGTGGATCCCGGGCTCCACACGCTGCTGAGCGATGCCGACGGGGCACCGCTCGCCGAGGGCGACCCGCTCCCGCAGCCGCGCCTCGCCGCCGTACTGCGCGCACTCGCGGACGATCCGTCGTCCTTCTACCGGGGTGCGGTGGCGCGGGCGTTGGCGGACGGGCTGCGCCGGGCAGGCAGTCCGCTCACCGCGAGCGACCTCGCGGCCCACCGCGCGGAGAGCGTCGAGGCGTTGGTGTTCGACGCGGCCGGTACCCGCTGGTGGGCAGCGCCCCCGCCCAGCCAGGGCGCGACCCTGCTGGCCGTGCTGGAGGCCGCGACGGCCGCCGCGAAGCTCCCCGAGCCTGAGCGGACCGGTGTCCTGGTGGCCCGCTGCCAGGACGCCTCGGCGGCCCGTGACCGCCTGCTGGGCGATCCGCGCGGTGGCGAACCCGATCTGGACGGGCTGCTGCGGCCGGCGCCCCTCGCCGGTGCCGAGCCGCCGAAACCGTCCTTCCGGCCGGCCGGGGACACCGTCGCGATCACCGCGGTGGACTCGACCGGACTGGCCGTCTCCCTGATCCAGAGCGTCTACCAGACCTTCGGCTCCGGAATCTGCGATCCGGACACCGGCATCGTGCTGCACAACCGGGGCTCGGCGTTCAGCCTGCGGCTCGGGCATCCGGCGCTCATCGGCCCCGGGCTGCGGCCACCGCACACCCTGTGTCCCGTGCTCGGCCGATCAACCGACCTGCTGCTGGCGGCCGGTTGTCAGGGCGGCCGGGCCCAGCCGCAGATCCTCGCGCAGACGGTCCCGGAGCTGATGGATCCGGCCGCCGACCCCGCCGCCGTGCTGGACCGCCCGCGCTGGGTGACCGGCGCCCGCGACATCGGCCACGAGACACCGACCCTGCTGGCCGAGCCCGGATCGGTACCGGCCGCCTTCCCGTCGGCCCTGCCGGTCGTCGTCACGCCCGGCCGTACCGATCTGGCCGGTCACACCCAGGCCGTACGGCTGACCGCGGACGGCCGGCTGGACGGCGCCGCCGATCCACGCGCCGACGGCGGAACCACGCACCACACCTTGGAAGGAATCTCGCTGTGAGCACCCTCGCCCCCGAACCCGTACCCACCGAGGCACCGGATCCGCTGGACCCGCTCACCCTCGCCGAACTGGCCGTCGCCGCGAAGGTGTTGAAGTCCGACGCCCGGGTCACCGAGGACGCGCGCTTCTGGGGCGTGACCCTGGACGAGGACCACGCCCGCCGGGCCGCCCCGGGCGAGGCCCGGCGGGCCCGCGCGGTCGTCATCTGCCCCTCCGCCCGCATCGCCTACGAGGTGGATCTCGAACTCGGTGACAAGCCGCAGACCACCGCCTGGCGCGAGCTGGACGTGCGCAGCCCCGGCTGCTCCTCCGAGGAGGCCCGCCAGGCCGCGGCGGTCTGCCGGGCGGACCCGCGCTTCCGGGAGGCTCTCGCGCTGCGCGGTATCCACGACGTGTCGCTGGTGATGGTGGACCCGGAGTCGATCGGCGGCTTCGAACCGCCCGAGTACGCGGACCGCCGGCTGACCTGGGGCAGCGTCTGGCACCGTACCTCCGAGGACGACAACGGCTATGCCCGCCCGGTGCAGGGTGTGGTGCCGATCATCGACATGGAGTCCATGGAGGTCCTGCGCATCGAGGACCACGGGCTGGTCCCGCTGTCGGAGGAGTCCGGGGTCTTCGCCGCCGGGGTGGTGCCCGAGCGGGCGGGGCTCAGGCCGCTGGAGGTCGTCCAGCCCGATGGTCCGAGCTTCACGGTCACCGGTCGGCGCCTCGACTGGCAGGGCTGGTCGGTGCGGGTCGGTTTCAGCCACCGCGAGGGCCTGGTCCTGCACGACCTCACCTTCGACGCGGCCGGCAAGGGCCCGCGGCGGGTGATCCGGCGTGCCGCCGTCAACGAGATGTACGTCCCCTACTTCGACACCGCGTCCACGCAGTACCGCAAGAACTTCTTCGACTGGGGCGAGTACGGCGCGGGTCCGCTCACGAACTCCCTTGCCCTCGGCTGCGACTGTCTGGGCGTCATCCAGTACTTCGACGCCGCGGTGCTCGGCGGCGACGGCGTCCCCCGGCTGATCCCGAACGCCGTCTGCGTGCACGAGGAGGACGACGGCATCCTCTGGAAGCACCACGACGGCCGCACCGGCCGCACGGAGGTACGCCGCTCCCGCCGCCTGATCATCTCGGCATTCGCCACCGTCGCCAACTACGACTACGGCTTCTACTGGTCGCTGTACCAGGACGGTTCGGTGATGCTGGAGATCAAGATGACCGGCATCCTCTCGGCCACGGGTGTGGCGGAGGGCGAGGAGACCCCGTACGCCCGCCGGGTCGCCCCCAACGTCGCGGTCACCAACCACCAGCACTTCTTCGGCGTCCGTCTCGACATGGCGGTGGACGGCTCCCGCAACCGGCTCGTCGAGGTCACCGCCGAGCACGAGAGTGACCCGGAGCTGGACCCGTACGGCAACGCCGCCCGGACCGTGCTGCGCCCGATCCTCAGCGAGGCGGAGGGCGGCCGGCGCACCGACCCGTCGCGCGCGCTGCACTGGCGGGTGGAGAGCAGCGAGGCCCGCAACCGGATGGGCGAACCGACCGCCTACCGGGTGCACTTGGAGAACACCGCGGTGCTTCCGGTTCGCGAGGACAGCGTGTGTGCGCGGCGAGCCCCCTTCGTGGGGCGGCAGTTGTGGGCGACCGCCTACGACCCGGACCGGCGGTTCGTGGCCGGGGAGTATCCCAACCAGGCCGAGCCGGGCGCGGACGGCGTACACAGGTGGCAGGAGGAGAACCGGTCGTTGGACGGCACCGAACTGGTGCTGTGGGCGACGGTCGGCTCGCACCATTTCCCGCGCCCCGAGGAGTGGCCGGTGATGCCGGTTGCCAGGGCGCGGCTGCGGCTGGAGCCCGATGGGTTCTTCGACCGCAATCCCGCTCTGGACGTGCCGGCGCCCGTCTCCTGCCATGCGCCGGGTCCCGCGGACCCGGCTCCTGACCACTGCTGCGGATGATCCCGCCCCGGCCGACCCGAGCGGCACCATTCGCCCACGAGGTCACTGACGGTCGACCCCGTCCACCGGGCGGCGGAGCCTTCACCTGAGGGAGGGCTCCGCCGCTGAACCGCCCTCGGCTCGGGGCTGACGGCGGCTGCCTTCCCCGTCCGGGTATTGGGTGGCGGGGAGGCCTGCCGCCGTACGTCAAGGGCGTCCCTCACGCCTCGGCCCGCCGCCCTGACCAGCCAAAATCGGCGCAGCAGGTGATGTTGCGGAGAGTCGGGGAAGAAGTTGCGGCAATCGCTAGGAGGTTGCCGTGGAGAGTAGAGATCTGGAACTGGGCGAGGTGCTGACCGCTGCGGAGGCGGCTCCGCCCGGTGAGTCCGTCGACGTGGTGGCACACGACCTGCAAAAACGGCTCGGTGCCGAGCAGGTGTCCTTCCTGTTCGTCGACCTCATCGGGCAGCGGCTGGTACGGCTCGCCGCGGCCGACACCGAGACCGCCGACCTTGCCGAGGCGGTCGACCTGCAGGGCAGCGTCTACGACAGCGTTCTGCGGAGCCAGCTTCAGCATGTGGAACCGGACGGACAGGGCGATCTGCTCGTCATCACGCCGGTCACCAACCGCGGCGACTGCATCGGCGTCCTGGAGGTGACCCTGCAGAGCGCCGACGACGCCGTACTGCGGCAGGTCCGCGACGCGGCACACGCGCTGGCCTACATCATCGTCACGGACCGCCGCTTCACCGATCTGTACCATCTGGGCGGGCGTACCACCCAGACCAGCCTGGCCGCGGAGATCCAGCACCAGCTGCTTCCCTCGGCCCCCTGCTGCGAGGCGCCCCAGTTCACCCTCGCCGCCGGGCTGGTCCCGGCCGACGACATCGGGGGCGACACCTACGACTACACCCTCGACCGCGACACCCTGCACCTGTCCATCACCGACGCCATGGGGCACGACACCAGCTCCGCGCTGCTGGCCACCCTGCTGGTCGGCGCGCTGCGGCAAGCCCGTCGCAGCGGCTGTGACGCCCTCAGACAGGCCCGCCACGCTCACCAGGCCCTGCTGAGCCACGACCTCGGCCTGGCCACCGGGCAACTACTGTGTGTCAGCCTGGATACAGGCTTGTGCGAACTGGTCAACGCCGGTCACCCGCGGCCACTGCTGCTGCGGGACGGCAAAGTCGAAGAGGTCAGACTCTTCGCCAACCTGCCTTTCGGCGTGGTGGCACCCACCGCCTACCGCCTTCAGGAACTTCAGCTGCGTCCCGGAGACCGCCTGATCCTTCTCACCGACGGCATGCAGGAGCGCGAAGCCGCAGCCGTCGACCTCGCCTCGATCGTTCGCGACACCCGCGCGCTGCATCCGCGAGAAGCCGTCCGAAGCCTGACCGCCGCGGTGCTCGACACCTGCCGCGGCAGCCTCAGGGACGACGCCACGGTCCTGATCCTGGACTGGCACGGCAATCGGCTCCCGTCCGAGAGCAAACCGCCCGACAGCGATGAGCCGCGGCGGCCCACTCCCTAGGCGATGTGGGCCGACCGGACTCCGGCTCACACACCCAGCGACGGCAGCCGCACCTCACCGTCGCGGACGCCGACGGGAGCGACGGCAGCGACGGCAGCCAGGACTGCCGGTGCGGAAAGCCGAGCGTGCGGCTCGCTGTGTCAGCGGGTGGCGAGGAGTTCGAGCGTGTCGATGACGCGGTTCGAGAAGCCCCACTCGTTGTCGTACCAGGCGACCACCTTCACGTGCCGGCCGTCGACCCTGGTGAGGGCCGAGTCGAAGATCGCCGAGGCCGGATTGCCCGTGATGTCGGAGGACACGAGCGGGAAGTCCGAGTACTCGAGGATGCCGGCGAGCGGCCCCTCGGCCGCGGTGAGGTAGGCCGCCAGCACGTCCTCGCGCGTCACGTCACGGGCGACGGTCGTGTTGAGCTCGACGAGAGAGCCCACCGGAACCGGCACACGGATCGAGTCGCCCGACAGCTTGCCGGCCAGGTTCGGCAGCACGAGGCCGATCGCCTTGGCTGCGCCCGTCGTGGTCGGCACGATGTTGACGGCGGCCGCCCGGGCGCGACGGGCATCGCGGTGCGGACCGTCCAGCAGGTTCTGCTCCTGCGTGTAGGCGTGCACCGTGGTCATGAAGCCGTGCTCGATCCCGGCGAGTTCGTCGAGCACCGCGGCCAGCGGTGCGAGCGCGTTGGTCGTGCAGGAGGCGTTCGAGACGATCGTGTGTACGGCCGGGTCGTAGGTGTCGCTGTTGACCCCGAAGGCCAGCGTCACGTCGGCGCCGTCCGACGGCGCGCTGACCAGCACTTTCTTCGCACCCGCGTCGAGATGGGCGCGGGCGGCCTTGGCCGACGTGAAGCGGCCGGTCGATTCGAGGACGATGTCGACAGCGAGTTCGGCCCACGGCAGCCGCGCCGGTTCGCGCTCGGCGAGCACCTTGACGCGACGGCCGTCGACGACGAGGGCGTCCTCGTCGGCGGTCACCGGGCGGCCGAGCCGGCCGGCCGTGGTGTCGTAGGCGAGCAGTCGAGCGAGGGCGGCGGGCTCGGTCAGGTCGTTGACCGCGACGACTTCCAGGGTGCTGTCGCGTTCGAGCAGTGCGCGCAGCACGTTGCGTCCGATGCGGCCGAATCCGTTGATGGCGATGCGAGTCATGAGTGGTGTCCCTTCGGTTCGCCACCAAGGCTCGCTCGCGGTCTCCGGCCCGGCCAGTGGCGGGATCGCCATGGTTCAAAAGAATCGCGCCAGGCGCGGCACTACTGGCGGCGGGCTACACGGCGTGGGCGAGGCAACCCTTTACAGGCCAAGGCGGCGGGGCTACTCACCGTGCGCGAAGGTACGCCGGTACTCGCTCGACATGGCGCCGAGGGCTACTCGCCGTGCGCGAAGGTACGCCGGTACTCGCTCGGCGTCGTGCCCAGGATGCGCTGGAAGTGCAGCCGCAGATTCGCACCGGTGCCCAGACCGACGTCCGTGGCGATCTGCTCGACACCCCGCTGCGAGCGTTCGAGCAGCTCACGGGCCATGTCGATACGGGCTCGCATGACCCACTGCATGGGTGTGCAGCCGGTCTCCTCCACGAAGCGCCGCGAGAATGTGCGCGGCGAGACCGCTGCCTGCCGGGCCAGTACCTCAAGGGTGAGGGGCCCGTCTAGCCGGTGCAGCGCCCACTCACGGGTCTCGGCGAACCGCTCGCCGAGCGGCTCGGGCACGCTCCGCGGCACGTACTGCGCCTGACCGCCACTGCGGTAGGGAGCGGCGACCAGTCGCCGGGCCGCGTGGTTCGACGCGGCCACCCCGAGATCACCGCGTACGACGTGCAGGCACAGGTCGATGCCCGAGGCGGCGCCGGCCGACGTGAGCACGCTGCCCTCGTCGACGAACAGAACGTTCTCGTCGACCTGGACGAGCGGATGCCTCACCGCCAGCGCCCGTGTGTAATGCCAGTGCGTCGTGGCACGCCGGCCGTCGAGCAGGCCCGTCGCGGCGAGCGCGAAGGCACCCGTCGAGATGGCCGCGAGCCGCGCACCCCGGCCATGGGCGGCGATCAGCGCCTCGACGACAACCCGCGGTGGATCGTCACGGTCCGGAAACCGATAGCCGGGGATGAAGACCATGTCGGCCCACGCAAGCGTGTCCAGACCATGGGCGACGTGGTACGAAAGGCCGTCGCCGCCCGTCACCAGACCAGCTGCCGCACCGCACAGCCGCACCTCGTACGGCATGCTCGCGCGCGTCGAGAACACCTGCGCCGGGATTCCGACGTCGAGCGGCTTCGCACCCTCGAGCACGAGAACGGCGACACGACGCAGACGGGAAGCTGACACCGGGACAGGGTACGCAGGGCGCGGGCCCGATCAGAGCCAGGGCAGAGGGCCGGCCGTGCGCGGGCAGGTGAACGAACGGCTCACCCGTCCCACAGCACATGCAGCGTGGCGGGCTTACGGAAGACCAGACCGCGCGGAGCGGTGGGGTGGTCCGGATCCAGGCGCAGGCCGGGGAGACGTTCGAGCAGACGCTGGAGGGCGATGCGGGTCTCCAGACGGGCGAGGTGCGCGGCGAGGCAGTAGTGCGGGCCGTGTGCGAAGGCCAGTTGGAGACGCGCGTTCTCGCGGCGGACGTCGAAGCGATCGGGGTCGGGGAAGACGGCCGGGTCGCGGTTGGCACCCGTCAGGGAGACGGTGACCAGGTCGCCCCGGCGGATCGCGGCCGGGCCGAGGACGATGTCGCGGGTGGCGTACCGGTCCACGACCGCCGCTCCGGGTTCCAGGCGCAGGGATTCCTCGATCGCGCCGTCCAACAGGTCCAGGTCGGCGCGGACCAGGGCGAGTTGGTCGGGGCGTGGCAGTAGGTGGAGCAGCGCGTTGGTGATCATCGCCTCGGTGGTCTCGATGCCGCCGAACATCAGCACCGCGGCGTTGGACGCGACCTCGGGCACCGTCAGTTGCCCGGCCGCGGAGCCGAGGAGCGACGACGTTCCCCGGTCCGCGACGGTGGCCTCCACGGCGGCCCGCAGTTCCGCGTACGCCGCGGCACCTGTGGGCGCCGCCTGGTGTCCGGCGGTGATGTCCGAGACCGCGCGCACGATGGAGTCGTACCAGGCGAGGACGGTGGCCGCCGTCGTGCCGACCAGCCCGAGTGCCTCGGTCACGACAGCGACGGCGAGCGGTCCCGCGAAGGCGCGCCGCAGTTCGACGGCGCCCGCGGGTTCCAGCGCGGTGATGAGCCGGTCCGTCTCCCGCTCGATGAACGAGGCGAAGCCCTCGCGCACTTCCCGGGGGCGGAACGGAGCGGTGAAGGGCTCACGGTGGCGGGCGTGTCGGGCGCCGTCCAGCGAGAGCATGCTCGGGCCGACGACCTGGGCGGTGGAGAACCGGGGGTCGTCGACGGTGAACGTCGTGGCGTCCCGCATCACGCTGAGCGCGAGGTCGCGCCGGGTCACCAGCCAGCCGTCCAGCTCGGGCAGCCAGGAGACGGGCTCGTGCTCACGAAGCAGCGCCAGTCGCCGATGCGGGTCCTGGGCGAGTTCGGTGAGCGAGGTCGCGGCACCGAGCGGAAAGGGGTCGAGGACGCTCATGACGAGCCTTGGCCGGGAAGGGGGTAACCGATCACGGCCAAGGCTAACAACCGCTCCGTACGCGGATTCGGTCAGGAGCCGACGTACGCCGCCAGGTGCTCGCCGGTGAGGGTGGAGCGGTCGGCGACAAGGTCGGCGGGGGTGCCCTCGAAGACGATTCTGCCGCCGTCGTGACCCGCGCCCGGGCCGAGGTCGATGATCCAGTCGGCGTGCGCCATGACCGCCTGGTGGTGCTCGACGACGATGACCGACTTGCCGGAGTCGACGAGCCGGTCGAGCAGGCCGAGGAGTTGCTCGACGTCGGCGAGGTGGAGGCCGGCGGTCGGCTCGTCGAGAACGTAGATGCCGCCCTTCTCCGCCATGTGGGTCGCCAGCTTGAGCCGCTGCCGCTCGCCGCCGGACAGCGTGGTGAGCGGCTGCCCGAGGCTGAGGTAGCCGAGCCCGACGTCGGCGAGCCGGCCGAGGACGGTGTGCGCGGCCGGGGTGCGGGCGTCACCGGTGCCGAAGAACTCCTCGGCCTCGGTCACCGACATCGCCAGCACCTCGCTGATGTCACGGCCGCCGAGGTGGTACTCGAGGACCGAGGCGTCGAACCGCTTCCCCTCGCAGTCCTCGCAGGTGGTGGCCACGCCGGCCATGATCGCCAGATCGGTGTAGATCACGCCGGCGCCGTTGCAGGTGGGGCAGGCGCCCTCGGAGTTGGCGCTGAACAGGGCCGGCTTGACGCCGTTGGCCTTGGCGAACGCCTTGCGGATCGGTTCGAGGAGTCCGGTGTACGTCGCCGGGTTGCTCCGCCTGGAGCCGCGGATCGCGCCCTGGTCGACCGACACCACGTTCTCACCTGCCGGGATCGACCCGCGCACCAGCGAACTCTTGCCGGATCCGGCCACACCCGTGACGACCGTCAGCACCCCGAGCGGGACGTCGACGTCGACTCCCTTCAGGTTGTGCGTCGAGGCGCCCCGGATCTCCAGCGCCCCAGTGGGCTTGCGCACGGACTCCTTGACCGCTGCCCTGTCGTCGAAATGGCGGCCGGTGATGGTGCCGCCGGTCCGCAGCCCCTCGACGGTGCCCTCGAAGCAGACGGTGCCGCCCGCCGTACCGGCGCCGGGACCCAGGTCGACCACATGGTCGGCGATCACGATGGTCTCCGGCTTGTGCTCCACGACGAGCACCGTGTTGCCCTTGTCCCGCAGCCGCAGCAGCAGGTCGTTCATCCGCTGGATGTCGTGCGGGTGCAGCCCGATGGTGGGCTCGTCGAAGACATAGGTGATGTCGGTGAGCGCCGAGCCGAGGTGGCGGATCATCTTGACGCGCTGCGCCTCGCCGCCCGACAGCGTGCCCGACGGCCGGTCGAGCGCGAGGTATCCGAGGCCGATCTCCACGAACGAGTCGAGGGTCTGCTGGAGCGCGCTGAGCAGCGGTGCCACCGAGGGCTCCTTGAGGCCGCGGACCCATTCGGCCAGGTCCCTGATCTCCATCGCACAGGCGTCGGCGATGCTGATCCGCTTGATCTTCGAGGAGCGGGCGCCCTCGCTGAGCCGGGTGCCTTCGCACTCGGGGCAGGTGGTGAACGTGACCGCGCGCTCCACGAACGCCCTGATGTGCGGCTGCAGCGCCTCCTTGTCCTTGGACAGGAACGACTTCTGGATCTTGGGGATCAGCCCCTCGTAGGTGAGGTTGACGCCGTTGACCTTGACCTTGACCGGCTCCCCGTAGAGGAAGTCCTGGAGCTCCTTCTCGGTGTACTCGCGGATCGGCTTCTGCGGGTCGACGAAGCCGGACTGGGCGTACACCTGCACGGTCCACTGGCTGTCCGACTTCCAGCCGGGAATGGTGAACGCGCCATCGGCGAGCGACTTGGAGTCGTCGTAGAGCTGGCTGAGATCGATGTCGGAAACCGAGCCGCGGCCCTCGCAGCGCGTACACATACCGCCGGTGCGGTTGAAGGTCGCCTTCTGCGCCTTGGTCTTGTTGCCGCGCTCGACGGTGATCGCGCCGCTCGCCCGGACCGAGGCCGTGTTGAAGGAGTACGCGCTGGGCGGACCGATGCTCGGCTTCCCGAGCCGGCTGAAGAGGATGCGCAGCATCGCGTTGGCGTCGGTGGCGGTGCCGACCGTGGAGCGCGGGTCGGCGCCCATCCGCTGCTGGTCGACGGTGATCACGGTGGTCAGCCCGTCGAGGACGTCGACCTCGGGCCGCGCCAGCGTCGGCATGAAGCCCTGTACGAAGGTGCTGTACGTCTCGTTGATCAGCCGCTGCGACTCCGCGGCGATCGTGTTGAAGACCAGCGAGCTCTTGCCCGAGCCGGAGACGCCCGTGAACACCGTCAGCCTGCGCTTCGGGATCTCGATGCTGACGTCCTTGAGATTGTTCTCGCGCGCGCCGTGCACGCGGATCAGGTCGTGGCTGTCGGCAGCGGTGTGCGGCGCAGGCGACTGCGTGTCCGTCCTCGTGGCCATGGTCGTGGTGTCTCCATCTGTCGGGCGGGGCCGCCTGCGCGGTCTCCGTCGGCGTCGCCCGGCTCGTCTCCGGTCGGCTTCGAGAAGTACGTCTGGTTCTACATTTACGGGCGCGGTAGCGGCAATGGTCCGCCGCCCGTTCGATCAGCGGCGCGGCAGACGCACCGGTCGATGCGGTGGCCGGCGCACCGGTCAGCGGCGTGACCGGCACACGCAGATCGAACGAGTGTACGCATCACCGCACCGCGATGCCCGGTGCCACGCAGACGCCGACGCCGGGCACGGGAGCGGAGGCGGGGGCGGCGCTCATTGGTCCTGGAGCAGCCCGAGGACGTTGCCGTCGAGGTCGACGACGGCGGCCACCAGACGACCGCCACCGACGTCGTGCGCGGGCTCCTTCACGGTGGCACCCGCCGCGGTGACCTCGGCCAGCTTCGCCTTGATGTCCGGCACCTGCCAGTAGGCCACGGGTGAGGTCATGTCCTGCGGTCCCCCCTTCGGCACGAGCCCGATGTGCTGGCCCTCGACCTCGAAGCCGACGTAGTAGGACTCGTCGGCCGTCGGCTCGACGCCCAGCAGTGCCGCGTACACCGCCTTGGCCTTCGCCAGGTCGGACACGGGGTGCAGCACGGTCTTGATTCCCTGCGTGGAAGAACTGGTCATGGTCACTCCTGAAGCCGTGGGTCACATCGACCCGGTGGGACGGTCGGGTTCGAAGACGAACGGGAAACTCGGAGCCCCTCGGTCACCGTCGCCGGCGTCGGTCCGGGGTTCGTCGTCGGTACGCCGGGACCGGCGCCCGGCGATCGACGTGCCGGGGGCCGCGGGTGCCGCGCCGGAAGACCGGGAACGCGTCCGGGCCGTCGTACGCGAGGCAGCTGTCGTGAATCGCGCTGTCCATAACCTTCACGCTAGCTCCGGCACGCTGACCGGCGCTTCTCGAATCCTGACCGGTCCGCTCGGCCGGACGGTCCAGCGAGGCTGCCGCACGGTCCGCCGAGGCTGCCGCTCGGTCCGCCGAGGCTCAGGGGGTCGGGATGCCACCGGGCCGGGCGGGACGTCCGAGCCGGACCGGCACTCCCGGCGAGTACAGCACGCTCACCGGCTCGCCCAGCGGTACCGGCACTCCGGCGGCCGCGACGAGGTTCTCCTCGCACGTGATCAGCTCCGCACGGTGCAGCGGCCAGCGCGGATGGTGGTTCGGAAGGTATCCGACGTCGCCGAGGAACGCGTTGTGCATCCCCCATCGCGCCGTCAGGAAGTGCTCCAACTGGGTTGGTTCCACGACGCGTTCACCTTTGCGCAGGACGACTCGGCTGTACGCGCCGTGGGACCCCGGCCAGCGCCTCGAACTGGTGTAGGTGACGAGGTCGTCGTCGGTACGGACGGCCATACGGGACCACACGTACGGCAGCCGGAAGCCGAGCCGTCCCATCAGCACGGGCACGAGCCGGGAGGCGTCCATCGACCGGAAGACCACGCCGCGCCGTCCATGGGCGTCCACCGAGTACAGGCGCACGTTCGTCTCCGGGAACGTGCCCAGATACGGCACCCCGGGCGACCACAGCCAGCCCACCCGGTGCATCCGGAAGGCGACCAGGCCCACGTAGCTCACCCCGTCGAGCGTGTCGGGGACGGTTCCGTCCGGCAGCAGTCCGGCGATGTCGTCCGGGTCGACCGCCCAGTGGACGAAGGCGAGATCCAGCCACTGCTGGGTGAGCAGCGGCCACTTCAGGACCATCGGCGGGTCCGGGGTGACGGGCTCGGGTATCCGCGGTGTGGTCGTCACCGCGCCAGCATCCCAGACGGAGGCGGGAACACCTCCACCGCTCGTGGTCACCCGGGAACCCACGACGGTCGCCCGACTCTCACCCGGATGTCGGATGTCCTCGCCGGTGACAGTTCTACTCTGTCGGGACGACACAGGAATCAGTAGCGACACCTTCTGGGAATGCTTGAGCGGGAGCCCGACCGCCGGGACCGAGACCTCGGTGGCGAAAGGAACAGCGCGTGGATGAGGCGGCGGCAGGATCTGCCTCGGGAGAGCCTGAGCAGCAGGCGCTTTTCGAGTGGTCGGACACCGCGCCGGCGCCCGCACAGGCAGGGGCGTTCCGGGACAGCCCACAGGCGCGTCGGATGCTCGACGTGCGGGAGGTCTACGCCGAGCCGGAAGCCCTCAACTCCCCGCGCGGAAGGCAGATCATGGCCCGGCTGCCGGGAGTACGCGTGACCGAGGTCGCCGGCCACTGGCGCATCCCCTCCCTCCACGGCAACGACGGCAACATCGCCCGGTGGGTCCGCGTCAAGACCGAGACGCTCGTCCTCGGGGTCAAGCACACGCTCACGACGCGCCCCAACGGCAGGTCGGCCGACTGGATCGCCCCGGGCCCCTCCAACGGCTGCGCGATGGCCTGCGCCTACTGCTACGTCCCGCGGCGCAAGGGCTACGCCAACCCCATCACGCTGTTCACCAACATCGAAGCCATCACGGCCCATGTCCGGCGTCACGTACGGGCCCAGGGACCCAAGACCGAACCCAACCAGTGCGATCCGCAGGCATGGGTCTACGACATCGGCGAGAACGGCGACTGCTCCGTCGACGCCCTGGTCTGCGACAACACGGCAGATCTCATCGCCGCGTTCCGCGGCCTGCCGACGGCGAAGGCTTCCTTCGCGACCAAGTTCGTCAATCCCGACCTGCTCGCACTGGACCCGCAGGGGCGGACCCGAGTGCGCTTCTCCCTCATGCCGGCCACCGACGCCCGACTGCTGGACATCCGCACCACCCCGATCGCCGAGCGGATCGCGGCAGCCGCGGACTTTCTCGACGCGGGATACGAGGTCCACTTCAACCTCTCCCCCGTCGTGCTGCGCCCGGGGTGGCAGCGGGACTGGGCCGACCTGCTCATCCACCTCGACGACGTCCTGCCCGCCCGGGTGAAGGAGCAGGCAGCGGCCGAGATCATCATGCTGACCCACAACCAGTTGCTCCACGAAGTCAACCTGGGCTGGCATCCCCGCGCCGAGGACGTGCTGTGGCAACCCGACGTCCAGGAGACGAAGCGCTCCCAGAACGGAGCCCTCAACGTCCGCTACGACCTGACGACCAAGCAGCGCTCTCTGACGCGAATGCGGCAACTCCTCGCAACGCACGCGGCGTGGCTACGCGTCAGGTACGCCTTCTGAGTGGTCGGCCTTCGCCGGGCCGCCCGCTGTCGGTGCGGGGTTCGTCAGCAGGATTCGGTCAGTTTGACCGTGGCGAAGTCGATGGTCGTGTCGACGGGGTGTTCGCCCGGCTCCGGGTTCTGGGAGCAGACCTGCCAGTTGCGGTCGAGAACCTGGAAGCGGCCCGCGCCGGTGGCGTCGGACGAGGTGAGGCTGTAGAAGCCAAGGGCCTGGGCTTCGTCCTGGGCGGTCTGGAGGACCTTGCCCGTCATGTCGGGGAGCGTCGCGGTCTCTTGTTCCGCGGCGGGGGTCTCCTCATCGACGCTCGGGGTGGCGGCGGGGGCGCTGGCGGCGGGCGCGGGATCCTTGGGAGGGGTGCTTTCCTGGCTGGTCGTCGGCGCCTGCGTCTGGGTGGTGGTGTCCTCGGCCTCGCATGCCGCGAGCGTGAGGAGTGCGGTGGCGGCGAGTGCGACGGCGGTACGGGTGTTCATGGGTCCCCCGGTAACTCAGGTGTGGATGTGGGGGGTACGACACCTGTGTGGGCCGTGGGGTTGCGGGTGTCGCCGGTTGCCACTCGTACGGGTGGCCCTGCACGCTGCGGCGAGGCCCCTGGAGGTCGCACCAACTGCGGCGCCGGCGGTCGGCCGGAGCGTAATGCCGGCTCCGCCCCGTGTTGCTACAGACGACTCGTCCGACTCACCGGTCGGGACAAGGCTTTGGGCGGTCCGTTTTGACACTCGCCTTGGCCCCGAGGTGTGTCTACGCTCATGGGAACGGCTGTGCCGTTGCCAGCGCTCCTTGGACTCGCGGATGAGGTGTGACCGGTAGTGGACATTCGATCGGGCGGCGATGGGCCGAACCAGGATCAGATCGCGGAGCTGCGGGCTCGGGCTGACGCCGGGGACAGGAACGCGGCAGGGCGGTTGGGAGAGCTGCTGGCCAAGCGCGGTGATCAGGAAGGCGCCCTGGAGTTGTGGGCCCGGACCTACGGCGCCGACTCGCCCACCACAAAGCGACTGGCTGAACTGCTCGCCGAACGTGGCGATTTGGCAGACGCGGTGACGGTGTGGACGTTTTCGGACGTGGTGTGGCAGAACCCGGCCGGTCTCCACGCGGAGTACTTGGACACGCTGGATGCCCTTGACCGTTTGGAGTGCGAGGACGATCCCGAGGACTGGGCCTTCATAGAGGCGGAGGAGTTGGCCGGACTGCTGGCCGAGCGGGGTGATGAGGCCGCGCTCGCGGAGTTGCGGGCTCGCGCCGACGCGGGCGATCCGGCCGCGGCGAAGCGGCTGACTCAACCGCGCATGTGATCCCGCGGACGCGCGCGGCATGTCACCCGCCACGCGCCTTCATGTCTGCTGAGCAGGCTCATACGTCTCGGCAGCGAGTCCGAACGTCCACGCCACTCCCTCACGGGCCGTGCGGGTCGTGGGCGGGACGCGCAGCCAGTAGGTGCGGCTCGTGCCATCGGGCTCCGGTGTGGAGTTGACGACCTCCACCATCACCACGTCCTCGTCGCCGACGAGTGCGACCCGCCACAGGACGCCCGTCTCGTCGCGGTGCACCGGAACCGCGCCCGACTCCTCCAGATAACGGTCGTAGCCGTAGAACTCCAGCATGACGCGGCGCAGTTCGGCGTTCTCCTCGCCGCGGATCCGCTCGGGTGTCAGCGCGTCGAGTTCGGCGAGGAAGGTGCTCGGGACGGGCATCCCGCGCCACGCGTAGAGCTCGAAGCCGTCCGCGTAGCGCAGTGCCGGGCCGTCTCCCCTGTCCAGGCGTCCGGCCTCGTCGCGGTGCAGACTCAGCGGCCGTTCGCTGATGACCGCCACTTTCTCGTAGGGCCACCACCAGCCCGAGTGGCGGGCCACCGCCGCGATTCCGGCCAGAGGGCTCGCGTCGTCGGGGTCGAACGCGCTCAGCCACGCCGCGTCGTGCTGGCCCAGCGTCGCGTCCAGAAGCAGCAGCCGGATCCGGCTCTCCTCGTGCCGGTCGGTGGCGAGGTCCTCGACGATCGCCGTCCGCACCCGCTCGGTCAACGTGCGGGTCGACTCCCACAGAGCCTCCCCCGTGGCCCGCCAGTGACCGCTCCATCCCGCGGGTCCGAGCCGCTGGTGCGCGCGCTCGCGTTCCGCTGCCCAGTTCCGGCCGACAACAGCCTCGCGGACACTGTGACCGGTGTCTCCGAGTCCCGCGGCACTGCCGGGTGCGGCCCCCATCAGCATGCGCACGGCCTCGTGGGGCGAGCGCGTCCACACGATGCGGGCCGGTGCGTCAAGCCCTGCCTGCCGGTAGGCGCGCCGGACGCCCTCCTCGGCCGCCGCCCGGTCGCCCGCTCCGGTCCGCGTCGCCGTGACACGCCAACTGCTCTGTTCCATCTCGCTGTTCCTCTCCGAACGCCCTGTGTGGCACTGCCGGTCCCCTCACTCCTGCCGGGGGGGAATGCCGTCCCGCTCCCTCATGAACCGCTTCGCATCGGCGGGTGGACCGCCGCCGGAAGTGTCAGTCGGCGACGATCCGTACCGAGCCCGGCACGTACTCCCGCTGACGGATCACCCGGTACCAGCCCTTGTGCAGCGAGATCGCCCCGTGCTCCTCGTGGACGACCCGCGCGCCGTCGGGAACGTGCAGCAGCATCGGGCCGAACACTCCGGCTTCCCGGATCAGCCGTCCTGGACCGACCACGGCATGCGCGTGCCCGGTGACCTCACCGAGGGCCAGCACGAGCCGTCCGCGTCCGTCCCGCGGCTCGGACAGCGCGTCGAGCGCGTGGTCCGGCACCGCTCCCTCGTCCAACGGCACGATCAGCACGTCTCCTTGGCGGAACATGGGTCTCCCTCCCGTCGCGGCACGAGGTGTGCCGTGGGAAAAACCGTAGAGGCGACCACTGACAATCGGCTTCTCCCCTCTCCTCCGCGCCCTATTGGCGCCCCTGTCCGTCGCGATGTCAGTGGGGCTTGGTAGAACTCCTTTACCTGGATGCGGTCCGCGGGGCCGGACCCATCACGATCGTCGACCACCGGCAGCAGTACGAAGGAGCGGGCGCGCATGACCATCGGGAGCCACCTCAAGGAGTTCCACGGCCTGCCGGCCTTCACTTTCCCGGATGCCGGTGACACGTCGACCGGGACGACATCGCTTCCCGCGCCCGAGACCGTGGCCTGGCGCATCGCCGTGGACTCCTACGACAGCCAGGAAGTGTGGCAGGACGCGTTCGCGCGCTTCCTGGCGGCCGTGGACACCAAGGAGGTGCGGGCACTGATCGTCGGCGCGTGGAGCGACGTGTACGAAACGGCCCCGGACGCGGTGATCGAGGCCCTGGTGGCCGCGCGTGACCAACTGCCCTCGTTGCGCGGCCTTTTCCTCGCCGACATCGTGATGGAGGAGTGTGAGATCTCCTGGATCGTCCAGGGCGATGTGTCGCCGCTCCTCCAGGCCTTCCCCGCTCTTGAGGAGTTCGGCGTCCGTGGTGGCAATCAGCTGGTCTTCCCCGCCGTCCGGCACGAGCGGCTGCGCAGTCTGACGGTCGAGACCGGCGGTCTGCCCGTCGCGGCGGTGCGCGGTATCGCGGGCAGTGATCTGCCCGCCCTGGTGGCGCTCGACCTGTGGCTGGGCACCTCCGAGTACGGAGGCGACGCCGATGTCTCCGATCTGGAGCCGTTCTTCTCGGGTGACCGGCTGCCCAGCCTGCTCCGACTGGGGCTGCGCAACAGCGAGATCCAGGACGACGTGTGCAGGTCGCTGGCCTCGGCCCCCGTCGTGGCGCGTCTGGAGGCCCTCGACGTCTCCATGGGCGTACTCACGGACGACGGCGCCACAGCCCTGCTGTCGGGCCAGCCGCTGACACACCTCAAGAAGCTCGACCTGCACCACAACTACCTCAGCTCCGCGCTGCGCACCCGTCTCCTGGAGACTCTGGAGCCTGCCGGCGTGCAGGTGGACGCCGACCAGGACGACGCGGAGTCCGACGAGGAGGAGGACGGGACCGTCTGGCGTTTCGTCGCGGTGGGCGAGTAGAACCGACCGCCACGACGGGGGACAAGGAGGGGCGATGGGCGAGATGCGGCCACAGGGCACGCCGGTGAAGTGGGCGGTCGTCGCCAACGGGGAGAACCGCCGGGTACACCTGTTCGCGGTTGCGGCCGAGGAGGCGGGCTGCGGCACGCCTCGGGTCGTCGAGTGGAGCGACGTGCTGCGGGACGGTGGACACGACTTCGCCGACGACGAGGTGGTCCGGCTGGACTCACCCGGCGAGAACGCCGACGTGGACCGTCTGCTGCGCGGCGCCGACGGGCCGACCCGGGTCGAAGGTTCCGCCCGCTGGTACGCGGGGTTCCTGGACGGCGTGCGTTCGCTGCGCGGCGGCCGGCGCCTCGACGACCCGGCGGATCTGGCTGTGCTCTTCGACAAGCGGCTGTGCCACGCCCGCCTCGACGCCGCGGGCGTGCCGGTGCCCCAGTCCCCCACCTCCGGTGCTGCGCGGCCCGTGGAAGGCTGGAGCGATGTGCGGCGTCTCATGGAGGAGGCCGGCCTGCGGCGCGCCTTCGTCAAGCTCGCTCACGGTTCGTCCGCCTCGGGAGTACTCGCCGTCGAGACGTCCGCCACCGGCCGGGTCCGGGCCACCACCTCGGTGGAGCGCACGGCGGACGGCAGTCTCCACAACTCCCTGCGCGTCCGCCGCTATTCGGACGAGGCGGAGATCGCCGCGATCGTGGACACGCTCGCGCCGGACGGACTGCACATCGAGCGCTGGCTGCCGAAGGCCTCGCTCGGCGACAGGTCCGCGGATCTGCGTGTCGTGGTCGTGGCGGGGCGTGCGACACACGTCGTGGTCCGCACCAGCCGCTCTCCCCTGACCAACCTTCATCTGGGCGGGACCCGCGGCGATCTCTCGGCCGTGCGCACACTGGCCGGTGACCGGTGGGCACACGCTCTCGGCATCAGCGAACAGGCCGCCGCGTGCTTCCCCGACACCCTGTGTGTGGGCGTCGATCTGCTGCCCGCCATCGGCTGGCGCCGGTACGCCGTCGGGGAGGTCAACGCCTTCGGTGATCTGCTTCCCCGCCTGACCGGTCTGCCGGGCAGTGGTGCCGAGGGCCTGGACACGTACGCGACGCAGGTCGCGGCGGTCCGATCCCTGTCCGGCGTACGCCTTGCTCCCCCGTTCGACGCACCACCGAGGACAGCGCATGCCCACTCCTGATCCCGCCCGCACGTCGCACGCGACAGCTCCCACTCCCGGTCCGGCCGACACACCGAACATGAACGAGGTGGTGGGCCGCGACGACCTGCTCCTGCTCACGCTCGACACCCTGCGCTACGACGTGGCCGTCGAACTCGCCGCCGCCGGCCGCCTTCCGAACCTCGCCGCACACCTGCCCGGAGGCACCTGGGAGCGGCGGCACGCGCCGGGTAACTTCACCTACGCCTCGCACCAGGCGATGTTCGCGGGATTCCTCCCCACACCGGCGTCGCCGGGACCGCATCCGCGGTTGTTCGCGGCACGGTTCGCGGGCAGCGAGACGACAGCCGAGCGCACGTTCGTCTTCGACACCCCGGATCTGGTGTCCGGCCTCGCCGCCCGCGGCTATCGCACGGTGTGCGTCGGCGGTGTCGGCTTCTTCAACAAGCAGGGCGCGCTGGGCGACGTACTGCCCGGACTCTTCCAGGAGAGCCACTGGGAACCGGAGTTCTCGGTGGCCTCGCCGACCTCGTTCGAGGACCAGGTCACGCGGGCGGAGAAGGCAGTGGCCGAACTTCCGCGGCAGCAGCGGCTGTTCCTGTTCGTCAATGCCTCGGCGCTCCACCAGCCGAACTGGTTCCACCTGCCCGGCGCGACGCGGGAGACCGGCGACAGCCGGGACACCCACGCCGCTGCCCTTGAGTACGTCGACCGCCATGTCGGACGGCTGTTCGCCGCCATGAGTTCGCGGCGCCGCTGTTTCGCCATCGTCTGCTCCGACCACGGCACCGCCTACGGAGACGACGGCTACACCGGCCACCGCCTCGGCCACGACTGCGTGTGGACCGTGCCCTACAGCCATTTCTTCCTGGAGCCGACCGCATGACCCTCGCACCCGTGGCCACCCCGACCGATACACCGCGCCCCTACCAGAGCTACACCTACGCCTACCCGCACAAAACCGCCTACCGCCCCCTCACCCCACGCCCCGCGCTCAAAAACCTGTGGGCGGGCGAGTCCCGGCGGTCGCTCTCCCTGTACGTGCACATACCGTTCTGCGAGGTCCGCTGCGGGTTCTGCAACCTGTTCACCCGGATCGGGGCGCCCGACGACCTGACGGGACGCTACCTGGACGCGGTGCGGCGCCAGGCCGCCGCGGTGCGCGAGGCCCTCGGCGACGAGGAGGCCCCGCGGTTCGCCAACGCCGCGTTCGGCGGTGGCACTCCCACGTTCCTGGAGGCCGGCGAACTGGAACGGCTGTGTGACATCGCCGAGCGGGAGATGGGAGCCGATCTCCGCGCGATCCCCCTGTCCGTCGAGGCCTCGCCCGCCACCGCCACGGCCGACCGGCTCGCCGTACTGGTCGCGCGTGGCACCACCCGCCTCAGCCTGGGAGTGCAGACCTTCGTGGAGGAGGAGTCCCGCGCCGCCGTTCGGCCGCAGCGGCGCTCCGACGTCGAGACGGCGCTCGGACGGATCCGCGAGGCGGGCGTCCCCGTCCTCAACATCGACCTGATCTACGGCATCGACGGTCAGACGGCGGCCAGTTGGCGCTACTCCCTGGACGCGGCCCTGGCCTGGCAACCCGAGGAGATCTACCTCTACCCCCTCTACATCCGCCCCCTCACCGGCCTCGGCCGGCACACCGACCCGCACGCGGCCGACCGGGATTGGGACGAGGAGCGCCTGCGCCGGTACCGGGAGGGCCGCGACCACCTGCTCGCCCACGGCTACGAGCAGGTGTCGATGCGCATGTTCCGGCGCGCGGACGCGCCACCCCAGGGACCGGACGACTACGCCTGCCAGACCGACGGCATGATCGGCCTCGGCTGCGGAGCCCGTTCGTACACCTCGACGCTGCACTACTCCTTCGACTACGCCGTGTCGATGCGGGAGATCCGCGGCATCATCGACGACTACACCGCCGCCGAGGACTTCTCCCAGATCCCGCACGGCCGCCGCGTCGACGAGGACGAGGCACGACGCCGACACCTGCTTCAGTCCCTGCTCCAGGCGGAGGGACTGCCCGTGGCGGACTACCGGCTGCGCTTCGGCTCCGCCCCCCGGGACGACTTCCGCCGTGAACTGGACACACTCGCCGCACGGGGATGGCTCACGCTCACGGGCGACGACGAGCTGCGCCTCTCCCCGGAGGGACTCGCCCATTCGGACGCGATCGGCCCCGAGTTCTTCTCCCCGGCCGTGCGGGACGCCATGGCCGCCTACGAGTTGAAGTGAGACCGCAGTGGACCTGACGATCCTGTACCGCGGCCAGCTCGCCTCCTGCGACTACGACTGTCCGTACTGTCCTTTCGCCAAGCGCCGCGACACCACCGCCGAACTGCGCACCGACCGCGCCGCGCTGGAACGCTTCACCACGTGGGCGGGCGAGCAGCACGAGGACCGGCTGTCCGTGCTCTTCACCCCGTGGGGCGAAGGCCTGGTCCGCTCCTGGTACCGCCGCGCCCTCGTGGAGCTCTCCCACCGGCCGCACGTCCAGCGCGTCGCGATCCAGACGAATCTGAGCTGCCGCACCGACTGGCTCGAGGAGGCGGACCGGGACACGGTGGCCCTGTGGTGCACATACCACCCCGGGCAGACACCACACGAACGGTTCCTCGACAAGACACGCCAACTCACCGCCCTGGGCGTCCGCTTCAGTGTCGGCGTCGTCGGCCTGCCCGACCACCTGGAGCCCGCGCTGAAACTGCGCGCGGAACTCCCGGAGCAGGTGTACCTGTGGGTGAACGCCGCGGAAGGCCACACCTACACGGACGAGCAGGCCGCCGAGTGGACCGCGCTCGACCCGCTCTTCCCCTTCAGCCGCCACCCGCACCGCTCGGCCGGTCTGCCCTGCCGTACAGGCGAGTCCGTCATCTCGGTGGACGGCGACGGAACGGTGCGCCGCTGTCACTTCGTGCGGAGCGAACTGGGCAGCCTGTACGACGGTTCCTACCGAGCCGCCCTCGCCCCGCGCCCCTGCCCCCTGACCGAGTGCGACTGCCACATCGGATACGTGCACCTGGAGACCCTGCCGCTGTACGACGTCTTCGCCGGCGGCGTCCTGGAACGCGTTCCGCGTGTACTGCCCGACCGGGCTCTCCTGCCGGTGGTCCCGACGACCCGGTGACGGTCGAACGGTTCTCGTGGTCCGATACGGCTACCCCAGGAAGCTCAGCCGCACATGTCGGTCGGTGTTGGAGACGTTGGTGTCCACCAGGCACACCGACTGCCAGGTCCCCAGCTCCAGCCGCCCGCCCAGCACCGGCAGCGTCGCGTGGGGCGGGACGAGGGCGGGGAGCACGTGGTCACGGCCGTGGCCGGGGCTGCCGTGGTGGTGCTGCCAGCGGTCGTCCGCGGGGAGCAGGGCGTGCAGGGCGGTGAGCAGGTCGTCGTCGCTGCCGGCGCCGGTCTCGATGATCGCGACGCCGGCGGTCGCGTGGGGCACGAAGACATTCAGGAGGCCGTCGCGGCCGGCCGCCGCCTCCCTCAGGAAGGCCTCGCAGTCACGGGTGAGGTCGACGATCGTCTCCGAGGAACCGGTGGTGACGTTCAGGACTCGGGTGGTGAAGGCATCGGGCATGCCTCAATCCTCACCCATGCGAAGCGGCGCGGCCACGACCTGGCGTCCGGGAAGATCCGGGACCTCGCTCAGGTTGGTAGAAGCGTGAACAACACCGGGATGCAAGAACGCGAGGTCGGCGCGGGTGGGGCCGCCGAGGTCGACGTAGTGGTGATCGGCGCCGGGCAGGCAGGCCTGTCCAGCGCCTACCACCTGCGCCGCACCGGCTTCGAACCCGGGCGGGACTTCGTCGTCCTCGATCACGCGCCGCGTCCCGGCGGTGCCTGGCAGTTCCGCTGGCCGTCGCTGACGTACGGCAAGGTGCACGGGATGCACTCCCTGCCCGGCATGGAACTGACGGACGCGGACCCGGCGCGCCCCTCGGCCGAGGTCATCGCGGAGTACTTCGAAGCGTACGAGCGCGAGTTCGAGTTGCGGGTGCGCCGCCCGGTCGACGTACACGCGGTGCGCGAGGGGTCGTCGGGACGGCTGCTCGTGGAGAGCCCGGCCACGACTTGGTCGACGCGCGCGCTGATCAATGCCACGGGTACCTGGGACCGGCCGTTCTGGCCGCGCTACCGCGGTCAGGAGACCTTCCGCGGGCGGCAGTTGCACACGGCCCAGTACCCCGGTCCCCGGGAGTTCGCCGGACTGCGGGTGGTCGTCGTGGGCGGCGGCGCGTCCGCCACCCAGCATCTGATGGAGATCACCCCGTACGCGGCCGGCACCACCTGGGTGACGCGTCGGCCGCCCGTCTTCCGTGAGGGGCCCTTCAACGAGGAGTTCGGCCGGGAGGCGGTGGCGCTGGTCGAGGAGCGGGTCCGTCAGGGGCTGCCGCCGAAGAGCGTCGTCTCGGTGACTGGACTGCCGCTGAACGACGCGATCCGGCAGGCTCTGCACGACGGGGTCATGGACCGGCAGCCGATGTTCGACCGGATCACACCGGACGGTGTCGCGTGGGACGACGGGCGTCACGTGGACGCCGACGTCATCCTCTGGGCGACCGGCTTCCGGGCCGCCATCGACCATCTGGCGCCCCTGCGACTGCGCGAGCCCGGCGGCGGCATCCGGGTCGAGGGGACGCGCGCGGTCGCCGACCCGCGCGTCCATCTCGTCGGGTACGGCCCCTCGGCCAGCACCATCGGCGCCAACCGGGCCGGGCGCGCCGCGGTCCGGGACATCAGGCGGCTGCTGGCGGGGGCACCGGTCGCCGCGTGATGCCCCGCACGACGGCTCAGCGGCGGGGACTCGGGGAGGCGGCCTTCCGGTTCTGGTTGAACTCGGCGACGTTCTTCAGGTGGTCCTCGTAGCTGACCGTGAAGCGGGTGTCGCCCGGCTTGACCGTGACGAAGTACAGCCAGCCGCCCGGCGTCGGGGAGATCGCCGCGCGCATCGCCTCCTCGCCGGGGTTGGCGATCGGGGTGGGCGGCAGGCCCATGCGCTGGTACGAGTTGTAAGGGCTGTTGAGCCGCGTGTCGTTCTGGCTCGTGTTGAGGGTGGAACGGTTCAGCGCGTAGTTGATGGTGGAGTCCATCTGGAGCGGCATGCCCCTCTCCAGCCGGTTGAAGATGACCCGGGCCACCTTCCCCATGTCCTCCTTGGTCGCCGCCTCGGCCTGGACGATGCTCGCGATGGTGACGGCCTGGTAGACGTTCATCGAGTTGCGCTGGGCCCCGGCCGCGATGGGGGCCTTGTTGAACTTCTGGTTCGCGGTGCTGACCATGAAGGACAGCAGTGACTCCGGAGTCGCCTTCTTGTCGATCGGATACGTCGCCGGGAAGAGGTATCCCTCGGGGTTGCCCTCCGCGTCGTTCGGCAGCTTCAGGTTGGCCTTGCCCAGGGACTTCTTCGCGGTGCCCGGGGGCACCCGGAGAATCTTGTCCACGGCGCCGTAGATCTGGCCGGCGCGCCAGCCCTCCGGGATCACGAGAGCCGCGGGCGGCGCTTCCTCGCCTCCCATACTCAGCAGCGGCACCGCCACAGCGGTGGCCGCCACGACGGCTCCGGTCGCGATGAGGGCGCCCCGGCCCCGGCGCGTCAGTCGAAAGGTGCTCCGTGGCGGAGTGTTCATCTGCATGCGGGCACGGTAACCCGCTAATGCGGATAAACCCGACATATCTTTATCTTGTCGGCTCCAATTGGGCGTCCCGGTGGACGAGGGCGGCGTACCGCCCACCCTGCTCCAACAGCTCCTCGTGCGTTCCCCGTTCAACCGCGTGACCGGAGTCGAGGACCATGATCTGGTCGGCGCCACGAATGGTGGACAGCCGGTGCGCGATGGTGAGCGTGGTCCGGTTGGCCGACAGCGCGTCGATGGCCTCCTGGACGGCTTGCTCCGTACGGGTGTCCAGGGCGCTGGTCGCCTCGTCGAGGATGAGCACCGGCGGGTCGCGCAGGATGGTGCGGGCGATGGCGAGGCGCTGCTTCTCGCCGCCGGAGAACCGGTGGCCGCGCTCGCCGACGACCGTGTCGTACCCGTCGGGCAGGGACGCGATGTGGTCGTGGATCTGCGCGGCGCGCGCCGCCGTCCGCAGCTCCTCGTCGGTGGCGTCCGGCTTGGCGAAGCGCAGGTTGTCGGCGACCGAGGCATGGAAGAGGTACGTCTCCTGGGAGACGACGCCGATCGCTCGCGCGAGCGTGTCGAAGTCGAGGTCGCGGACATCGACCCCGTCGAGGGTGACCCGCCCGCCGGTGACGTCGTACAGCCGCGGCACCAGATAACTCAGCGTGGACTTTCCCGAACCGGTCGGGCCGACCACGGCGAGGCTGCCGCCCGCGGGGACGGTGATGTCGATGCCGTCGAGGATCGGGCCGCTCTTGCCGTCGTAGCGGAATTCGACGTCCTCGAAGCGGATCTCGCCCTTGACCCGGTCGAGGTGGACGGGGTTGTCCGGCTCGGTGATGTCTATGGGGAGGTCGAGGTATTCGAAGATGCGCTGGAAGAGCGCGAGCGAGGTCTGTATCTGCACACCGGTGGACAGCAGGCTGACCGTCGGGCGGAACAGCCCCTGCTGGAGAGAGACGAAGGCGACGAGGGTGCCGATCGAGACGGTGGGGCCGCCGAGCTGGAAGGCGATGCCCGCGGTCCAGTAGATGACGGCGGGCATGGCGGCCATGACGATGGTGATGACGGCCATGCGCCAGCGGCCCGCCATGTTCGACCGCACCTCGAGGTCGACAAGACTCTCGGACTCGTCCCCGAAGGTTTTCGTGAGCGAGTCGGAACGGCCCATGGTGCGGCCGAGCAGGATGCCGCTGACGGAGAGCGACTCGGTGACGGTGGCGGCCATCGCGGCCATCTGCTTCTGGCGCTCCGTGGCGATCTTCTTGCGCTCACGGCCGACGCGGCGGCTTATCCAGACGAACACCGGCAGCAGGAGCAGTGAGACGACGGTGAGCCGCCAGTCCAGCGCGAGCATGGCCACGATCGTGGCGATGACGCTGGTGAGGTTGGAGACCAGCGAGGTGGCGGTGGAGGTGACGGTCGCCTGCATACCGCCGATGTCGTTGGCGATACGGGACTGGACCTCGCCGGTGCGGGTCCGGGTGAAGAAGGCGAGCGACATCTGCTGGAGGCGGCCGTACACGGCGGTACGCAGGTCGTGCATGACGCGCTGGCCGACGGTCGTGGAGATCAGGGTCTGCAGCACGCCGAAGACGCTGGTGACGACCGCGCTGAGGATCATGCCGAGCGCAAGCAGGCTCAGCAGACCGGTGCGGCCCTGCGGAATCGCTACGTCCAGGATCTCCTTCAGCAGGAAGGGCGTGGCGACGGAGACGAGGGACGCGGCGCCGACCAGCAGGCCGACGATCGCGAGACGGCCCCGATAGGGGCGGAAGAGCTTCAGGATGCGACGCACCTGCCGCGGCTGTTCCTTGTCGGCAGGTGACGGTTTCCAGGTGGGGCGTTCGGGACGCATGGGCTCCTACGGGAGGTGAGACGACGGTGACTTGCGGCAATGAACGACGACTGCCGCCGACTCGCGGAGCATAGCTCATTGTTACCTATACTCACAATGAACAAGGTCCTGATATTGTTCCCACATGACCACCCCCGATGTCGACGGCCTGCTCGCCGAGCAACTGCTTCGGCTGACCCGCCGAGTGCACCGCATCCAGAAGCGCCATCTGGAGCGTCGTGAGCTGGGCATCACACCGGCTCAGTCCCGGCTGCTGCGCACGCTCGCGCACTACAGCTCACCGCCCCGGATGGCCGATCTGGCCGAGCGCCTTGAGGTGGTGCCCCGCGCCGTGACCACGCTGGTCGACGGCCTGGAAATGAGCGGCAAGGTGCGCCGCGTCCCCGATCCCACCAACCGGCGGGTGATCCGCATAGAGGTCACGGACGACGGACGCAAAGCCCTGGGCGAACTGCGCGCCGCGCGCCGGTCGGCCGCGGACGAGATCCTCGCCCCCCTGACGGACGACCAGCGCGAGGTACTCGGCGGGCTGCTGAACACACTGGTGGACGGGATGCCGTGGCGGGAACAGGGCTGCTGAGGCCGCGTCCCGGGCGAGCCTGACGTGAGGCCGCCGGGGAACCCGCCGGGACACAAGGCCGCCCCGCGTCACGAGAGACCCCACGACGGATCGCGGCGCCGACTCCGTACTGCCGGAGTCGGCGCCGCGATCCCCCTGGTGGCGCCCCGCGCCGCCGCACCGTCTCAGCAGCCGCCGCGGTCCTGCGTCAGTACGCCCTGCACGGTGACCAGGGTGCGGTCATGACACCCGGCCGAGCCGTACAGCCGGTAGCGCTCACGCGTCGTGCCGACCGCGTGGCGCTGGTCGCGCGGCACGTTCGCCGTATAGGTCGCATCGCCCGCGTAGGTGTCGTCGAGCCGTGACCAGGCGACGCGTCGGCCGCCCCGGAACTCGTCGACAGCAGCCCGGTCGCCGAGGCTCAGGACGGTGCGCAGCCGGTCGCCGGCACCGAGTGCGGTCGTCCCGTCCATCGTGTACGTGCGCTGTGTGCGGGTCATCGCGGCCGGACCCCGCCCGTCGACGGTGACCGTCTCGTCGTCGGTCCAGGTGGCCTTGAGCCCGTCCGTGTTCTCGCCGTCGGTCCAGCGGTGTACGGAGGTGTTCGCCAGTTCGCGGCTCACCGTCGTCCTCACCCGGCCGTGCGAGGTGTCCACGTACCCGGCGACCGTCAGCCGGTGGCCGCCTTCGGTGTCCAGGCGGTGTTCCGGACCAGGCGTGTGCGTCGAGGAGTTGACGAGAGTGCCCGCCTTGACCTGTGTCAGCGCACCACCCACGTGAGCGCGCTTCGCGTCCTGCCAGACGAGGACGTTGACCGGAGCGCTCCATCCGGTCTGCCCCTCGGGGACACCCACGACGGAGACGTCGATCCGGTGCGGGCGACCGTCGTTGAGGAGTCCCGCGAACGGCGTCAGGTCGTACTCGACGGGCTTGATGTCGAAGGCGCGCGGGCCCGGAATCACGTACCAGAGGTAGGGGTTGGACCAGCCACCGGTCCACACGGTCGGGAACGGCGCGGCGATGCCGGCGAGTTGGCCGTCGACATTGATCTGCACCTCCCGGTAGGGGCCGTTGTCGGCCTGGCATGAATACGGCGCCGAGTCGGGCACCGTCAGATACCAGTACTCCTCACAGCCGCCGCCGGACCCGGTCGCGTACACCTCGGCAACGATGCGCTCGCTGTTGCGCGGTGTGATGAGGGCGCCGTCCTCGAGGGTGAGGACGCGGTCGGGGGCCGCGACCGTGGCCGACTTGGCGGCTCCCTCGGCGGCGTAGAACGTCAGCGTGACCTCGACGTCGATGATGCCCGTGTACGTGTCGTCGACAACGTTGCCGATGAGCATCTCGACGGGCTGTTCGGCGCGCAACGTGTCGCTGTAGCGCGTGACGTCCTTCTCGACGGACCACTCGATGCCGTCCGGCGAGGGCTGGGGAGTGGACGTGCGGAAGACCTCGACGCCGCCGATGTGGAGGTAGCCGAGACGGTCGTACTGCCTGCCCTTGACGTTGCCTTCGAGCCGCAGCACCACCTTGCTCCAGCGATCTCCGCAGCCCTCGGGCGGCGTGTAGTTGCCCCGATATGGCGTGAAGTCCCTGAACTGTGCCTGGGCGACGGTGATTTCACACGATCGCGTGCCGGGCTTGGCGACGGGCGGTGCCGCGGTGAGCGGATCGTGCCAGTCGGTGCCGAACTCGGCGGGCGGGGCGGCGAATTCGGCGGCGGACGCCGGGCCGGCCCCGAGGAGGGTGCTCGCCACGAGAGTCGCCCCGGCGAGCATGGACATGATGATCCGTCTTCTCATGGGCCGTGTTCTACGGGGAGTTGGCTCCGGCCGCAATGGCCCCTCCTCTCCTCGCGGGTCACCGCGGCCTCCGACGGGAAAGGGACACATCGGGCTGCCGGTCAGCGCGGCAGGCCCGAGATACGTCCGAGATATGCCTCTCTTGCGCAATCCACCGCATAGGCGGCAGACCGCGGCCGGTTCTTTGCCCTGAGGCGGAAAATGGTTTGCTTTCGACCACGCTGTGACGCGAACCTTTCACGGTTTGTTGCCAACGGTCGCCAAGGGTTGCCGACCGTTGCCGAGCTCCGCGGCGATCGGCCGCGGATTCCACGGGTCCTCCACCCCCTGACACGAGCCACTTGGACGTCATGCAGATTCAAGACCTTCCGTATCCCGACCCGGGAGTGCCCGACGCGCGCTCGGGTCCCCGATTCCTGTGGTGGCTCGGCCGGAATCAGCTCGGTGGGCAGTTCAAGGCCCTCGCCTGGGGGCTGCTGCACTTCGTGTCGGTCGCCGGGCTGCCGTTCTGTGTGGGCCTCGCCGTGCAGGCCGTCGTCGATCGCTCCGGCACCCGGCTGGCCTGGACCGGCGGGCTGATGGTGCTGTGCGGCGCCGGCATCGCGCTGGGCGAGACCATGCTGCACCGCGCCGCAGTCACCAACTGGATCCTGGCCGCCGCGCGCGTCCAGCAACTACTGGCCCGCAAAACCGCCCAGCTCGGCTCCGCGCTGACCCGCCGGGTCGCGGCCGGCGAGGTCGTCGCCGTCTCCACCGGTGACGTCGAGAAGATCGGCTGGTTCGTCGAGGCGGTCTCCCGGTTCACGGCGGCGGCGCTGACCATCGTGCTCGTCTGTGTCGGCCTGGTCGTCTACCAACCGGCACTCGGTGTGGTTGTCGCCACGGGCATGCCCCTCCTTGCACTCTCCGTCCTCCCGCTGCTTCCCCGGGCCACCCGTCGCGCCGACTTCCAGCGCGAGAAGGCCGGGCGCGCCACCGAGCTGGCCTCGGACACCGTCGCGGGCCTGCGGGTGCTGCGCGGCATCGGCGGCGAGGAACTGTTCCTCGACCGCTACCGCCGAGCCTCCCAGGAGGTTCGCCACGCCGCCGTACGGAGTGCCCGGATGTGGTCACTGATCTCCGCGATCCAGGTGTTGCTGCCGGGTCTGCTGATGATCGTCGTCATCTGGCACGGCGTGGGTCTGGCCCGCGACGGCCGGATCACGGTCGGTGAGCTGGTCACCGTCTACAGCGCGGTCATGCTGCTCACCTACCCCCTGCGCCATTTCGAAGAGATCGCCATGGCGTACTCCTTCTCCCGCCCCTCAGCCAAGCGCGCGGCCCGGGTGCTGTCCCTGGAACGAGCCATGGACAGCGGCGGGTCACGATCGGCGCAGCAGCCGGACGGGGACCTGTACGACCCCGCGACCGGGCTGCTGGCACCGACCGGACGGCTCACCGCCGTGGTGTGCGGTGACCCGGACGTGGCCGGGCTGCTCGCCGAGCGGCTGGGCGGACATCCCGGCGTCGAGGGCACCTCGGCGCTCCTCGGCGGAGTGCCGCTGGACGAACTGCCCCTCGACTCCGCCCGCACCGCCGTCCTCGTCCAGGACAAGGACCCGGTGCTGCTGTCCGGCTCGTTGCGCGAGCTGCTCGACGTGCCCTCCTCGGGCGCGGTGAGCGCCGCCGAGGCGCTGGCGGCCGCGCAGTGCGGCGACGTGCTGGACGCGCTCCGTGAGGGGACCCTGGACACCGAGGATCCGATGGACGCCCGCGTCACCGAACGCGGCCGCTCCCTGTCGGGAGGCCAGCGCCAGCGGCTCGCACTGGCCCGGTCGCTGATCACCGACCCCGAGGTGCTCGTCCTCGACGAACCGACGTCCGCCGTCGACTCACACACCGAGGCACGGATCGCCGACGGCGTCCGCTCCCTGCGCACCGGCCGCACCACGGTGGTCTTCACCTCCTCGCCGCTGCTCCTGGACCACGCGGACCGCGTCGTCCTTGTGCACGAGGGCGAGGTCGCGGCGGTCGGCGTACACCGCGAACTGCTGCACACAGAGCCGCGGTACCGGGCCGTGGTGACCCGGGAGACCGACGAGGAGGCCTCGGCCGACAGTGCCCTGGCGGCCGTGCTGAAAGAAGAAGCCGTCCTGGACGAGCTCGGCGAGGACGAACTGGACGACGTACTGGAAGAAATCGAGGAGACCGCATGATCGGCCTGGCGCCACCGGCGTACGACCCGGCCGCCCCGACGACGGCGAACACGCTGCCCGTCGGCGCCCCCGCGACCGTACGCGCCTACGTGGCCGAACTCTTCCAACGGCATCGCCGGGCCTTCCTGCTGCTCCTCACCGTCAACACGGTGTCCGTCGTGGCCTCGATGGCCGGGCCCTACCTGCTGGGCTCCGTCGTCGAGCGGGTCTCGGACCACGCGCGCGAACTCCACCTGGAGCGCACGATCGCGCTGTTCGTGGTCGCTCTCGTCGTCCAGGCCGTCTTCGTACGGCAGGTGCAGCTGCGCGGCGCCATGCTCGGCGAACGGATGCTGGCCGACCTGCGCGAGGACTTCCTCGTCCGGTCGGTGGGCCTGCCGCCCGGCGTGCTGGAGCGGGCCGGGACGGGCGACCTGCTGTCCCGCATCACCACGGACATCGACCGGCTCGCCAACGCGATGCGCGAGGCCGTACCCCAGCTGACCATCGGCGTCGTATGGGTCGTACTGCTGCTGGGCGGACTCGCGGTGACGGCGCCGCCGCTCGCCCCCGCCGTACTGCTCGCCGTACCGCTCCTGGTGGTCGGCTGCCGCTGGTACTTCAAGCGCGCACCGTCCGCCTACCGCTCCGAGGCCGCCGGCTACGCCGCCGTCGCCGGTGCTCTCGCCGAGACCGTGGACGCCGGGCGTACCGTCGAGGCCCACCGCCTGGGCGAGCGTCGTATCGCCCTGTCGGACCGCCGGGTCAAGGAGTGGACCTCCTGGGAGCGCTACACGCTCTTCCTGCGCTCGGTGCTCTTCCCCGTCGTCAACATCACCCATGTCACCGTCCTCTGCTCGGTCCTGATGATCGGCGGCGTCTTCGTCCTCCAGGGCTGGATCGGCGTGGGCCAGCTGACGACGGGCGCCCTCATCGCGCAGATGCTCGTCGATCCGGTGGGACTGATCCTTCGCTGGTACGACGAGCTGCAGGTCGCCCAGGTCTCGCTGGCCCGTCTGGTCGGTGTCCGGGAGATCGAGCCCGCCGCGGGCGACCCCGGGGTGGCCCCGGACGGACGCGACGTGCGGGCCGACCAGGTGAACTTCGGCTACCGCGCGGGGGTGGACGTCCTCCGGGACGTCTCCCTCGCCGTCGCCCCCGGCACCCGGCTCGCCCTGGTCGGCCCTTCCGGCGCGGGCAAATCCACGCTGGGCCGCCTGCTCGCCGGGATCTACGCCCCGCGAAACGGGCGGGTCACCCTCGGCGGCGCCGAGCTGTCGCGGATGCCCGCCGAAGAGGTGCGCTCCCACGTGGCCCTGGTCAACCAGGAGCACCACGTCTTCGTGGGCTCCCTGCGCGACAACCTGCTGCTCGCCCGGACGGGAGCCGACGACTCCGAGCTGTGGGCGGCGCTCGGTGCGGTCGACGCGGACGGCTGGGCCCAGGCCCTGGACGACGGCCTGGACACCGAGGTCGGCTCGGGCGGGCTGGCGCTGACTCCGGCCCAGGCCCAGCAGATCGCGCTGGCCCGGCTGGTACTCGCCGACCCCCACACGCTGGTCCTGGACGAGGCGACCTCGCTCCTCGACCCGCGCGCGGCACGTCACCTGGAACGCTCCCTGGCGCGCGTCCTCGACGGCCGCACAGTGGTCGCCATCGCCCACCGGCTGCACACCGCTCACGACGCGGACGTCATCGCCGTCGTCGAGAACGGCCGCATAAGCGAGCTCGGCAGTCACGACGAGCTGGTCGCCGCCGACGGCGCGTACGCGGCGCTCTGGCGGTCCTGGCACGGGTGAGCGGACGAACCTGGCCGGTCCCTGTGCGCTCCTGGACACCCAGGAGCGCACATTCCCGGACCGTGTGGCGTTGCGCGCTGCCGAAGGGGGGTGGAAGGCTGGATGTGGACACCGGCCCCGGGAACCTCCGGGCACCACCTGGTTCACACCGGGCGACGCCTGTGTCCAGCGGCCCGAGCGCCCGCCCTCGAGCGCTTCGGTACCGGGCCCGGCCCGCATCACCAGGAGGTCTCCGTGGACAGCGCCGACGGATGGGGAGACGACGTCTACCAGCCCGACGGATCCGAGGTGCAGGACGACGCGGGGCTGCTCGACGCCGAGGACACCCTGGACGCCGACGGCGTCGATGATCCACTCGACCGGGGCTGGTCCCCACCGGAACGGCCGTGGGCGGTGGAGCACTCCGGCGTCACCGCCGAGGAAGCCCAACAGGGCGAGACCCTGGACCAGCGCCTCGCGGAGGAACTCCCCGACATCACCACACCTCCCGGGGACGGCATCGGCGACTGGGAGGACAGCGACGGCGAGCCTCTCGACAACGAGGTGGGCGCGCTCCGCTCCGGCCGTCTCGTGGCCCCCGACGAGGGGGCACACGAGGACGAGGAGAAAGAGCTCTTCGCCACGGACGTCGGGATCGACGGCGCCGCGGCCTCCGCTGAAGAGGCCGCCATGCACATTGTCGACGAGGACTCCCCCTACGACTGACCGGGCCGGGCCCGTCCCGCCCCTTCCACCCGAGGAGCACGCATGCAGCAGGACAAGCAGCCCGACTACCACGCCGTCGTCTTCCGCGACCGCGCCGCCGGCTACGCCTTCCTCACTCGCTCCACCGCCACGAGCGACAGGACCATCGACTGGGACGACGGCGAGACCTACCCCGTCGTGGACGTCGAGATCTCCTCGGAGAGCCACCCGTTCTACACCGGGAAGGCCCGGACGGTGGACTCGGAGGGACGGATCGCTCAGTTCGAGAGGCGATACGGGACTGGTGGCCAGGGCAGTGACAAGACCGGCAGTGGCGAGACCGGTACGGCGTGATCGCGTGACCCGGTCACTCAGATGAAGTTGAGTGCCGCCGCACAGCCCACCCCGCCCAGCAGTATGAACACCGGCATCAGCACCTTCAGCTCCACCCAGCTGCCCGCCCGGAAGCGAAGCATCTTGGGCGGCCCGATCGGGTACCAGCGCCTGCGGCCGACCGGGATGGGCCACAGGATCGGGCAGCCGGAGACCGTCAGCGCGTCCCCGATGTCGTGCACCAGGGCGCCCAGGACGATCGGCAGCCCCAGCCACAGGTACTCCTGGCCCGGTGCTGTGAACAGCCAGTCCGCGCCGTTGCCCGGCTTGTCCAGGGTCCCCGCGAGGATCCAGGCACTGGTCGCGGCGAGGAGCCAGACCAGGACATCGGCGCTGGAACCACGGGTCGCCCGCCACAACAGGCCCTCGATGGCGAGCACCAGATGCACGAAGAGCAGGCCCAGGACAGCCCAGCGTCCCCCGGTGATCGCGGCGACCGAGCCGCCCGCACCGAGCAGCACAGCCCACAGCCAGGTGTGCGTCAACGTGCGATGCCCGCCGGAGCGACGGGGGTCGCCAGCCTTGCGCGTCCCCTTGTAGACAGCGTACGAGAGCTTGTCGACGACCTCGCACACCCATTTGGACACGGGTCCGAAGGCGCGCGAGATGGTGGCCGCCTTGTGGTCCAGGTCGGGGGCGAGCGCGGCGCCCGCGCAGATCAGCGCGCCGACCAGGAGGACCGGCCAGGGCATGGCATGACCGGCGGCGGCCGCCGCCGCTCCGACACCGAGCCAGGCCGCGGCCCCCGACAGTGAATGTGCTGGTCCCATCATGGCCGTTCGTCGCCCCATTGCTCTTGTGCCGCTGTCCAGTTGCCCGCGTGTGCTGACGCCTCGTCGGCGCCACAGCGTAACGTTCGCGATCTTCGGACGCGCATCCGATTCCCCCCTCGCGTGGGTTCACAGGCAAGATGGGGTCGTGACCCTTATCGATCAGCTGCCGCGGACCGCAGACCCCGACGCCCTCTACGAAGCCTTCGAGTCGTGGGTCGGGGAACGCGGTCTCACCCTCTATCCCCACCAGGAGGAGGCGCTGATCGAGGTGGTCTCGGGTGCGAACGTGATCGTTTCGACACCCACGGGCTCGGGAAAAAGCATGATCGCCGCGGGTGCGCACTTCGCGGCGCTCGCCCGCGACGAGGTCACCTTCTACACGGCGCCGATCAAGGCGCTCGTCTCGGAGAAGTTCTTCGAGCTGTGCAAGATGTTCGGCACCGAGAACGTCGGCATGCTGACCGGCGACGCCTCCGTGAACGCCGATGCCCCCATCATCTGCTGTACCGCCGAGGTGCTGGCGTCCATCGCGCTGCGCGACGGAAAGCACGCCGATGTCGGCCAGGTCGTGATGGACGAGTTCCACTTCTACGCGGAGGCCGATCGCGGCTGGGCCTGGCAGATCCCGATCCTGGAACTGCCTCAGGCGCAGTTCATCCTGATGTCGGCGACGCTCGGCGACGTCTCGATGTTCGAGAAGGACCTCACCAGGCGCACCGGCCGTCCCACGTCGGTGGTCCGCTCGGCGACCCGGCCCGTGCCGCTGTCCTACGAATACGTACTGACCCCGCTGACGGAGACGATCACCGAGCTGCTGGCCACCAAGCAGGCTCCCGTCTACATCGTGCACTTCACGCAGGCCCAGGCCGTGGAGCGGGCGCAGGCGCTGATGAGCATCAACATGTGCACACGCGAGGAGAAGGACAAGATCGCCGACCTGATCGGCAATTTCCGCTTCACCACCAAGTTCGGCCAGAACCTCTCCCGCTACGTGCGCCACGGTATCGGCGTGCACCACGCCGGCATGCTGCCCAAGTACCGACGGCTCGTGGAAAAACTGGCCCAGGCCGGACTTCTGAAGGTCATCTGCGGTACGGACACCCTCGGCGTCGGCGTCAACGTGCCCATCCGCACCGTGCTGTTCACGGCTCTGACGAAGTACGACGGCACCCGGGTCCGGACTCTTCGTGCCCGCGAGTTCCACCAGATCGCCGGCCGTGCCGGACGGGCGGGCTTCGACACCGCGGGCTTCGTCGTCGGCCAGGCGCCCGAGCACGTCATCGAGAACGAGAAGTCGCTCGCCAAGGCCGGCGACGATCCGAAGAAGCGCCGCAAGGTGGTGCGCAAGAAGGCTCCCGAGGGCTTCGTCGGCTGGACGGACAACACCTTCGAGAAGCTCATCACCTCCGATCCAGAGCCGCTGGCCTCCCGCTTCCGGGTCACGCACACCATGCTCCTTTCGGTGATCGCCCGGCCCGGGAACGCCTTCGAGGCGATGCGGCATCTCCTGGAGGACAACCACGAGCCGCGCAAGCAGCAGCTGCGCCACATCCGGCGGGCGATCGCCATCTACCGCTCGCTTCTCGACGGCGGCGTCGTCGAGAAGCTCGACAAGCCGGACGCCGAGGGCCGCATCGTGCGCCTCACGGTCGATCTCCAGCAGAACTTCGCGCTCAACCAGCCGCTGTCGACCTTCGCGCTCGCCGCGTTCGAGCTCCTGGAGCCCGAATCCCCCTCGTACGCCCTGGACATGGTGTCCGTGGTCGAGTCCACGCTGGACGATCCGCGGCAGATCCTCGCGGCCCAGCAAAACAAGGCGCGCGGTGAGGCCGTGGCGGCGATGAAGGCGGACGGCGTCGAGTACGAGGACCGCATGGAGCGGCTCCAGGACGTGTCGTACCCCAAGCCGCTGGAGGAGCTGCTCTTCCACGCCTACAACGTCTACCGCAAGAGCCATCCGTGGGTCGGTGACCATCCGCTGTCGCCGAAGTCCGTCATCCGTGACATGTACGAACGGGCGATGACCTTCACCGAGTTCGTCTCCTTCTACGAGCTCGCCCGCACCGAGGGCATCGTGCTGCGGTACCTGGCCAGTGCCTACAAGGCGCTTGAGCACACTGTCCCGGACGATCTCAAGTCCGAGGACCTGGAGGACCTGATCGCCTGGCTGGGCGAGATGGTGCGCCAGGTCGACTCCAGCCTCCTGGATGAGTGGGAACAGCTCGCCAACCCCGAGGTGATGACGGCCGAGGAGGCTCAGGAGAAGGCCGACGAGGTCAAGCCGGTCACCGCGAACGCCCGCGCCTTCCGCGTCTTGGTCCGCAACTCCATGTTCCGGCGCGTAGAACTCGCCGCCCTCGACCATGTGAACGAGCTCGGTGAGATGGACGCCGACTCCGGCTGGGACGCCGATGCCTGGGGCGAGGCGATGGACAAGTACTGGGACGAGTACGAGGACCTCGGGACCGGACCCGACGCCCGCGGGCCCAAGCTGCTGTCGATCGTGGAGGAGCCGGAGAACCGCCTGTGGCGCGTCCGGCAGACCTTCGCCGACCCGAACGGCGATCATGACTGGGGCATCAGCGCGGAGGTCGACCTCACCGCGTCCGATGCCGAGAGCCGCGCGGTCGTCCGCGTCACCGACGTCGGCCAGTTGTGAGCACAGGAGAAACCCACACATGACGAATCCAGCCGAGAGCCTCGTCGATCTGCTCGACCTGGAGCAGATCGAGGTCAACATCTTCCGTGGGCGCAGCCCGCAGGAGTCACTGCAGCGGGTGTTCGGCGGCCAGGTGGCCGGCCAGGCGTTGGTCGCCGCCGGGCGCACCACGGAGGCCGGCCGGCCGGTGCACTCGCTGCACGCGTACTTCCTGCGCCCGGGGATCCCGGGCGTGCCGATCGTGTACCAGGTCGAACGGGTGCGGGACGGGCGGTCGTTCACCACCCGGCGCGTCACCGCCGTGCAGCAGGGCCGCACGATCTTCAATCTGACCGCCTCCTTTCACAGGCCTGAGGAAGGGAGCTTCGAGCACCAACTGCCGCCGGCCCGCGAAGTCCCCGATCCGGAATCACTGCCGACGTTGGCGCAGGAGATCAAGGCCCATCTGGGCGCGCTCCCCGAAGCGTTGGAGCGCATGGCCCGGCGTCAGCCCTTCGACATCCGCTATGTGGACCGGCTCCGCTGGACCCCAGAGGAGATCAAGGACGCCGAGCCGCGCAGTGCGGTGTGGATGCGCGCCGTCGGGCCGCTGGGCGACGACCCGCTCGTGCACACCTGCGCGCTGACGTACGCGAGTGACATGACGCTTTTGGACGCCGTCCGCATTCCGGTGGAACCGTTGTGGGGTCCGCGAGGTTTCGACATGGCCTCGCTGGATCACGCCATGTGGTTCCACCGGCCGTTCCGTGCGGACGAGTGGTTCCTGTACGACCAGGAGTCCCCGATCGCGACGGGCGGGCGTGGGCTGGCCCGCGGGCGCATCTACGATCTGGAGGGTCGACTGCTCGTCTCGGTCGTCCAGGAGGGCCTTTTCCGGGCGCTGTAAGGAATTGCTCGGCTGGTCAGGGGTTCCTGCGGCGCAGCCAGCCGAGCAACTTCCTTGGTCGCTCGGGCTCGTCGGTCATCGGCCGCTCCGGCGGGACGGCCGGCCCCGGCCGGGAGGCCGACGGCTGTGAGGCAGACATCCGCGCCGCGGGTGGCTGGACGGCAGGCGATTGGACGGCAGGCGGCTTTGAGCCGGTCAGACGTGACGCCGTCGGATGGGAATCGGTCGGCTGTGAGGCACTTGGCTCAGGGCTCGGGACAAGGCGCGGAGCAGGTCGCAGAGCGCGGGCTTCGGCGAGAAAGTGACCCAAGTCGGCCCGGAGCCAGCCGATCTCGTCGGGGTCGCCGGCGGTCATGATCCGTGAGGCGGTGTGCGCGGCCGGCGAGTCAGGTGCGCCATGGGAGGCGCGTTCGGGTCCGAGGCGGTTCACATACGCACGCTCGTACGGATCCCGGACGACCTCGGCGACCTGGACCGGGGCGAGCAGGGACGCCACAATCGCGGCCCGCTCCCAGGGGTCCTCGGTCTGTCGCAGCAGGAATCCCATGTGGCGCCCTCGCCAGTTACGGGGCCGGAGATCAAGGCCTTCGTTCAACTGGCCGCGGAATACTTCGGGTGTACGGCCGCTGAGCAGCCGGGCGTTGTCCTTGTCGGCCGCGAACTGCCGCAGCTCTTCTGCCAGATACAGCCACACGACCGCCCGGTAGCGGTTGAGGTAAAAACGTACCGGCACCACCAGACCCAGTCGGGCGAGGCGCGTGAACCTGGCGGTCGTCACGTCCATGAGGGCGGCTCCCTCTGTCGTGCCCACGGCCTTGACGCGATCCCGCAGAGTCTCGGGATGGCCGCTCTGGGAGCGCACCCGGTCGATCTCCGCGCGGGAGACCCGGCGTCCTCCTCCCCCTTCGTCGGGGAGAGTCCGGACGCACCCGAGTTGCACGGCGAGGTCGAACTCACCTCGCTTGAGGTCGAGTTCTCGTGCGGCACGGCTGAGCGCGAGGTGCGGTCGGCGGGTGCCTGTGTCTACTGGGCCCGTCGCAGAAGTGGCGGTGACCGCGATGCGAACCGCGGACTCGATGGTCTGCGAGTTGGCCGTGATGGTGTTGCCCGACATGGTGGCTCTCCCCCGTCGTACGAGTTGCTCGCGCTGACGTGCGCTTGCCTGGGAAAAACCGTAGCCGGTTCGGCGGATCTTGCGCCGAGCCTGTGGATAACTCGGGCCGCGACGCCGTATACGCAGGTCAGAGGTCTTCGCGGGGTGCGTTTCCCGGATGCCGCGCGTCCACGCCGAGATGCTCGCCGACGCGGTTCACGAGCAGGGTCATCTCGTACGCGACCTGGCCGATGTCGGCCTCCGCGTCGCTGAGGACACACAGACAGCTGCCGTCGCCCGCCGCGGTGACGAAAAGTACCGCGGCATCGAACTCGATCATCGTCTGGCGCACCTGGCCCGCTCCGAAGTGCCGGCCCGAGCCCTTGGCGAGGCTGTGCAGTCCTGACGAGACGGCCGCGAGATGTTCGGCGTCCTCCCGACGAAGGCCCGAACTCGCGCCCCTCACCAGCCCGTCATTGGACAGCACTAAAACGTGCCGTACATGTTCGACACGCTCCGTGAGGTCGTCCAGCAGCCAGCCGAGTCCCGTCTGCGCCATGATCCCGTCCCCCCGTGGTCTCTCCCCCTGGCAGGAGGATCTGACCAGCCAGCCTTCACCACAGCCGCTGCCCCGGCAAGGAGGATGGGGGCATGGCACAGAAGATGACCGATGAGCAATGGCGGGCGTTCGTCTCGCACGGAACCCGCACCGGAAAACTGTCGACCGTCCGGGCCGACGGAGGTCCGCACGTGACGCCGATCTGGTTTCTGCTGGACGGCGAGGACCTGGTCTTCAACACCGCGAAGGAGAGCGTCAAGGGACGGAATCTGGCCCGGGACGGGCGGGTCGCGTTGTGTGTGGACGACGACCGGCCACCCTTCGACTTCGTCGTGCTGGAAGGACGGGCAGAACTGTCGGAGGATCTCGACGAACTACGGCACTGGGCGGCTCGGATCGGCGCCCGGTACATGGGCGAGGAGCGCGCCGCGGAGTTCGGGGAGCGCAACGGGGTTCCCGGTGAACTCCTCGTACGCGTAAGGATCAGCAAGGTGCTGGCCTACGCCGCCGTGGCCGACTGAGACTCACGATCCGTACGCGGCCGGCCAAGCCCCACCCCGGGAGCCGAAGGCCGACGGGGCGGAGGGCCGGCAGAGGTCACCGTCGGCTGAGGCAACCGTGAGCGGCCTCAGCCGACGGAGTCGAGCAGCCGGGCGGTGTGGACCCGCCCGGCATGTTCGACAAGACGGATCAGCACCTCCTTCCCGGAGTCGCGGTCGCGGGCGTCGCAGAGCACCACGGGCGTGCCCTGGTCGAGATCGAGGGCACGGGACACATCCTGGGCACCGTAGGAACGGGCACCCGTGAAGCAGTTGACGGCCACCAGGAACGGGATGTGCCGGTGCTCGAAGTAGTCCACCGCGGGGAAACAGTCCTCGAGCCGCCGGGTGTCCGCGAGGACGACAGCGCCGAGGGCTCCCTGCGAGAGTTCGTCCCACAGGAACCAGAACCGGTCCTGGCCCGGGGTTCCGAAAAGGTAGAGCGAGAGACCTGACCTGATGGTGATGCGGCCGAAGTCCATGGCTACGGTCGTCGTGACCTTGTGGTCCACGCCCTCGGTGTCGTCCACCGACTGCCCAGCCTCGCTCAGCAGTTCCTCGGTACGCAGCGGCCTGATCTCACTGACCGCGCCGACCAGGGTGGTCTTGCCGACGCCGAATCCACCGGCGACCAGTATCTTCAATGCCAGGGACGTCATGTCGCCATCCGAGGCATCGGAGTTCTCGGGGCCCATCGATCACTTCTCTCGGGAGTGCCGGCAACGGTCGACGCGGGTACGTCCGTTCGGGATCCGGGCCGGTATGTCTGTGGAAGCGCGCCTGGTAGCTGCGCGGGTGCGCGGAGTCAGCATCATGACAACTTCGGTCCCCCTTCGAGGGAATGGACGCCAGTTGTCCATTGCGGCCCGCTCGCGCCCACCCGGTGTCCGAAGGTGTCGGCAAATGCGCGCAGGTCAGGTCGACTTGGTTCATCTACAGCGCCCTCAGTCCATCGATCACCTCGCGGAGAATCCGCTCGTCGGGAAGTTGGGCGGGCGGCACCGGGCGGCTCACCGTGACGCAGCCGAGTTCCAGGAGATCGCCCAGGAGCACCCTGACCACGCCCACCGGCAGGTCGGCGTCGGCGGAGAGTTCGGCCACCGACTGTGTCTCGGCACGGCACAGCTCGATCAGGGCCCGGTGTTCCGGTCCCAGTGAGGTGTCGTCGTCGGCGCCAGGTGCGGAGCCGTCGAGTGTGACAAGAGCAATCAGGTCGAAGCGCACGCCAGTGGGACCCGGTTCGGTGCGGCCACCCGTCATCGCGTAAGGGCGGACCAGAGGTCCGGCCTCGTTGTCGTACCACTGGCTGCCCTCCTGTGGAAGGGCGCGCTGCATGTCCTCGGTCATCTGCACCGACCGTCCTCGGTCATCCGGCTGCGGGCGGCTGCGCACCGACGCGCGCCGGCGTGTAGAGGTGTTCGCCGACCCGCTTGACCAGTAGCGCCATCTCGTACGCCACCAGGCCGATGTCGGCTGTCACGGCGGTGAGGACGGCGAGACACGACCCGTCGCCCGCGGCCGCCACGAACAGGAAACCGTCGTCCATCTCCACCAGGGTCTGGCGTACGCCGCCGGCACCGAAGTGCCGTCCAGCGCCCTTGGCCAGGCTGTGGAAGCCGGAGGCGACGGCCGCGAGGTGCTCGGCGTCCTCACGCCGCAGGTCGGTGGACGCGCCCACCGCGAGTCCGTCGTTCGACAGCACCACCGCGTGCCGCACCTCAGCCACGCGCAGTACCAGGTCGTCCAGCAGCCAGTCGAGTTCCCCGGACTGCTGGGCGGCCCTCATGCTCGGATCCTGGATCATGCGGGGTCTCCTTCGCTGCTGTCGCCGCCCGCTTCGGGCACGGCTGTGGCACGGCGGCCGGGTGACCTGCCGCTACCGCGCGCCCAGCCGTCGCGGTAGGCCGACATACGGTCCCGTACGAGTTCGGGGGTCCGCTGGTCGTCCGTCCGGTCGCCGGGCGTTGCCACCGGCTCCTCGGAGCGCTGTTCGCGCAGTTGGGGCGCGATACTCGCCTGCCGTACCCGCCGGGGGAGGTCGTCGGACTCCTCGGGGTCTTCGGGAGGCCGGTGCAGCCGCAACGTGGTGACTCCGGGGGGCGGCTTCTCGGGCGAACCGTTCGCCGGGGATTCGACGGCGGTCTGTACGGGGGGCACCAGCGCCGGCCGCTCGGTAACGGCCTGAACGGAGTCCTGCTCCGGGGCGGCCGACACGCGCGCGTACTCGCGTTCCGCGGGTTTCGCGGGGCCGGCCCTGCGGGGGGAACGTTCCGCCGTGCCGCCGTGCAGCAGGGGTGTGGGCAGCAGAACGACCGCGGTGGTACCGCCGTACGGCGAGGTCCGCAGGTGCACCTTGATGTCGTGCCGGGCCGCGAGCCTGCTGACCACGAAGAGGCCGAGCCGGTCGCTGTCGAAGAGGTCGAGCGTCTCGGACTGCTCGATCCGGCGGTTGGCCTCGGCGAGGGTCTCCTTGCCCATGCCGAGCCCGCGGTCCTCGACCTCCACGACGTAGCCGTTGCCGACGTGTTCGCCGCTGACCCGAACTCTGGTGTGCGGCGGCGAGAACTGCGCGGCGTTCTCGACGATCTCCGCCAGCAGGTGGGTGAGGTCGGCCACCGCGCCACCCGCCACCGATGCCTCGGGAAGTTGTCGCACCTCCACGCGCGCGTAGTCCTCGACTTCGGAGACGGCCGCGCGGACCACGTTCGTCAGGGAGACCGGCATCCGCCAGGCGCGGCCGGGTGCGGCTCCGGAGAGGATGATCAGGCTCTCCGCGTGGCGCCGCATCCGTGTGGTGAGGTGGTCGAGCCGGAACAGGTCGCTCAGCTCGTTCGGGTCGTCGGACCTGCGCTCCATGCTGTCCAGCAGGTTCAGCTGCCGGTGCACGAGAACCTGGCTGCGGCGGGCCAGGTTGACGAAGACCCCGGAGATTCCGCTGGCGAGTTCCGCGCGTTCGACGGCGGCGCGCAGGGCGGCGCGGTGCACGGTGCTCAGTGCCTCCGCGACCTGTCCGGCCTCGTCCTCCGCGGGCGGCCCCGGCGGGGCCTCCACCCGGACGTCGATCTCCTCTCCCGCGCGCAGTCTGCGCATGGCCTGCGGGAGTTTGCGGCGCGCGATCTCCAGAGCGCTGTTGCGCAGGCTCACCAGCTCGATGACGAGACCACGTCCGATGCGTACCGAGATGACAAGCGACGCGACGACGGCGGCGAGCCCGAACAGAACCGCGGCACCGGCCGGTGTGAGCACGCCGCGGGTGAACGGATCGGCCCGGTCCGCGACACCGCGGGCCGCGTTCTCCTCGATCGTCCGCATTCCGTTCTGCACGCGCGCGTGGGCGGTGTGCCAGTCCGCTTCCGGCGCGGCGGCGATCGCCCTGCCGCCGGGCTGGGCCGCGAGCACCTTGTCCTCGACGGCGCGCACGTCGCCGTACGCGCTCCCCGCCACGAGGTCGTCCCAGGCGGCTCGTTCGGGCCCGCTGAGATCCGACACGGCCGCGTCGGTCAGGGTACGGCGGGTTTCGACGGCCCCTGTGAAGAGCCGCAGTCGCTCGCCGTCGAGAGTCCTGGCAAGTCGGGCGCCGGTCAGCACCGCGTTCTCCTGGGCGAGCGCTTCCCCGGCCCGGGAGAATTCGAGCAGCACGCGTGCGTCCGAACCCAGATCGGCGTCCTGGATGCCGGTGAGCGCGCCGCCCACGGCGTAAGCCGTCGAGATGGTCCTGGTGTACGTCCCGTACGCCTTGTCCCACCCCGTACGGCGCTCCAGTACGGAAGCTCGCAGCAACCGCAGTTTCTCGGCTTCGGTGACGAAGGCTTCGAGGCGCGTGGCCACTCCGGCGGGGAGGTCCGCGCCGTCGGCGACAGTGCTGCGCTCGCCGAGTCGCAGCTTCGCCACCGCCCGGTCGGTGCGCCCGGACAGCTCCTTGAGGTCGCTCTCGCGCTCGGCGGCGGGGGCGGTCGCGTACCGGACGGCCGCCACGCGTTCGCTCTGCAGAGCGGCGACGGCGGCGTCGACCGGGCCTCGGACCGTGGAGTCCACACTCTGCAACTGCCTCAGCCGTGCGATGTCCTGGGCGGTCGTCACCGTGGCGTACGCCCACAGGGCGAGCAGCGAGACGACCGGCACCATCAGGAGGCAGACGATCTTGGCCCGCACGGTGCGAGGGCGGATACGCCACGGTCCCGCGCGCGGGGGTGTCTCCGGTGGCACCCCGGTGACGGTCTCGTCGGTGTCCACGCGCTCGTCGGCCGGCCGGCCCGCGTGCGCGCGCCGTCCTCGTGCCGGAGGCCGGGGCGGCGGCTCGGCGCCGGTTATGGGGGTCCTACGGGGTGTACGCATGGCCTCCTCGCTCGGATGGTTCGGGTCCTGCCTGCCGGCCCTCATGGCACCGGCTTCGCCGTCAGCGGGCGACGCTCTCGACCGGCCGCTGGGCCGACGCGGACGCCTCGCGCTCACCGGCCGTCGGCGACAGCGCGACGAACGCGGACGTCAGGAACAGATAGGACCCGAGGCCGACAGCGAGCGGGAAGATGAACTGCATCGCGGTGGCCCCGGGCAGGGCGTCACCGGAGGGGCTGACTCGCACGCTCACCGCGATCATTCCGGTGTAGTGCATGCTGCTCACGGCCGCTCCCATGACGAGGGACGCGAGGGCGACCGCCACCGGGGCCTGGATGTTGAGTGCCGCCCACAGGGCCGCCGTCGCGGCGACCACGGCGATCACGACGGAGAGCCCGACGAGCGCCGGGTCGTAGTGCACGTCGCCGTGCAGCCGCAACGCGGCCATACCCAGGTAGTGCATGCTCGCGACGCCCAGCCCGGTGGTGAGCCCGCCGAGGACGAGGGCCCGACCCCGGTCGCGGCCGTAGCCGACGGCGAAGACGCCCGCGCCGACGACGACCATGGCGACGAGCAGGCTGACGATGGTCAACGGCACGTCGTAGCGCATCTCCGTACCGCTGACGCTGAAGCCCAGCATCGCCACGAAGTGCATAGTCCAGATGCCGGTGCCGATCGCCGAGGCGGCGGTGAGGAGCCAGTTGCGGCGCGACCGCCCGGTGGCGCCGAGCGCGCGGACGGTGCAGCGCAGCCCCAAGGCGGCGCCGATGCAGGCCATCGCGTACGACAGCACGGGGGTCAGCCAGCCGAAGGCGGCGTGGTCCAGGTGTCCCATGGCTCAGGGACGCTAGTCCGAGCAGGGGCGCCCAAAGGGGGCGCATTTCGAAAGGTGTTGCAATATGACGGAGAGGTGCAACTGAACGATCGCGGCCCGCTCGAACATGTGCGCCGGGTCACACTTCGTGTCGGTGAGGGATCATGCGGAACATGAGCGATCACCACACACATGTCCAGGAGTTCTTCGGGGCCCGCGCGGCCGACTGGGACACCCGGTTTCCCGACGACGCCCCCGCCTACACGGCCGCGGTCGCCGAGTCGGGGCTGCGCGAGGGCGACCGCGTTCTCGACGCGGGCTGTGGCACCGGGCGCGCCCTGCCGCCGCTGCGAGCGGTTGTGGGCCCCTCCGGAGTGGTCCTCGGGGCCGATCTGACTCCAGCCATGCTGGAGGCCGCCGTAAAGGCCGGCCGGGACCGCGACGGGCAGTTGCTGCTCGCCGACGTCGCCAGGCTGCCCCTGCGCACCGAGTCGCTGGACGCCGTGTTCGCGGCGGGACTCGTCGCCCACCTGCCGAACCCCGCGGAGAACCTGAGGGAGTTGGCCCGAATCGTACGGCCCGGCGGCACCCTGGCGCTTTTCCACCCGATCGGCCGGGCGGCGCTCGCGGCTCGCCAGGGCCGGCGGATCACTCCGGACGACCAGCGCGACGAGGCCAACCTCGGTCCTCTGCTGGCCGGCTCCGGCTGGGACATGACGTCGTACGTGGACGAGGACGCCCGATTCCTCGCCCTGGCCGCGCGCCGCCGCTGACAGCGCCTCAGGCGGCCTGTCCGGCGATCTCCGCCACGAAGGCGTCGGGGTTGTCGAACATGATGTTGTGCCCGGCCGCGGGGACGGTCACCACCCGCACCCCAGCGGCCTCCAGGCCTTCCCTGCCCGGGAGTTCGCCGCTCAGCTCACCCTGGAGACAGACGCGGTCCGCCGTCACGCCCAGGAGCATGTGCCGCATCGTAGGTCGCGTGCCCCGCGCGAGTCCGGTCGCCGTGCGGTGCAGCGCGCGCGGGTCGGCGAGGCGCATGGTGGCCGCCCAGGAGGGGCCGATCCTGTCGAGCACGCGCGCGTGGCCGCCGTTCTCGACGTAGTCGTCCTCCTCGTAGGAGGCGATGCCGCTGCTGCCCGCCTTGAGCGGCGGATACGGGTCGAGGTTCGCCTCCACGAGAACCAGTCGCGAGACGAGGTCGGGCCGCCGGTGGGCGAGCACGATGGCGACGGCGCCGCCCATGCTGTGCGCGACGAGTTCCGCCCCGGCGGCACGGCCGGCGTCCAGAGCCGCGGCCAGCGCGTCGGCGTGATCCTCCAGCGTGTAGCCGAAGTCCTGGGGCCTGTCGCTGATGCCGTGGCCGGGCAGATCGACGAACAGGGTTCGGCGGCCCGCCAGTTCGGGCCGGGCCGCGATGTGCGCGCTGTAGACCGTCGAAGTCGCCCCCAGTCCATGGACGTACACGCGCGCCGGTTCGGCACCCGCCGTCTCCGTCCAACGGATGTGGCTCCCCCTGCCGTCGAACTCGGCCTGCTTCATCACGCTCTCCCCTGTGCCGCTTCACCGTTTTCCGGTCTCCCGGGACAATACATCGATACCGATGTATCGACGAAGCGATGTATGCGCAGTGAGGTGCGGCAGAATGTGGGGATGCTCGAGCTGGCCATCCTCGGTTTCCTGTACGACACCCCACTGCACGGCTATGAGCTGCGCAAACGCATCACCGCACTGACCGGCCACGTGAAGCCCGTGGCCGAGGGCACGCTGTATCCCGCGATCAAGCGGCTGGAGACGGCCGGCCTGCTGGCGCGGGCGACACGGCCCGGATCCGTGGCAGCCCCGCGTCACGTCCTGACCCTCACCGAGGAGGGCGGTCGCGAGCTGCGTCACCGGCTCGCGGAACCGGCACAACGTGACATCACCGACGAGAACCGCTGGTTCACCGTGCTCGCCTTCCTCAGGCATCTGGAAGACCCGGGGGCACAGGCCGTCGTCCTGCGGCGCAGGCTCACCTTCCTGGAGGAGCCGGCGAGCTTCTTCTACGAAGGTGACAAGCCGCTGCGCGCCGAGGAGTTGGACGATCCCTTCCGACGCGGCATCCTCATCGTCGCGCGGGCCACCAGCAAGGCCGAACTGGCGTGGCTGCGGACCACGATCGACTCACTTGACGGGGGCGGCGGGTGAGTCGCCCGCCGGACACGGCGGGGACGCCCGGGTCGGCGACGCGACAGTCGTCCGCAGATCCCTTTTCACCGAGCTGACCCCCTTTTGCCGCCGAAGTTCCAACTCTACTTTGAGTAGCATTAGATGACCGGTGAGCGACGGCCCGCTCGGGCCGTCGCAGGGGGAAGGCGGCCAGATGTCCAGTATGTTCGGCAGACTGCGCAAAACATGGGCCGGGAAGACGTCCGAGCGGTCCGCGCGAGGGCAGGCCTCGACACGACGGCCGAAGAAGACCACGCACAACCTGTTCGAGGCGGCCGCGGCGTACGTGTCGGCGTGCGCGGAGGACGACCAGGACCAGATCGACGAGGCCGCGACCTGGGTGTCACCGGAGGCGCTTTCGTTCGGCGTGACCGAGCTGGCCTGCCGGGCGGTCATCGCCCTGGCGCGGGAGCGTGACGAGTCCCCTCAGACGGTGACCCGGACCCTGCTCGGGCTGCCCGCCGTGTGACGGGTGGGCGCCCAGGACGTCATTTCGCCCCTGTCCGGCCGGATAGCCGCAGCTCCACGTGTGCTGGGGTGCGCCAGGGGCTCGTGACAAGCGCCTCGCCGTCGCATTAGGGTGCGCCGACGGACGTAGCGATGGGGAGGCTGGGATGGCCGGGACGGACGATGATGCCATCGCCGCCGGGGACGACGACGCGCTGTTCGTGCTGACGGCGGTGCTGCTGACACCGGCGAAGTTCCCCAGTGTGCTGGGGGACGACTATCCGGCGGCCTGCGCGGAGCTCGATCTGGCGCCCCTGGCCGACGGGTACGGTCTCGTGATCGGCCAGGACAGCGAAGGCGCGCGGTGGACGGTCGTCATCGACGACGTCTCGCTGGTCGCCGTCGCCATCGCTTCCTGGGACTGCGGCATGGAACACGAACTGTCGCCGGACGAGCGCACGGTCATTTCCGCGCTGCCCGGCTGGCCACTTGCCGTGGCCGTCGCGGCCCCGGGGGTGCCGGCCCCGCACGACCCCGGTCCCGAGCTCACGGATCGGCCTCCGCTGCGCCCGCCGGACACCACCATCTGGGGCGCGGCTCAGCGTCGCCTCGGCGCCGACGAGATCGCTCTTCAGTGGGCGACCTGGCGGGAACAGATCAACGACGCGGATTTCGTGATGCCCGACGGTGAGGCCCAGGCGGAAGAAAATGCCTCCCGCGATCCTGCGAACAGGACCGAGCCGGACCTGAACGAGGTGGCACCGGTCGAAGGGGACCGGACCGTTGCGGACCAGACCGAGACCGCCGACACCGAGGAGCTCAGCGGCATCCGCCGGGTCCTGGCGGAACTGCGCTCCTACGTGGACACGCCACCCCCACTGGGCCGCGTCCGCTCGTCGTTCGCCACGAGCGACGCACGGACCTTGCGTGCCGACGGACCAGGCTGGTCCCTGGTCGCCAGGACCGACGACATCGCCTTCGTCCTCATCGACGAGGAGCCCGGAGAAGTCCTGCCCGTCGGCCGTGGTCCGGAGCTTCCCGGCCTCCTGGAAGCCCTCGACAAGATCGCGGTGCGCCCCAGCTGAACGGTCGCGCCACGCGATATCCCGTGACCCGGGCCTCATGAAGCCAGCGCGCCTGCTTCCAGACCGCTCGCGGCGTGGAACGCGGGTGCGGCGCCGTATGGGACGCCGCCGCACGGCTCGGCACGGGACGGCGGTGCAGCCCGGCCCGGGAAGCCAACGTGTGCCCGGCCTCGGGAACCGGGCACGCAACTCCGCTCGCGGACCCCGCCAATCCAATGGCCGGCCCGCGAGCGACGATGCTGCCGAACTCGGACGCGCTGAGCAAAGACGCGACGGCCGCGCCACCCGTCAGGGGCCCGTCAGCGGCCGATCTCCTTGCGCGTGACACGGCGCAGCCTGCGCCGCTGCGAGGGGTCCAGCGCCAGGTACGCCGCCGCCGGCACTCCCAGCACGATCAGGAAGGCGGCCCACCAGGGCAGCCAGATCAGCAGGATGAGCCCGACCGCCACACCCCCTGCGGCGATCTTCGCTTTCTTCGACATGTGTCGCCTCCTTCGCGGCTGCTGCCGCTCTCTGTTTTGAGAACGGGCCCGTGCCTCCCACGGTTCCGGACCGAGACCCTGAAAGGACCCTGAGGCCCTACCCCTAGCCAACCCTGAGAGGCTTCCCCGCCCTCGCGCGCGTGGCGCGGAACCTGCCGGCGACGACGACGAACCCGGTGTTCGCTGAGGGGATACCCAACTCTCGGCAGTACGCGCGCACCAGAGGCCGGCGAACCGTATTCCGCCGCCCTCCCCTGCCGCCCGGAGTGCTGTACCCTCGGCGACCGGCCCCCAGTAGTCAAACTTGAGGAATGCGTCATCTCTGTGCAGAGGATTCCTGCGGCAACTCCCGCCGAGATCGCTGAACTGGCCCGATGCAGTGCCGTGTTCGTACCCGCCGGTCCGTCCGGCACCGGCAGGGTCGCTTTCTGGCACCCGGACGGCGACGCTCCTCCCGTGGTGGCGTCCGGCTCCACCGAGGATCTGACCGTCGCCCTGCCCGCGGACGAGGACGGGGGTGTCGACCTCGTTACCTTGCCCGCCGTGTCGCTGCCCGTGCGGGCCGCTCTGCCGGTCCTCACGCGCGCGCGTGCCGCCGGGCGGGCACACCCGGCGGCCTCGTTCTGGGGCGCGGCCGCCGTGCTCGCCCTCCAGTTCGCCGCGCGCGGACTGCTGCTCCCCGGGCTGACCGCCGACGACCACGACACCTGGCGCGCGGGACCGCTACGGCCCGAGGACGTGGAGCGGCTCCGTGACCTGGCCGCCGCGATGCCGCCCCAGGCGCACGCGGTGCCGCTGGACGGCGACGGACCGTTGCGGCTGCCCGACCCGGAGCGGCTACTGCGGGCCTTCCTCGACTCGGTCGCCGACGCGCTGCCCCGCTCACCGGCGGCGGCGCTCGCGGCGGGCGGCCCGGCCTTCGCGGCGCGGGAGCCCCGGCACGTGCCCGAGCAGCGCCCCTGGGCCGCTGACATCGCCGCGGCGCACGACGCGGACGTACGGATCTCGGTGCGCGTCGAGGTACCGGGGCTCGCGTCGGCCGTGTCGGAGGAGAACCGGCTGCCGTTCCACGCGGTGCTCCAGGTGCACAGCGTGAGCGATCCGAGTCTCGTCGCGGACGCCTCCGCGGTCTGGGCCGGGACCTCGCCGTTCGGCCCCCGCGCGCGGATGGACGTCTTGCTCGCGCTGCGCCGCGCGGGCCGGGCCTGGGCCCCGCTGACTCCCCTGCTGTCCGCGGCCGTACCGGACTCCGTCGAACTCGCCGACGAGGACGTCACGGAGCTTCTCGGCGAAGGTGCCCGCGCGCTGGCGTTCGCGGGTATCGACGTGCACTGGCCGAAGGAGCTGGCGCGGAAGTTGACCGCACGCGCGGTCATCGGTCCGCCGGACGACGAGGGAGGTCCGGCCAAGACCTCGTCGGACGCGCCGTCCTTCCTGTCCGCGGACGCGCTCCTCGCCTTCAACTGGTGGTTCGCGCTGGGCGACCAGCAGCTCACCCGGCGGGAACTGGACCGGCTCGCCGAGGCGAACCGGCCCATGGTGCGGCTGCGCGACCAGTGGGTGCTGGTCGATCCGCGAGAGGTTCGCCGTGCTCAGGCACAGCAGGACCGCAAGGTCACTCCCATCGACGCGCTGAGCGCCGCCCTGACGGGCTCCACGGAGGTCGACGGCCTCCGGATCGACGTACGGCCCACTGGGTGGCTGGCGACGCTGCGAGAGCGATTGGCGGACCCTGAGGCGCAGGAGCCGGTCGGACAGCCCGCTGCGCTCACCGCGACGCTGCGGGACTACCAACTACGAGGGCTCGGCTGGCTCGCCCGGATGACCTCTCTGGGGCTGGGCGGCTGCCTCGCCGACGACATGGGTCTGGGCAAGACCATCACCCTGATCGCGCTGCATCTGCATCGGCAGACCGACGAGTCGGCCGCGGGCCCCACACTCGTGGTCTGTCCGGCCTCCCTGATGGGCAACTGGCAGCGCGAGATCGAGAGGTTCGCCCCCGGCACCCCCGTACGGCGTTTCCACGGCTCTCGGCGCAGACTGGAGAGCCTGGCCGACGGGGAGTTCGTGCTCACGACGTACGGCACGATGCGTCTGGACGCGCCACGGCTCGCCGAGGTGAGTTGGGGCATGGTCGTCGCGGACGAGGCCCAGCACATCAAGAACCCCTACTCGGCGACGGCACGAGCACTGCGCACGATCGGCGCACGCGCGCGGGTGGCGCTCACCGGCACACCGGTGGAGAACAACCTCTCCGAGCTGTGGGCGATCCTCGACTGGACGACTCCCGGCCTGCTCGGCAGGCTCGGCACGTTCCGTACGCGGTACGCCCAGGCCATCGAGGGCGGTCAGGATCCCGCGGCGGGCGAGAGGCTCGCCAAGCTCGTACGGCCGTTCCTGCTGCGTCGCCGTAAGTCGGACCCGGGGATCGCGCCCGAACTGCCGCCGAAGACCGAGACCGACCGCGCGGTGTCGCTCACCAGGGAGCAGGCGGGGCTGTACGAAGCCGTGGTGCGCGAGACCCTCGCCGAGATCTCGGGCGCGGACGGCATGGCGCGGCGCGGTCTGATCGTGAGACTGCTGACCGGGCTGAAGCAGATCTGCAACCACCCGGCGCAGTTCCTCAAGGAGGACCGGCCCAAGATCCCGGGCAGGTCCGGCAAGTTGGAGCTGCTCGACGAACTGCTCGACACCATCCTCTCCGAGGGAGCGAGTGTCCTCGTCTTCACGCAGTACGTGCGGATGGCGCGCCTCATGGAGAGTCACCTGGCGGCGCGCGGTGTGCCGACGCAGTTCCTGCACGGAGGGACACCCATCAGCGAGCGCGAGGCGATGGTGGACCGCTTCCAGGAAGGTGAGGTCCCGGTCTTCCTGTTGTCGTTGAAAGCCGCCGGTACGGGGCTGAACCTGACGCGCGCCGAGCATGTCGTGCACTACGACCGCTGGTGGAACCCCGCCGTCGAGGCACAGGCCACCGACCGCGCGTACCGCATCGGCCAGAGTCGGCCCGTGCAGGTGCACCGGTTCATCACGGAGGGCACCATCGAGGACCGGATCGCCGACATGCTGCGGCGCAAGCAGCGGTTGGCGGACGCGGTGCTCGGCGCCGGGGAGGCGGCGCTCACGGAGTTGACCGACGCGGAACTGGCCGACCTGGTGGAGCTGCGAGGGGGCGCACGATGACGGAGCACGACAAGGAGCGCACGTTCGGCGCCCTGCCGCCCGCGCAGGGGCGGGGTTTCGCGCAGACCTGGTGGGGCCGGGCCTGGTTGCAAGCCCTGGAGGACGCGGCGTTGGACTTGGAGCAGGTCAAGTCGGGCCGCAGGCTCGCCCGCGCGGGAGCGGTGGGCGCCGTCTCGGTGCGTCCGGGGCGCATCACGGCCGTCGTGCGGGACAGCGATGGCACCACACACCGGGCGGATGTGCTGCTTCAGGAGCTGTCCGCGGGCCAGTGGGACCGCTTTTTGGGCATGGCGGTCGAACGCGCCGGGCACATCGCCGCGCTCCTCGACCGCGACATGCCACCGCACCTGGTCGAGGACGCGGCGGCCGCCGGAGTCGAACTCCTGCCGGGACTCGGTGATCTGGAGGCGGAGTGCGACTGCGGCGCCTGGGACCACTGCGGGCACACCGCCGCGCTCTGTTACCAGGTGGCACGGTTGCTGGACCAGGACGCGTTCGTTCTGCTGCTGATGCGGGGGCGGGACGAACGCACGCTCGTGGAGGAGCTTCAGGCACGTAGCAGCGCACCCGTGCATGAGACGGCGGCAGTGTCGGATCCCCGTCCCGAGGGTGTGGACGCAGCCGAGGCCTACGCGGTCGGTGACATCCTTCCGCCGTTGCCGGCCCTTCCCGCGCTGCCGGAAGAGCCCGGGCAGCCGCCTTCCCTGGACACGGAGACCGCCCCGGCATCCGGAGTCGACCCGGCCGCCCTGGAGTATGTCGCGGCCGTGACCGCGAACGAGGCGTACCGGTTGCTTGCCGAGGCGCTCCGTTCCGGGCACGGACAGCGGGCGGTCGAGGCGGAGTTGACGCTCTCCCAGGACGCGGTCCGGATGGCGGCCTATCGGCCGGAGGAGGCGATGTTCCAGCGGCTCGCCGAAGGTTCGGGACGCGGCCGTGAGGAGCTGGAACTCGCTGTACGGGCCTGGCGGTACGGAGGTGCGGCCGCGCTGGCCGTCCTCGAGGACGAGTGGACCGTCGAGGGAGAGTCGCTGGCACGCGCGCGTGCCGCGCTGGAGTCGGCCTGGGACAAGGACGAGCGGCCCCGGCTGGGTGTCGTACACAACCGCTGGACCGCGGTCGGCGCGTCGAGTCAGCTTCGGTTGGGGCGCGACAGCCGGTGGTGGCCGTATCGCAAGGAGGGCGGCCGATGGCGCCCGGCCGGACCGGCGGTCGGGGACCCCGCAACGGCTCTGGCCATGGCGGAGGGCGATCCCAGCGGCGACCCGACGAGTGGTTGACGCACCGCGTTCACCTCGGGGCCACGCGACGTTGGGTACCGGGGCGAACTCTTGCCACTGTCAACGAACTTGTGCTCCAGGAGGCCAGATGTCCCCGAACGCCGTCAGCAGGCGCCGCGTCCGCCGATCCGTCGCCGCGGGCCTGCCGCTCGCCGTGGTGGCCGCCCTTGTGGTGACCGGTACGGCGAACGCGGAGGGCCACCGGTCGCAGGCACGGGTGACGGCCACCGCGACACTCGGCGACATTCCGCTGGGCACGTTCAGCAACGCGCTGCTGCCCGGCACCGTGGCCGACGACCGAGGCGTGGACCTCGGCGGGATCGGCAGCGACATCTACCCTGCCGGGCGCAAGGGTGAGTTCTGGACCATCACCGACCGCGGGCCCAACGGCCAGATCAAGGCGGACGGCACGAAGCGCCGCACGTTCCCGGTGGCCGGCTTCGACCCGGCGATCGTGAAGATCCGGGTGTCCGGTGACACCGTGAAGGTGCTCGACTCGATCCCGATCACCACATCCCATGGAAAGGCCGTCACCGGCCTCTCCAACCAGGCGGGGCGCGACGAGGCGCCGTACACCTATGACGCGCAGACCCCGCTTTCGTACAACCCGAACGGTGTCGACACCGAGGGCATTGTGCGGGCCGCTGACGGCACGTTCTGGCTGGTCGACGAGTACGGTCCGTCGCTGCTCCACGTCTCCGCGCGCGGGAAGGTGCTCACGCGCTACGTGCCCAGGGGACTGAACCTCAAGGGCGCGGACTACCCGGTGGTCGAGGCGCTGCCCTCGGTCCTGCTGCACCGGAAGATCAACCGCGGCTTCGAAGGGCTCGCCCTGCTCCCCGGCGGTGACCTGGTGGTCGCGGTGCAGAGCCCGCTCTCCCTGCCCGACGGCGACACGGGAGACGCCTCGCTCACGACACGGCTGCTGCGCTTCTCGACGAAGAAGCGGGCCGTCACCGCCGAGTACGCGTACCGCTTCGACCCGGTGAACGTGGTCGACCCGAGCGAGGACGACACCTCCGAGCTGAAGATCTCCTCCGTGGTGGCCGTCGGACGCGACCAGCTGCTCGTGGAGGAGCGCACCGACAAGGCGGCGCGTCTCCAGACGGTCAAGCTCACCAGCAGTGCGAACATCCTCGGCAGCCGGTGGGACAGGGACACGACGTCCCCCTCCCTGGAGCAGCTCGACGATCCGGCGGCCTCCGGCGTGCCGGTGCTGCGCAAGCGGCTGGTCGTGGACCTGGGCACGGTCGAAGGGGTGCCCGGCAAGATCGAGGGCGTCGCGCGCGTGGACGACAGGACGCTTGCCCTCATCAACGACAACGACTTCGGGATGACCGACGGGACGGGCGCGTTCGACGCGCAGGGCCGGCTGGTGGACAGCGGTATCGAGACGACCGTCACGTACGTGCGGCTGCCTCGCGGTATCTGACCCTCACTCCCTGGGACCCCATTCGGAATTCGGAGGGCACGCGTGCGTGAGCCGTGAACAACGGCCACGCGCGCGTGCCGTTCACGTCAGCGGCTCGGTGAGCTTGTGGCTACCGCCGCCGATGTCGGCGGCGAGGCTACAGGCGACGTTGTCTATCCCGACCTCGTAGCCGCCGGGGTCCGGGTACTGCACGAGGGTGCCGCGTACGGTGCCCGCGGGCTGCTGGGCCGCCTTGCGTTCCAGCGGGTCTTCGCAGAGGGCCGACGCGGCCTCCTTGAGTGCGGCCTCGGTCGGGTAACTGCCGTTCAGTTCGGCGACTTTCACGACTTCGGCGTCATGTGGTGTGCCGCAGGAGCGCTTGGCGGCCTGCCCGGGCAGGCTGTCGTTCGTGTTGAAACAATCGCCCGTCCTCAGCAGGTAGAACGGCACTTCGTCGTCCGCCAGGGTCGGGAAGAGCGACTCCAGGCCGCTCGGCAACTCGGAGGGCAGCGACGGCACCTCACTCGGAAACTCCGAGGGCAACGACGGCAGCTCACTGGGCAGTGCCGAAGGCAGTTCGCTGGGCAGCTCGGTCGGGATACTGAACGACGGCGAGGGCGAACGCGTGCTCCCGCCGCTCTCCGTGGGTGACTTCTTGTCCTGATCGGCATCGCCACTGGTGGCCACCAGCACGACGGTGACGATGACTCCGAGGCCCACGAGTACGGCGAGCAGGAGGAACAGCCTGTTGCGACGCTGCCCTCCCCGATGACCGCCGGGCCCGCCCGGTGAACCCGGAGGAGGCGGTGGCTGCCAGCCTCCCCCGCCCTGTCCCGGCGGCCAACTGCCGCTCTGGGTGGGTGGATCGTGATCGCCGAAGCCGCCTGGAGGCGGACCGTTGGCGCCGGAGCCTGCGGGTGGAGGCCCGTAGCCTCCTGACGACGGTGGACCGAAACCACCGCCGCCGTAGGGCGGTGGTCCTCCCGGCGGCCGAGGAGGCTGAGGCGGTAGGGGCGGCATGGCCATACCGTCAAGAGTCGCCTCGAACCGGTCACCGCGCGACCCCCGCGCGGAAGTTGATACGGACTCATGCCATGGATGGCACGATTCCGGTGAATTTGCCGCGAAGATCAGCGCGGCCGCGTCGCCCTGCGGAAGGACGTCGGAAGGAGGTACGGGCCGGACCCGTAAGGGGCCCGCCCGTACCTCCCCCGTGGATCGGATCAGCCTCGCGCGCCCACGAGGTGGTCCATGGCCAGCTGATCCAGCCGCTCGAAGGCCATCCCGCGCGCGGCGGCAGCCTCCACATCGAAGTCCTCGAAGGACGCACGGTCTGCGAGCAGCCCCTTCAGGCCGTCCGCGGCGGTGGGCTGCGCCAGTTCGTCCAGGCGCGAAGCGCGCAGGGCGTCCTGCACCTCGGGGTCGGCACGGAAGGCTGCCGCACGCTCCTGCAGGATCAGGTAGTTGCGCATACAGCCCGCCGCCGAGGCCCACACGCCGTCGAGGTCCTCGGTCCTCGGCGGCTTGAAGTCGAAGTGCCTCGGCCCCGCGTAACCGGCGCTCTCCAGCAGGTCGACCAGCCAGAACGCGGAGCGCAGATCTCCCGCCCCGAAGCGCAGGTCCTGGTCGTACTTGATGCCGGACTGGCCGTTGAGGTCGATGTGGAAGAGCTTGCCCGCCCACAGGGCCTGCGCGATGCCGTGCGTGAAGTTCAGGCCGGCCATCTGCTCGTGGCCCACCTCGGGGTTGACGCCGTACAGCTCAGGACGCTCGAGTCGCTCGATGAACGCCAGGGCGTGTCCGACGGTGGGCAGCAGGATGTCGCCGCGCGGCTCGTTCGGCTTCGGCTCGATCGCGAACTTGAGGTCGTAACCCTGCGAGGTCACGTACTCGCCGAGGAGGTCGAAGGCCTCTTTCATGCGGTCCAGTGCGACGCGTACGTCCTTGGCGGCGCCTGACTCGGCACCCTCGCGGCCGCCCCAGGCGACGTACGTCCGGGCGCCCAGCTCGGCCGCCAGGTCGACGTTGCGGATCGTCTTGCGCAGCGCGTAACGACGTACGTCACGGTCGTTGGCGGTGAACGCGCCGTCCTTGAAGACGGGGTGCGTGAACAGGTTCGTGGTGGCCATCGGCACCTTCATGCCGGTCGCGTCGAGGGCCTGCCTGAACCGCTTGATGTGGGACTCGCGCTCGCTGTCCGAGGATCCGAAGGGGATCAGGTCATCATCGTGGAAGGTGACTCCGTGGGCACCGAGCTCGGCCAGGCGCTGCACCGACTCGACCGGGTCCAGGGCTCGCCGGGTGGCGTCGCCGAACGGGTCCCTTCCCTGCCAGCCGACGGTCCACAGGCCGAAGGTGAACCTGTCCTCGGGGGTGGGCTGGTAGTTCATGTCGCGGCTCCTTGCTTGCTCCGACTATTTCGTCATGGCGCTTAACAAATTAGTATGCGGAGGCATCCCTGGGAAGAGACAACGTGTCCCGAGGCAGGGACAAGGCGCGAGACCCGGGCCACAGTGGTCCGGAGCACCAGGAAACAGGCCGATCCCGCGGAGCCGCGGAAGAGGGAGAACCGATGTCAGCAGCCGAGGGTCCGCTCGTCGTCGGGGTGGACTCGTCCACCCAGTCCACCAAGGCCCTGGTCGTCGACGCGTCGACCGGACAGGTCGTGGCGAGCGGGCAGGCGCCGCACACCGTCACGTCCGGAGCGGGCCGCGAGAGTGACCCGAGGCAGTGGTGGGACGCGCTCTGCGAGGCGCTGCACCAGTGCGGCGACGCGGCGCGCGAAGCCGCGGCGGTGTCGATCGGTGGCCAGCAGCACGGCCTCGTCACACTCGACGCCCACGGCGAACCCGTACGCCCTGCCCTGCTGTGGAACGACGTGCGCTCGGCGCCGCAGGCCCGTCGGCTGGTGGAGGACCTGGGCGGCCCGAAGTCCTGGGCCGAGCGCACCGGCAGTGTGCCGGCCGCCTCCTTCACGGTCACGAAGTGGGCCTGGCTGGCCGAGAACGAACCTGACGCCGTCCGCGCGACCACATCCGTGCGCCTGCCCCACGACTACCTCACCGAACGGCTCACGGGCCAGGGCACCACCGACCGCTCGGACGCCTCCGGTACGGGCTGGTGGGCGTCGGGGACCGAGGCGTACGACGACGAGGTCCTCGCGCACGTCGGTCTCGACCCGGCCCTGCTCCCCCAGGTGATCCGGCCCGGCGAGGTCGCCGGAACCGTGCACTCCAAAGGAGGGCTGCCCTTTTCCAAGGGCACGCTGGTCGCCGCCGGTACAGGAGACAACGCCGCCGCCGCGCTCGGGCTCGGGCTCCGCCCCGGCACGCCGGTGCTGAGCCTGGGCACCTCGGGAACGGTGTACGCCGTCTCGACCCGGCGCTCCGCCGACCCGACCGGCACCGTGGCGGGCTTCGCCGACGCGCGCGGCGACTGGCTCCCGCTGGCGTGCACCCTGAACTGCACGCTCGCCGTCGACCGCGTCGCCGCGCTGCTGGGCCTGGACCGCGAGGCCGTCGATCCCAGCACAGGCGTGACGCTCCTCCCCTACCTGGACGGTGAGCGCACCCCGAACCTGCCGCACGCCTCGGGGCTGCTGCACGGTCTCCGGCACGACACGACCGGCGGCCAGCTGCTCCAGGCGGCCTATGACGGTGCCGTGCACTCCCTGCTGGGCGCCCTCGATCTGGTGCTCGACCCGGACGCCGACCGCTCCGCTCCGCTGCTGCTCATCGGAGGGGGTGCTCAGGGTGCGGCCTGGCAGCAGACCGTACGCCGCCTTTCGGGGCGGCCCGTGCAGGTACCCGAGGCCAGGGAACTGGTCGCGCTGGGGGCCGCCGCACAGGCCGCGGGCCTGCTGACCGGCGAGGACCCGGCCGCGGTCGCCCGTCGCTGGGACACGGCCCGCGGGCCCGTTCTCGATGCCGTGGAGCGGGACGAGGAGACGCTGGCGAGGATCTCCGGGGTACTCTCCGACGCGGCCCCGCTGCTGGAACGCGAATCGAACGGGAACTGACGCGAACAGCCTGGAGGGACGGGCCGCACAAGGACTGAGGGAGGCATGACCGCACCGCTGCACGAGGCCCATCCGACCGGTTCCGGCCGCCGCCTGCCCGACACCCAGCAGGGCATGCGCCGCCGCAACCTCTCCCGGGTCATGCACACCGTCAACGCCGAGGGGCCGCTGTCACGCGCCGGCGTCGCCTCACGCATCGGTCTGACACGGGCGGCCGTCTCGACGCTGGTGGACGAGCTGATCCGTTCGGGGCTTCTTCAGGAGCTGGGACCCGAGCGGCCGGGGCGGGTGGGGCGGCCCGGCTCGGCGCTCGCCGTCAGCGGTCACGGGCCGGCGGGGATCGGCGCGGAAGTCGGCGTCGACCATCTCGCGGTGTGCGCCGTCGATCTGCGCGGCGAGGTGCGGGCACGAGCGGTACGACACGGCACGAACCGCGGCAGGGCGCCCGGTCCCGTGATCGCGGAGCTGACCTCACTGGTCCGTCATGTCGTCGCCGAGGCGGAGCGGGAGGGGCTGTGGCCCGCGGGCCTCGCGGTCGCCGTGCCCGGTCTGGTGGCCCGGGACGCCCGGACCGTCGTCCGCGCCCCCAACCTCGAATGGCACGACACTGACCTCGGCGCGCTACTGCCCGGCGAGTTGCCGCTGACCGTGGACAACGAGGCCAACTTCGGCGGCCTCGCGGAACTCTGGCTCGGCGAGGGCACCCCGCGCGACTTCCTGCATGTGTCGGCGGAGATCGGCATCGGTGCGGCCGTGCTCGTGGACGGTCGGCTGCTGCGTGGAACGCGGGGTTTCGCGGGCGAGTTGGGGCATGTGCCGGTCCGGCCGGAGGGGCCGCCGTGCCCGTGCGGTGGACGCGGCTGCCTCGAGCAGTACGCCGGCGAGGAGGCCGTCCTGCGTGCCGCCGGGCTGGAACCGGGCGCGGACCGGGTGGGGCTGCTCGCCGAGCGCGCGGCCCAGGGTGACGCGGATGTACGACGGGCACTGCGTGGAGCCGGAACCGCGCTCGGCATCGCACTGACCGGGGCGGTCAATCTGCTGGATCCGGAGACCGTCGTGCTGGGCGGAGCGCTGTCCGGGCTCGCGCCATGGCTGCTGCCCACGCTGGAGCGTGAGTTGGCGCGGCGCACGGCGGGGCCCGCCTGTGCCGTGTCCGTATCGCGACTCGGGCCGGAGGGACCGCTGCTGGGTGCGGCCCACTCGGTGGTACGGGCCGTGCTCGACGATCCGGTGGCGGTGGCGGGGCGGCCCTAGCGGGTGAGCGACGTCGGTCGTGGCAAGCCCTTGGGGCGAGCGACAGGGCACAGGGCGGTCGTGGCGAGCCGCAGGGGGCGAACGGCGGGGCAAAGATCAGCCGTTGTCGAGCCGCAGCAGGCGAACGGCACAGCAGAGAACAGCCGTGACGAGCCGCAGAACGGCAGATGACAGTCGGAGCGGGGCGCGGCGAGCGAGCGGCGGCGGCCGGTCTCTGAGAACCGCCGCCAAGCGCCGCTGACCAACGTCTTGACACTCGGCTGACCCACGTCTGAACACTCGGCGCGAACGCGCGTCACAGACGCTGCCGCAGACGCCCGTTCCCCCTTTCGGGTGGCCGAGTTGTCCACAGGCCGGCTCCTGTCCACCGATTCGTGTCCGTCTCCTCTGCTCAACCGGCAAGCGCCGTACCGTGATTCACGCGAGGCGCAGCTGAGGTCATGGCTCACGGCGCTGAGCCGAGCCGGAGACTCCCCCGCGGCGCGCACCGCATCGCCCCACCACGACCGAAAGGCGGATTCCCCTTGGAACGAACCAGCTCGTCCCCCAGCCGACGACGCCTCCTCAAAGGCGCCGCCCTGGCCGCCCTCCCTTACGCGTTACTCCCCGACGCGCGGGCCACAGCACAGGCCGAGGCTGTCGACTACCCACCCGCCGAATGGGTTCCGGCGACCACGTCCAACTACACGGCTGCCAACCGGCCGACCAGCCATCGGCTCGACTACGTGATCATCCATGTGACTCAGGAGAACTACTCGGACACTCTGTCCATCTTCCGGAACCCGCAGAAGAAGGTGTCCGCCCATTACCTCGTGCGATCGGCCGACGGGCATGTCGCGCAGTGCGTGAGAGAGCGCGACATCGCCTGGCACGCGGGGAACTGGGACTACAACACCCGCGGCATCGGCATCGAGCACGAGGGTTGGGTGGACAAGCCCGCCTACTTCACCAACGCCCTGTACGAGGAGTCGGCCAAGCTCACCGCCGCGATCTGTGACAGATACGGAATTCCCAAGGACCGCGCACACATCCTCGGCCACTACCAGGTACCGGGCTCCGACCACACCGATCCGGGGCCGAACTGGGACTGGACGCGCTTCATCAGACTCGTCAACTTCGCCTGAGCCAAAGGCCCGTCGGCCGTCCGCCCGGCGGCCCTGCCGAAGGGATGGTCGCAGAGCTTGTCCGGGCTCCCACCCGGCGTGACGATGGTCCCAGCCGCACAGCCTTCCGGGAGGCCGAGTTGACCGATCCATGGGTGGCCCTGGAACCGGGCGCCGATCCCGTCGAGCGGGTTCGGATCCTGCGCCGCGCGCACGAGGCGTTCACCGAGGCGGGCACGGTGCCGCGGCCGGTCCGCTCGGTGGTGGCGGACTCATGGCGGCGGTCGGCGCGGGCCGGTGTCATACCGGACGGCACCGCGAGCGTGGAGCTCATGGACGGTGACCTCGGTTCGTACCGGGCGGAGCATCCACTGGCCCGGGTGATGCCGTTGTTCCGAGAGCTGATGGGGACGTTCGCGGCGGACGGGGAGCACCTCCTGGCAGTGTGCGACGCCCAGGGCAGGCTGCTGTGGGTCGAGGGGCATCCGGCGACCCGACGGCAGGCGGGGCGGATGAACTTCGTGCCGGGTGCGTGCTGGTCGGAGTCCTCGGTCGGTACGAACGCGCCGGGCACGGCGGTCGCGGTGGACCGGCCGGTGCAGGTGTTCGCGGCCGAGCACTTCTTCCGCCGCGTCCAGCCCTGGACGTGCGCGGCGGCGCCCGTACACGATCCGCGCACCGGGCGGGTGCTCGGGGCGGTCGACATCACCGGCGGGGACGGGCTCGCGCATCCGCACAGTCTCGCCTTCGTGCAGGCGGTGGCGCGGGCCGCGGAGTCCCAGTTGGCCTTGCTCACACCGTCGCGGGCCACCACCGACACCACCGACACCACCGAGCTGTCCGCGCTCGGCCGCGACGAGGCCCAACTGGTCGCGTTCGGCCGGAAGGTCAGGCTCAGCCGCAGGCACAGCGAGATCCTGGTGCTGCTGGCACGGCACCCGGAAGGGCTGACGGGCGACGAGTTGCTGTGCGCGCTGTACGAGGACGAGTCGGTCAGCCCGGTGACGCTGCGCGCCGAAGTCAACAGGCTGCGTCGGCTGCTGGGCCCGGGGCTGCTGGAGTCGCGCCCCTACCGGCTCACCGCGCCGGTCGAGTCCGATGTCGCGGTCGTCGAGCGGCGGCTGGACACCGGTGCGGTGGCGGCTGCCGCGTCGGCGTACGCGGGTCCGTTGCTGCCCGGTTCGAGGGCTCCGGCGGTGGTGCGGTTGCGGCGCAGGCTCGCGGACGGGCTGCGCATGGCGCTCATCGCCCGCCGGGATCCGGACCTGTTGGCGGACTGGGCGCACGCGCCGTGGGGCGAGGACGACCTCGACGTGTGGCGGGCGCTGGCCACCGTACGACCGACAGCGGCCGTGCGAGCGCGCCTGAGCGCGTTGGAGTCGGAGCTGTCGGCACCACCCTCGCGCCTGGCACACCCGCCACGGACGCGGCCGGGCCGCCAGGGGGACCCGAGAACCTCCGCAACGTCCTTGCAACGTCGCCGCTTCTAGCCTCGCGGCGAGAGCTGCCCAACGGCGGGCAGCGCTTCCCCAGGAGGCAGACGCTCATGACCCGTTACACGGCGCCCGGTACTGATGGCGCGATCGTCTCCTACCAGGCGCGTTACGACCACTTCATCGGCGGGGAGTACGTTCCGCCGGCGCGTGGGCAGTACTTCGAGAACCCGAGTCCGGTGAACGGGCAGCCGTTCACGGAGATCGCGCGGGGCACCGCCGAGGACGTGGAGCGAGCGCTCGACGCGGCGCACGCGGCCGCGCCTGCGTGGGGGCGCACCTCGGCCGGGGCACGCGGTGACATCCTGCTGAAGATCGCCGACCGGATGGAGGCGAACCTGGAGAAGCTGGCGGTCGCCGAGAGCTGGGAGAACGGCAAGCCGGTGCGTGAGACCCTGGCCGCCGACATCCCGCTCGCCATCGACCACTTCCGCTACTTCGCCGGGGCGATCCGCGCCCAGGAGGGTTCGCTCAGCCAGGTGGACGACGACACCGTGGCGTACCACTTCCTCGAGCCGCTCGGCGTCGTCGCGCAGATCATCCCGTGGAACTTCCCGATCCTGATGGCGGTCTGGAAGCTCGCCCCTGCGCTCGCCGCGGGCAACGCGGTCGTCATCAAGCCCGCCGAGCAGACTCCGGCTTCCATCCACTACTGGATGAGCCTCATCGCGGATCTGCTGCCGCCGGGGGTGGTGAACATCATCAACGGTTTCGGTGAGGAGGCGGGCAAGCCGCTCGCGTCCAGTCCGCGGGTGGCGAAAGTCGCGTTCACCGGCGAGACCGCCACGGGGCGGCTGATCATGCAGTACGCCTCGGAGAACCTCGTGCCGGTCACGCTGGAGCTGGGCGGCAAGTCGCCGAACATCTTCTTCGACGACGTCTGGACCAAGGACGACGACTTCCGCGACAAGGCCCTCGAGGGCTTCACGATGTTCGCGCTCAACCAGGGCGAGGTGTGCACCTGTCCGTCCCGGGCGCTGGTCCAGCGCGGAGCCTACGGGGAGTTCATGGAGGCGGCGGTCACTCGCACCGAACTCATCAAGCCGGGGCACCCGCTCGACACCGACACGATGATCGGCGCGCAGGCCTCCAACGAGCAGATGGAGAAGATCCTCTCCTACCTCGACATCGGCCGGCAGGAGGGCGCCAAGGTTCTCACCGGCGGTGAGCGCATCGAGCACGACGGGGAGCTGAAGGGCGGTTACTACGTCCAGCCGACGATCTTCGAAGGGAACAACCGGCTGCGGATTTTCCAGGAGGAGATCTTCGGCCCGGTCGTCTCGGTGGCGTCGTTCGACGATTTCGACGACGCCATCAAGATCGCCAACGACACGCTCTACGGGCTCGGAGCCGGTGTGTGGACCAGGGACATCAACACCGCCTACCGCGCGGGGCGTTCCATCCAGGCGGGCCGCGTCTGGACGAACTGCTACCACGCCTACCCCGCGCACGCGGCGTTCGGCGGCTACAAGCAGTCCGGCATCGGGCGCGAGAACCACAAGATGATGCTGGACCACTATCAGCAGACCAAGAATCTGCTGGTGTCGTACTCCCCGAAGAAACTGGGCTTCTTCTAGACGCACGAGAAAGGCGCCTGACCTGGACCTTTGCCCGTCAGGCGCCTTCCGCTCGACCTACTCAGAGCGGGGCCCGGTTTACGCTGCAACTCGCATTTACAGCCAGCACGAGATCCCGGCATGCCGGAGTTCGCAGGGCCGCTTGGCCAACCCGGAGGCGAGCTCCGTGCAGGTGAGAACGTATCTCCGTGCCCACGGCCGGCTGCCCGCGGCTTCCGGGGTTGGTGGCGGGCCGGGTGGGAATTACTTGCGGACTCGGCCCCATGGCTTGAAGACCGAGAGCACCGTGGCAAAGCTAAGGAGCGCCAAGGCGGAGGCTCCGAGGAACGAGACGAACCAGATGTCCTGCAACGGTTGCTCGCCCGTGGAGAGTTCGGTGATGGGGCCCAGGAAAGCCAGCATCATCGCGCAGGCGACGACGTTGAGGACCAGCTTCACGGCGACCCACCGGAAGAGTACGAGTCCCCACTTGGTCGCCAACCCCAGCAGGACGCCGGTGATCAGGCAGATCGTCCCTGCTATGAGGGCCGACAGCAGGAGGGGGACGACGAAGAAGTCCGCGAGTGCGCGGTATACGGCGGTGCGGTCGTCGCCCGCGCGTCCCCAGCCGATCGCCACCAGGACGACGGAGATGACATCGATGCCGATCCAGGCTCCCGCCGAGACGACGTGCGTGACCAGGATGCTCTTGCGCGGCCGGGCCGGGATGGTCCAACGGGCCCGGTTGGGCCGTTGCGGTGAGGTGGTTCGGGCTGTGGAGAGCGTGGTCATGGCCGTCCTGGTCTGTGGATCGTCTCGGGTACGGGTCAGCAGCCGGAGCCTGTGACGGGGCCCGCCCTGCACTGCGTGGATGACTTGCGGTGTGAGGCCGTCCGGGCTGTTCCTCCGGTGCATGACCGTGACTTCGGTCTACGCGTGCCACAGTCAGTCGGCCCGGTCGTACATCGGCTCGAAGCCGGCGCCTACCAGGTTGCGCAGGGACGGGTTGTGTTCGCCGGGACCCTCCCTACCGGTCTCCGCGACGATCCATCGGCAGCCCTCGGCTACGGCCGCGCGGAGGCGGGCGGGGAGCAGTGCGGCGTGCAGGTCCTGATCTCGGTCAGCTCGGCGACGTCGGAGGGCACGGTGGTCGTCATGCGTTGCTCCTTGCGTTCGTAGCGGTGCTGGGAGAGACGGTTGCGGACTGTGCGTGGGCGGTGAGGACTTCCCTTTACGCCCGGCGCGACGGCGCGCCGCTCGGCGCGGAGCGCGGGCGCGACGAGGCGAGCCTGACGGCCGGGCATACGCGCCTTTGTGCGCGCCCACGGCCCCCGGACACAGCACCCGGCCACAGCACCCGGCTCCTTCCGCTGCCGGTGATCGGGGGCGCGGCGGCGCTGTGCTGCGCGGCGCACCCGGCGCCGATGGGCCGTTGCCCGCCCGGCGCTGTCGGGCCCGGACGAGGCCGGGGCACGCCTCTCCCAGCGGGGCGGGGTCAGCGGGCGAGGGAGACGGCGAAGGGGGTGAAGCCGTGGCGGCGCAGGACGTGGGGGACGACGAGGATCATGGCTTCTGTCGCGCGGGCGGTGGTGATGTCGCCGAGGTCTTCGATCCAGTCGGTCTGCCAGCCCAGGTCGCCCAGGAGGGCGGTGACGGTCTTCTTGGCCTGCTCGTCATTTCCGGAGAGGTAGGCGGTGGGCGGGATGGTCAGTTCCTCGGGGGCGGTCATGACCGTGAACAGCATGGTGTTGAGGGTCTTGACGACGTGGGTGTCGGGCAGGGCGGCCTGGAGCTGTTCGGCGAGGCTGCCGCCCGGGTGGCACAGGTCCCCGGGCAGGCCGTCGTCGGCGTCGTGGGTGGCGTTGGAGACATCGATGAGGATCTTGCCGGCGAGTTCGGCCCGCAGGGCGGTGAGCCGGTCCAGGGTGGTGTCGCCGGGGGTGGCGTTGATGACGATGTCCGCGGTGCGGGCGGTGGTGGAGTGATCGGCGTAGCGGATCACGGTGCCGTCCGCGGGCGGCGTGCCCCTCTCGTCGCCGTTCTTGCGGCGGCCGAGGGTGACGTGGTGTCCCGCCGCGGTGAGGGTGCGGGCGAGGTTGGTGCCGACGCGGCCGGCGCCCAGGATGCCGATGCTGGTCATAGGGGTCTTCCTTGCGGTCTGGGGTGGGAGGGCCAGGGTGGTTCGGGCCGGGGGGTCAGAGCGAGGCGAGGACGTCGAGCGCGGCGGTGTGGATGTGCGGGGCTGCGGCCAGGAAGTCGCGGCTGGCCGCGTTCCAGGGCTTGCCGTCCAGGTCGGTGACGGTGCCTCCGGCCTCGGTGACCAGCAGGGCGCCGGCGACGAGGCCGGAGCGGACGTCGGAGAACTGCCAGAAGGCGTCCATGCGTCCGGCGGCGACGTGTATGAGCTGCAGCGTGGCCGGGACGGACACGCGCACGACGAGACCGGCGGTGAGCATGGCGGTGACCGACGCGCCGATGCGGCGGAAGGTGTCGGTGCTCTCGCCGGGCCGGGCCTGGCCGGTGCCGATCAACGCGGCGCCCAGGTCGTTCTTCGCCGACACGGTCAGGGTACGGCCGTTGAGGTGGGCGCCGCCGCCGGCGGTGGCGGTGTAGGTGTCGCCGGTCAGCGGGAGGTGGACGACCGTGAGGATCGGCTGGTTGTCGCGCACCAGGGTGGCGGTGACGCCCCAGTCCGGCATGCCGTGTACGTGGTTGATGTTGCCCTCGGCCGGGTCGGCGACCCACCACTCGCCAGGCGGGAGTGCCCCGCCGGCCAGCTCGTCCTCGGCCCACTGCGACCCCGGCCGCGCCCGCAGCAGCGGCTCGCGCATCACGGCGAGGACAGCGTCGTCGTTCGCGTGGATCTCGCCGACGACCTCCTCCAGGCTCACGCCTCGGGCATGGGTCGTGAAGCGCTCCCGCAGGGTGACTCCGGCGTCCTCCACTACAGCGGTCACCGCGGACAGGAGCGTGACGTCGAGGTCGAAAGGCACGGCTGTGGTCATGGCGTACTCCCTGGATCCGGTGGAAGCGGGGGTGTTTTCGGAGGTTGTCCCCGCCCCGCATCTCGAAGGTAGAAGCCACGACCATTAACAACAAGTGCATGGTTTTCACTTATACAGTTACCGCCATGCAACTGGATCTGAATCTGCTCACCGCGCTCGACGCGCTCCTGGAGGAAGGAAGCGTCCAGGGTGCCGCGGCCCGCCTCCACGTCACCTCCCCGGCGATGAGCCGCTCTCTGAGCCGTATCCGCAAAGCAACCGGTGACGAGATCCTGGTCCGCACCGGACGCCACATGACTCCCACCACCCGCGCTCTGGCCATGCGCACTCAGGTCCACGACCTGGTACAGCAGGCCCACCACCTGCTGTCCGCTCAGACAGAACTCGACTTGGCGACTCTGGAGCGGGTGTTCACCGTCCGCTGGCACGACGCCCTCGCCACCACCTGCGGGACAGCCCTGATCGCCGCGGTGCACAGCCAGGCCCCCGGGGTGCAGCTGCGTCTGACCGCCGAGCCCGGCGACGACACCCCCGAGCTGCGCCGCGGCGAGGTCGATCTCGCCTCCAGCGCCGGCCCGCCGTCCCTGCCCGACATCCGCCACCGCCTCATCGGCCGCGACCGGCTCGTCCTCGCGGTCCGCCCAGGCCACTCCCTCACCGAACAGCCCGTGACCGCCGAGAGGTACGCGGCGGCGGATCACCTCACCGTCTCCCGGCGCGGACGCCTCCACGACCGGATCGACGACGCCCTGACCGCACTCGGCCACGAGCGACGCGTCATCGCCTCCGCCCCCACCACGGCTACCGCACTGCAACTCGCCCGCGAAACCGACCTCGTGGTCACCCTCCCCGACGCGGCCACCCGCCCCGCCCGCCACCAGCTCGGCCTGACCACACTGCCGCTGCCGCTCGACCTGCCCGAGGTACCCCTCCACCTGCTCTGGCACCAGCGCCACGACAACGACCCCGCCCACGCCTGGCTGCGCGAAACAGCCACCCGAACCCTCCAGGCCCTGTTCACCCCCTCTCCGGGGGCGTTTTCATAGCTTTGGTTCGGTACGTGACTTTCGACGCAGCCCTACTTCATCCCGCTTCGTTCGCTATGCGAGTTATGCCCGCTGCCGGTCAGCCCAGCCAGTCGCCCGATTCACTCGGACTGGTGGCGTAACCTCACGGTCCGCCAGTTCCGTGATCACGCTGGACCGTGAGTCAGCACAAGCCGTACCCCAGCGGCCTGTCCGACACCCGATGGACCCTGATCGAGCCGGCCCTGACGGCATGACGGAAAGCCCGCCTCGACCGCCGCCCCACCGGCCGGCCGGCGAAAGTCGAACTCCGTGACGCGTGTTCACGGTGCGCAGCTCGGAATCGACGTCGAAGTCGCCCATAGGAACCCCTGAGTTCGAGGGCGGCACGTCGCCTCGATCAACAACCTCGCCAAGCGCATAACGGGCGAGACCACACCAACCTGACGAGGGACCTACTGGGCGCGGCTCCCATGGTGGCCGGCCGGTGCCCCCTCTCCCCACGCAAGCCGGCCGACGGCGCAGAGAACTGTCAGTTTCCGGGCCGTGAGGGGCAGGAGCGGCCGGAAAGCACCCCAGACAACTGGGATGTCCGGGGGCGGGGAACCTCGTACAGAATCGGTCCGCAGGCACCGCTCAGCTGTTCGACAGCGGGACAGTCCGGCAGTTCGACGGTTCGGTATCGCGCCGTCCGAGAGAGCCACCAGTGACCGGAAGGCTCCATTGACCACTACAGCGTTTCGTCGAGCAACGATCCGATTCGCCCACATGAATGCCGGGGAACTCGTCGACCGGTCATTCGTCGCGGCCTCCACGGCGGTGGACCGGGAATGGGCCTGGGGTGGGTCGCGCGGTGCGGAGATCCGGATCTGCGTCATCGACAGCGGAGTCACGCCGGACCATCCCGAGATCGGCCCCCTGGAGGGGTCGTACGCGGTGGAACGCGTCGAGCAGGACGCCGCTGACGACGGCCGGCCGAGCTACCGGATCGTCCCGGACGACGAGGGCGACGCCGCCGGTCACGGCACCGCGTGCGCGGCGATCATCCGGCGGATCGCACCGGACGTGAGCCTGACCAGCGTACGGATCCTGGGGCCGCGGCTCGCGGGCGACGGCAACGCGCTGCTGGCGGCCCTGCGCTGGGCGGTGGCGGAGCGCTTCCATGTCGTCAACCTCAGCCTCTCCTCACGCAAGGGCGACTTCAAGGCCTCGCTGCACGACATCGCGGACGAGGCGTACTTCAACCGGGTGGCGATCGTGGCCTCGGCGCACAACAGCCCGGTCCAAAGCTATCCCTGGATCTTTCCCTCGGTGATTTCCGTCGGGTCGCACGAGATCGCCGACCCGGAGCGCATCGAGGTCAGTCCGCAGCCTCCGGTCGAATTCTTCGCGGCCGGTGTCGGAATCGAGGTCCCCTGGGTGGGCGGCGGCCGTTCGTTCCTGTCGGGGAACAGTTTCGCGACCCCGCATGTCACCGGATTCGTGGCCCGCATCCTCGGAAAGCATCCGCATCTTCCGGTGAGCGAGGTCAAGCACGTTCTCGCCTCCCTCGCGGACAACTTCACCAACGCGTCCGACCCGGCCCGCGCCCTCGCCCCTGTCATCGCTTCCGCCGCACCGGGCCCGCCCGACGTGTCCGCCCCGCCCGACGTATCCGCCGTACCCGTCTCATCCGCCACATCCGCCCCGTCTGCCGAAGGAGCCGGCCATGACGAACCCGGCACATGACGCCCCCCTCAGCGGCCGTCCGTTGTCCCGGCGCGACGAGGTGTTGCGCTCGACCGTACGGCTGGCCCGACTGATCTTCAGCGCTCCCGCCTCCTCGGTCTTCCTGCACGACGCGGCGGGCGAGGCACTCGTCCTGGAGGCGATCTCCGACCCCCTGGAGGACAGCCTGGTGGGCTGGACCATCCCCGACTACAGCGGCATAGCCGGGTGGGTCTTCCAGAGCGGGGAGGCGGTGATCGCCGACGACCTCGACAACCACGCGCAGTTCAACCGGGACTTCGCTGCCTCCACCGGCCGGATTCCGAAGGCCATCATCGCCGCGCCATTGGACACCGGCGGGTCTGTCTTCGGCGTTCTGGAGGTGCTCGACCCGGTGCTGGGCACGCGCAGCACGACCTCCGGCCTGGAGCTGGTCTCGGAGCTGGCGCGCCAGTGCGCGGCGGCCCTGGCGCTGGCGGGCCCGCTGCCCGGCCCCGCCGGACGGCACGCGGCGGCCGCCGAACGGCTGACCACTCTGGTGGCCGACCTGGCCAGCACCGACGACCCGAACGCCGCGCGGACGCTCGCCTCGCTCGAGGAGATCGCCAGCGCCCTGTCATCGAGAAGGGGGTGAACCCATGCATCTGCTGGAAATCGGCGCCATTCGCAACAAGCCCGCCGCCGGCCTCTATCTGGCCCTGACCCGCCGTTGCCCGCTGTCGTGCGCCCACTGCTCCACCGACTCCTCCAGCACCAGCGAACAGCATCCCGAGACGCCGTTCCGCCGGCTCGTGGAGTCCTTCGACCGCGAGACCCGCCCGGACCTGCTGCTGATGTCCGGCGGTGAGGCGCTGCTGCGGGCCGCGCTCGTCGCCGACCTGGCGCGCACCGCCCGGTCCGTGGGCTCCCGTTCGTACGTGCTGTCGGGCATGTGGTTCGCCCGGGAGAACCGGCGGCTGCCGGCCCCGGTGGCCGCGGCGATCCGCGAGGTGGACCACTTCGCGGCCAGCCTCGACGAGTTCCACGAACGCGAGGTGGGCCGGGCCGACGTCTTCCGGGCGATGCACCGCATACGCCGGCTGGTGCCGCAGGTCAGCTTCCAGCTCACCGGGCGCGGGGACGACGATCCCTATCTGCAGGGTCTGATCGACGATGTGCGCCGTGAGTTCGACGACCAGGTGCCCATCCTGGTGGGCACCTTGAGTCCGATCGGCCGCGGTCGCCAGCTCGGCGGGCTGACCGCCACGCCCTCCTCCGGTGTCCCTGTCGCGCCCGTCGACCCGTGCGACCGGATCACCTGGCCTCTGGTCACCTACGACGGCACCGTGTACGCCTGCTGCAACCAGGACCTGGTGGAGCGGCGCATGCCGGAGCACCTGATCCTCGGCCACGCGTCCCGCCAGTCGTGGCCCGAGCTGCGCGAGGAGTTCCTGCGCCGGGAGCTGTACCGGGCGCTGCGCGTGCTCGGACCCAGCTTTGTGGCGAGCCGGTTCTCGGACGGACCGTGCGACAAGGGCATGTGCGGCAACTGCGTCGCGCTGTCCGGCGACGCCACGGCCGAGCGGCGGGTGACGGAGTACCTGCGCACCGACTCCGGGCGGCAGGTGGAGGCCGCGGCCCGCCGCCTGGTCGAGCAGGTGGACGGGACCGCCTTCTCGGACCGCCGCTCCGGCCGCTACGGGGGCCTGGTGTCCCTGGGATGGGAGGCGGACAGTGAACAGCCGTCCTACGCCCGCTGACACCGGGCCGGCGAACAGCCGTCCCCCGCGCGCGGACACCGGGGCAGTGGACAGCCGCCCCACGCCCGCAGACACCGGGCCGGTGAACAGCCGTCCTACGCCCGCTGACCCCGAGGCAGTGCGCGACCGCCCCACGCTGGCTGACACCGAGGCGATGCGCCGCCGTCGCGGTGAGTCGGTCCTGCTGTACATCACCGACCAGTGCCCGGTCGGCTGCGCCCACTGCTCGGTGGACGCCCGCGCGGACGGCGGCAGGGTCGCCGACTGGGAGGCGTTCCACGACGTCGTCGCCGGCATCGTCGCGCTGCCCGGCCTGCGCTCGGTGGCGGTCTCCGGCGGCGAGCCCTTCGCCGAGCAGCGGGCGCTGCCTTACGCGATCGGGGCGTTCGCCGACGCCGGTCTCGACACCATCGTCTTCACCAGCGGGTACTGGGCGCGCGAGAACGGCTCCGCGCCCGGCTGGGTGCGGCGGCTGCTGCCGCGGATCTCCACGCTCTTCCTGAGCACGGACGGCTTCCACCAGGGCGGCGTGTCGAACCACCGTTTCATCGGCGCGCTGCGCGCGGCCCACCGGGCGGGCTGCCGCATCGTCGTCCAGGAACTGGACACCGGCGACGGCGCGCGGGTGGCCGAGGGGCTGCTCCTCGAGGCGCTCGGCCCGCGGTGGGCCGACGAGGCCGAGACCAAGTTGATCACCCCCCTGCGGTACGGGCGGGGCTCGGGGGTCTTCGCCCTCCAGAGCCGGCACGAGGTGGGGTCACTGGCGGCGTGCACCCTGCTCGGCTCGCCCACGGTCCGCTACGACGGGGTGGTGATCCCCTGCTGCAACGAGGGGCTGATCACCGGACACGGGCCGTCCGCGCTGCGTGCCCCGACCCGGCGGCCCGAGGGCGTGGCGCGGGCGCTCACCGGGTTCCGGAACGACCCGCTGCTGAGGGTGGTGGGGCACCTCGGCCCGGGCGCGGCGGCCGACCTGCCCGGCTTCGAGGCCCTGCGTGAGGAACGTTTCGAGAACGTCTGCGGCGGCTGCTGGAAGGCGTACGACATAGCGGGCCGCCCGGGGCGGGCCGCGGACTCCATGACAGCTCTGGGTGTGGCCCTGAGGGAAGGCGGATGACGGTGGAGGAGCAGACGAGGTCGCGGGCGCTGCGCCACAAGATCGGGCTGCTGATGCCGGCGGTGGACGCCGCGTCCCGGCAGATGTGGACCCATCCGCACAGCGACCAGGTGTACCTGGAGTGGCTCAAGGCGCTGCACGGGACGATCCGGGCCACGGTGCCGCTGATGCTGGCGGCCGTCGAGCAGTGCACGGCCCGTCAGGGCGACCCGGTGGCCGATCTGGTGGGCCGCTACCTGGCCAAGCACGTCCGTGAGGAGTACGGGCACGACCAGTGGGTGGCCGACGACTACGTGGTGGCCGGGGGTGATCCCGAGGCGCTGCGCACGACGCTGCCGGGGGCGGCCATCGCCTCGCTCGTCGGCTCGCAGTACTACTGGCTGCGCCATGTGCATCCGGTGGCGCTCGTGGGGCACATCGCGGTGCTGGAGGGCAACCCGCCCAGTCCCGGGCTGGCCGGTGACCTGGCGGCCCGGACCGGGCTGCCGGACGAGTCGTTCCGCACCATCGCCCGGCACGCCCAGCTGGACGTGCAGCACCGCGACGACGTGCACCGGCTGATCGACCGGCTGCCGCTCGACCCGGCGCAGGAGGAGCTGCTCGGTGTGAGCGCGCTGCACTCCCTGAGGGGGCTGATCGAGGTGATGGAGGACGTCCTCGGCCGGGTCCACCGGCGCTCCCCGGTGGCCCTGGCCGGATGAGCCGCGCGCGGGTTCCGGGCCCGCTGGCGGGCCGCGACTTCCGGCTGCTTTACACCAGCACGGTGGTCTCCGGTCTGGGCGACTGGCTGGACCAGGTGGCGCTGCTGGTGCTGGTCACCACGGTCTGGCACGGCGGCGCGGGCGACCTGGCGCTGGTGGTGGCCGCGAGCATGCTGCCGCTGCTGGCGACCCCGTTCCTGGCGGTGCTGGTGGACCGTCGGCAGTCGCGCCGGGTGCTGATCCTCACCGACCTCGTGCAGGCAGGGCTCACCCTGGGCCTGGTGGTCGCGCCCGGGGTGTACTGGGCGGCCGGACTTGTGCTGGTCCGTTCGGCGCTGGGCTCGGTCGGCGGGCTCGCGGGGCAGATCCAGCTACGGGTCTCGGTGCCGCCCGGCGGTGTCCAGGCCGCCACGGTGCTGCTCCAGACCGCGATGCAGTCGGTCAAGATCCTCGGGCCCGCGCTCGGTGGTCTGCTGATCGTCCTCATGTCACCCCGGGCCGTGTTCGCGGCCAACGCGTGCACGTTTCTCGTCGGGGTGATCGCCGCCGGTGCCCTGCGCACCACGTCGTCGCCTTCCCGGAATACAGATCTGCACTATTTCAAAGAGCTGAGAGAAGGATTCCAGCACGTTTTCGGATCACGCCTTCTGCGTTCCCTGCTATTCGTCATGTGCAGTCTGATGTTCGTCGTCTTCCTTTACGATTCGATGGCCGCTCTGATCGTGCCGGCACTCGGAATGGGCACGTCCTACATCGGCTACATGGTGTCCGCCGTCGGATTGGGCGGGGTCGTGGGTTCGCTGCTCATGGGCCGTTTCGCGGCGCGACTGCGACCTTTCCTCACCATGGCGGGGTCGGTCCTGGCAATCGGCTGCATCATCGTCGTCATCGGATTCGCCATTATTCAAGAGATACGTATTGACTCCACCATATGGCTGTGTGTTATTTTCCTTCTGGGAATCGCAAGCGCCGGAATTCTTGTCACTTTCCCCAGTGTCGTACATTCCGAGACGCCGGTCGAACTGACCGGCCGGGTATGGGCGCTCATGAATTCCGTGCCGGCCGTACTGAATGTGCTGGCCCCCGCGCTGGCGGCGGCCCTGGTCGTGTGGATCGGGCTCGGAAGCCTGCTGCTGGTGGCGGGTGCCGCCCTGCTGCTCACCGCTGTCGTGGTCGCCGTCCGGCTCGGCGGCGTACCGCACACCGATCCGTCGTCCGGCGCGGACGACGGTGCCGGCCGGGCCGAGGAGCCGACGCCCGGCCCGGCCCCTCTGAACTCCGGTGCGCCGCACCGGGAAACCAGAGCCCCGTGCGTGAAACGCGCGGGCTCGTCAACCGAGGAGATCACCATGGCAGACAAGATCGACAAGCTGGCCGAGGCCGGATTCTCGCTGACCGACGCCAACGACGCCCAGCAGGCCGTGCTCAAGTCCCTCACCGAGGACGAGGTCAACGTCCTGCTGAGTGTCAAGTCCCGGGTCGAGGCCGCGGGTTCGGACGTGGAGGGCCACTCGGTCTCCGACCCCAGCGGCGGCTACCTCTGGTAGTGCCGACCCTCGTCAGGGGATCGGCCCCGGGCCGGGTCACCCACCCGGACCGGTGACGTCCGGGCCGTAGCACAGACCGGGTGGTTCACGACGGGGCAAGCGTCGTGAACCACCCGGTTGCCGCGCAGTGAACGGGGAGGACAGCATGAACCAGCCCACCGGTCCCATCGTAACCAGCGCGAGCCTGTGCACCGGATGCGGTGTCGACAACCCGTCGGCTGCCCGCTTCTGCATGGCCTGCGGGGCCGCGATCGGCCCAACGTCCGTTCCCACCAGCGGACTTCGCTTCGTCTCCGTCATCTTCTGCGACGTGGTCGGCTCCACCACCCTGGCCACCTCCCTCGAACCCGACCGTTGGGCGGCCGTCCTGGACGGCTACTTCGCCCTGGTCGGCTCGCTGGTGGAGAGTCACGGCGGGAAGGTGGAGAAGTTCATCGGCGACGCGGTCGTCGCCGTGTTCGGCGTCGAGAGGCACGGCGAGTCGGCCGCCGCCACCGCCGTCTCCGCCGCCACCGCCATCGCGCACCGCACCGGCGAGTACGCGCGGGGCCTGGGCGAGCTCCTGCTGGGCGACTTCCCGGTGCGCTGCGCGGTCGCCTCCGGCCATGTCGCGGTAAGCGGGCGGACGTCGAGCTTCGTCATCGGCTCGGTGCTCAACCGGGCCGCCCGGCTCCAGCAGTACGCCCCCGACGACGGGGTGATCGTGGACCTGTCCACCCGGCTCCAACTGCAGGACCACTTCCCCCTGCGGGCGATCGAACCGGTCACGGCCAAGGGCTTCGCCCAGCCCGTCCCGGCCTGGATCGTCGGTCCGGCCGGCGCCCCGGCCCCCGGGACGGGCACCGTCGGACGGACCGGCCTGGTCGGCGAGCTGGCCGCCCGTATCGGCGCGGCCGCCACTGCCACCGGCCCGACCCTGATCCTGATCGGGGGCCCCTCCGGGGTGGGCAAGTCCCGGCTGGTCGCCGAGGCGCTCGACCACTGCACCGGCCTGGCCACAGCCGTCCTGCGCTGCCCGCCCGCCGGGACCGGACTCGGCCTGCTGGCCTGCTGTCTGTTCCTGGAGGAGATCGAGAACGCCGCACGGCAGGGCCACGACAGGGTGGACGTGACGGTGCAGCTGACCGGCGCCTCCACCCGCGCCGAGCAGGCACCGGCCCAGGACCGCCGCGAGCTGGGCCGCGCGCTCACCGCGGCACTGGACCGTCTGCGGGGCCCGCGGCCCCTGCTTCTGGTGGTCGAGCACAGCGAGTGGACCCCCGGGGCACTGGCCGACCTGCTCGACGAGCTGACCGCCGCACCGGGGCGGCCGGTCGTGGTGCTGCTGGTAGGGGTCTCCGCCCCCGAAGCGCTGGCCGACCGGGGTGACCACCGGCTCACCGTGCCACCGCTCGGGCGGCCCGACGCGCGGCGGCTGGCCCACCGGCTGCTCACAGCGCAGCACGACATGTCCGCCGCCGACCACTCCCGGTCCCAGCCCACCGCCCCCGGCCATTCCCGGTCCACCGCCGCCGGCCATTCCCGGTCCCAGTCCACCGACACCGGGGCCCCTGGGCACGATCCGGCTCCTCCCGGCCCCCTCGCCCCCGGCTCCGCCGCCGAGGAGATCGCCCTGCGGGCCGGCGGCATCCCCCGGTACATCGAACAGATGGTCGTCCTGCGGGGCTTCGCCCAGCCCGGCGACGACTGGGCGCCACCCAGCGCGCACGCCGCGCTCGGCGCCCGGCTGGACCGGCTGGACACCGACTCACGGGAACTCCTGGTGCTGCTCGCCGCCGCCGGCCGGGACCTGTCCCTGGAGGACCTGAGCGCCCTGATGGCCCCCGACAGGGTCGTCGTGGCCGCGGCCGACCTCCTCGAAGCAGGGCTGGTGGAGTCCGCCGACGCCCACAAGGGCCGCCTGGTCCCCGCCTTCCCGGTGGTGGCCGAGGTGGCACTGCGGCGGCTGACACTCTCCGAGACCGCCGATGTGCACGCCAGACTCGCGCGCTCCCTGGAACCGGTGGCCGAACGGCGCCCCGCCGTCGCCGAGTTGCTGGCCGGGCACTGGGAGGCGGCGCACACGGCGTTGCGCGGGGTGGAGCCCGGCTCCGACCGGACGGCCCGGGCCGCGGAGTCCGCCGTTACCGCGTTCGGCGTCGCCGCCCGCTTCGCCCTCTCCCGTGGGCGACCCGAACTGGTGCTGACGCACACCGGACGCGCCCGCGCACTGGCGGAGGCGGACCGCGCGCAGGGCCACGACCTGGACGTCCTGGACGCGTACGCCCTCGGCAGCCAGGGAATGCCGCAGGCCGCCCTCGAACGCGTCGAGCGCGTGCTGTCGGACCCGGGCCGGGCCGCCCCGGCCGCCCGGATCCACGCCCGCCTCAACTCGCTGTACTCCCGCACCTATCTGACCGGCGACGTGCCCGCCGTACCGGACGATCCGCACTACCTCGCCGCGGTCGCCTCCCCGGCGCCCGAGGCCCGGGTCGGGGCGCACCTGTACGCCGGGCTCCAGTCGCTGCGGGCGGGCGACCATCCCGCCGCCGAGCGGGCGCTGCGCTCCGCGCTGCGGTCGGCCGACGGTGCCGGGACCTGTCTGGGCCTGACCGAGGTCTACGCCAACCTGGCGATGGCCCTGGTCAACGGCGACACCCCGGTCCCCGCCGCACTCGCCGACTGCGAGCGGCTGCACCAGGAGGTCGCCGGTTCCCGGCTGCTGGGCTCGGCCACCGGCGTCGCGCTGGCGCTGGTACGCCACATGTCCGGCGACCGGGCGGCGGCCGACTCCGCGATGGACGAGGCCGAGGGTGGGCTGCGCGATCTGGGGCAGGGCACCGGGGCAGCGACCATCGCGGGCTGGCGTGCCGTGCTGGCGGCCCGGTCCGGCGACTGGGGTGCCGCGGCCGACTGGTGGACCGCCCAGGGCGACCGCTGCGCCGCCCTCGGCATGGTCCGCCAGGCGTCGCTGTCCGGCCTCCAGGCCGAGCTGGCCCGGGAGGCGTCCGGGGAAGAGCGGTCCGGCGGCGCGCGGGGCGGGTCGGCGCTCGACGAGGTGGCCGTTCCGCCTTCCGAGGCCTGGGCGGAGTACACCGTCGCCCTGCAGGCACGCGCCGTACGGGCGTTGTGGGCCGACGACCCGGAGCTGGCCGCGACACACCTGGACGCCGTGGTCCGTCATCTGGGCACGGTGCGCGGCAGCGGCGCGGTGATCACACCGCTGCTCTGCAGCGCCGTCCTCGCCCGGCGTACCGGCCTCCCGGTGGCCGGGCGGGCGCTGACCGCGCTGCGGCGGGCGATCGAAGCCAAACAGGACCTGGGCGTGCGCGCCCCGCAGGCCTAGGGGGCTTCTGATGGATCCCCCACGGCGTCGCGACGGCCGGCACTCCGGCCGGGGGGACCCGCACTCGCCGCACCGGGCGCGGACCGAAGTACGTCCAGTACACGGGCCCTCCGCCCGGCACTCACCAGCCTCCGGCCGGGGGACCCCCAGAGCGCGAACCGGCCGCGGTCGTCGCCCGCCGCGCGGCGGGCGCTCCCTCGCCCACGGAGATCCACCGGAAACCCCCAGCGGTACGCACCGCCCCACCGCACGCCCCGTCCCCCGCGAGCGAACTCCGAGAAAGCAGCCGCCCGTGCGCGTCCTCCTGCTCTACGCCAACCCCCACCAGGTCCTGCCGGTCGGCCCGTACGGCCTGGAGATCCTGCGGGCCGCGGTCGCCGAAAGCGGACTGCCGGTCGAGGTGTTCGTGTGCAACCCGTTCCTCGAATCGCTGGATCACACCGGCCTGTTGACCGAGGTGCTCGACCGGACCCGGCCCGACCTCGTCGCCCTGTCGATCCGCAACATCGACAACGCCGTGGTCGCCTGCGACACGGCGCCCGGCGCGGACGGGCGGTGGATCGACGTGGTGGACTACCTGGCGCCGATCGCCGAGCTGACCCGGACGCTGCGCGCCTGGGACCCCGGACTGCCGGTGGTGGCGGGCGGCGCGGCGTTCACCTCCTGCCCGGTGGAGGTGATGGACCGGCTCGGCCTGGACCTCGGCCTCGCCGGTCCCGGTGAGGCGGCGTTCACCACCCTGCTGGCGCGCGTGGTCGCCGACGGCGGCGCCCGGGGCGTGCGGCAGGTGGTCGCCGAGACGCTGTCCACGCTCCCCGGCGGGCTGGTGCGCACCGCCGACGGAGTCCTGGGACCCGGCCCGCGGCCGCGCCCCGACGTGGTGTCCCGGCCCACCACCGCGCTGCCGCGGATCGCACCGGAGTACGTGCTGTTCGCCAAGGCCCGGGGCATTCCCACCGCGCTGCGCAGCCACGCGGGCTGTCCGCTGCGCTGCTCGTACTGCGTCGATCCGCTGAACGTCGGCAGGGTGGACGCGCGCCCCGCCCACGCCGTCGCCGCCGAGGCGGAGCACTACGTCGAGCGGTACGGGCTGACCCACTTCCACCTGGCCGCCCCGGAGGTCAACCTGCCCTACGAAGGGGCGCTGACCGAGGTGTGCGAGGCGCTGGCCGGAAGCCGCCACGGCGAACTGATCAGCTGGCACGGCTACTTCAACGTCAGGCCGTTCTCCGAGCGGCTGATGGACGCCCTGATCCGGTCCCGCTGCGTGCGTCCGAGTTTCTCGGTGGACGCCTTCGACGACCGGATGCTGCGCGGGCACCGCAAGAACTACCGGATGTCCGACGTCGAGGACACCTTCGGTCTGCTGCTGCGCCGCCGGCCGGAGTGGATGGAGGTGCAGATCGGGGTGCTGTTCGGCCAGCCAGGCGAGACGGCCGGCACCCTGGAGACCGCGATCCGCCACATCCGCCGGCTGGCCGAGCGGGGCGTGTCGGTGGGCTACTCCTGCGGGCTGCGGGTCTACCCGCACACCCCGCTGGCCCGCACACCCCTCGACCCCCGGCACCTGTACCGGGCGGACGGGCCGCTCTCCACGACCGGCGGCGCCGAACCCCGCACCGTCCCCGCAGCCGACCTGCTGACACCACTGGTGTACTGCGAGCCGATGCCGCCCCGAGAGCTGGCGGCCCACCTCGCCGACCGCCTGTCCGACTGCCCCGGAGTGACCTTCATCGACGAGGGGCCGGTGAAGGAGGCCCGGCAGCCGGACTGGCTGCGCCCCCTCAACGTGGCCACCGTGCACCTCGCGCACGGACGTTCGGGGCCCGCGGCCGAGATGCTGCGGCTGGTGCTGGACTCGGGCGACACCCGAGCGGCGGCCATGACGCGGCGGCTGCTCCAGGAGGCGACCGCACGGCCACCCGTTCCGGTGGGCACCGGAGGCCTCCAGACCGCCACCGCCTGACCGAGCACGCCTGCACACCCCGGCCCCCTCCCCTGCCGTACCGCCTTCCCCACCCAAGGAGGACACCATGGAACTCACCTGGAGCACGGATGACTTCGCCGTCTTCGACGACTTCCTCGCCCCCGGGGCCGCGGCCTCGCTGTGGGAGCAACTGCGCACCGAGGACTACCACTTCGTGCACGGCCGCCGGGACGGCTCGTGGAACAAGGTCTACGGGCTGCTGGACGGCAGTCCCCTCAGCGGGCCCGGCACGCTGAACGACCCGGAAGGCCACTTCACGGGACGCTTCGCCGACCACGCTCTGCACCCGTCCGGCGGGGCGACCGACGCCGTGGTGAAGCAACTGACCGAGGAGGCAACCCGCATCGAGCCGTGGACCGGGCGTTTCGGAACGGACTGGCACGCCTTCACCTGCCGCCCTTTCCTCTACCCGCAGGGTTCCGGACTGGCGTGGCACGACGACTCCGGCGACCGGGCCGCCTCGTTCGTGCTGTACGCGCACCCCGAGTGGCAGGCGTCCTGGGGCGCCGAGCTGCTCGTCTCCGGCGGAACGCCCGGGACGCGGCCGGCCGACCAGAACGCCCACCTCACCTCGCGGGTCGGACACTACGTCGCCCCGCGCCCCAACCGGCTGGTCGTCCTGCGGTCGGGCGTACCGCACATGATCAAGAAGGTGGAACCGCACGCCGGGGACCAGGTGCGGGGCTCCGTCGCGGGTTTCTTCCTGCGCCGGCCCGCCGAGCGGCCGCACTGACCGGGGCCGCCCCGGCACGCGTCCGCCGCCGGGACGGGCCGTCCCGCAATGGACGGTCGTCCCTCAGGCCCGTCCCTCAGGCGCGGTCTTCGCCGGGTTCCGCCGCGGGCAGGTTCTCCCCCACGCCCCGGGCGCGCCGGGCGGCCGCCTCACGGACGGCGATCACGTCGATGAGGTCGCTGACGGTGCCGAGCGCCTCGGAGGAGAGCCCCACCGCGCGCAGTGCCACACTGCGCACACCGGCATCCCGCAGGGCGCCCAGGAGTTCGATCTCCGCGGCGATCTTCGCACCGTGCTCGTCGTCGAAGAAGTAGGCGACCGGGACCTCGAAGTAGTCGGCCAGGGCCTCCAGATGGCGCTTGGTCGGGTTGTTCCTGCGCCCGGTGCGCAACTGCCAGAGGTACGTGGTCGAGAAGGACACCCCGGTGGCCTCCCGGCACGCGGCGGCGACCTCCTCGTTGCTGAACGGCAGGCCGTCGGGCCTGCGGGCGAGCCGGAGGAGTCCGTCGATCTTCCGGCTCAGTGACGACGGCGTGGGTTCCGTTTCGGCCACCGCCTACCCCCTTCTGTCGCCGCCCTCAAGTACGCCTACCCGCACAGGTGAAAGCAAGTCCGTTGATTTTCACTGTAGTTGACACCCCCGAAGTCGGCAGCCATGCTGAGGTGGTCAACGGATATGAAATCTGCGAAACGGCCGTTCATCTCAGCTGAACCGCCTGGCTGCCCCCGCCCGCCTGGGTCCACCTCCCGGAGCCGTCCTTGACGATCCCCGTGCCCTCACCTGTGAAGAACGCCCGTCCGTCCACTCCGCGCCCGCCCACCGCGTTCCCCGCCGACATGGTCGGACGGGACGGCGAGATCGCCGCGCTGTCGGCGCTGCTGTCGGATCCGTCGACCCCCGGAGTGCTGCTGACCGGTGTCCCCGGTGCGGGCAAGACGCGGCTCGCGGCCGAGACGGCCGCCGCGTACAGCGCGTCGACCGGCGCCACCGCGTTGCGCGTGGAGGCCGCGGCCGAGCGGTACGCGGACAGCGCGCTCGACCTCCTCGCCGCCCTCACCGCCGGCCGGGACGCGGGAGGGGCCCGGCCGCTCCTGCTCGTCGACGACCTCGACCACTCGGACCACCACCGGCTGCTGCGGGCCTGCGCGGTCGCGTCCGTCGTGGTCCTCGGCACGGCCCGCCAGCCCCCCGCGGCCCACGGTCTCGCCCCCTTCCCGGTGGACCCGCTGCCCGTGCCGCTCGACTGCTCGGCGCTGGATCTCGGCGCACTGGCGCGCGTTCCCTCGGTGCAGCTGTACCTCGCCTGCCTGCGCACGATCAACCCCGCGTTCTCCCTCCAACTGCACAACCAGCAGGTCATCGCCCGGACCTGCGTCGAGGTGGGCGGCAACCCCGGCGCGCTCTGCCGCACCGCGCGGGTCGCCGCGCTGGAGAGCCCCGAGGTGGCGTGGGCCTCGCTGGGCGGCGGGACCGTCCCGCACCCGGTCCACGCCGAGGACGGCGCCCTCTCCGCGACGTCGGGTGGTGATCCCTGGGCCGCCGGCGCGGCGCCGGTCCGGCTGCTGGCGCACTGCCAGGTATTCAGCGGCGGTTTCGGCCCGGAGGCACTGCGCCACATCACGGCCCTCGCGCCGGAGCAGTTCTCCTCGGCGCTGGAGACCCTGCTGCGCGGCCACCTGCTCACCGCCTCCACCCTGCCGTCCGGCCGCCTGGACGGCACGGCCCGGTTCCGGCTGCGGCTGCCGCCGGACGGAGCCGCGCGCCGCCTCCCGCCACCCGAGGACACCGCGGCCCGGCTGGCGCACGCCCGCTACTACGCGGACCTGGCCCGGGCCGCCGCCGACCGGATCATCTCGGGGCACCAGCGCTCGGGCCTGATCGCCTTCTGGAGCGAGGAACGCAACCTCCGTACGGCACTTGAGACGCTGCTCCGCCACGGGCGAACCGGCGAGGCGCTCGACCTCGTCGACGGCATCCGTGTCTACTGGCGGGCCACGGGCGGCTGGAGCACCTGGGCCGAAGGGCTCACCCTCCCCGACCCGTCGTGGACCACGGCCGGCCACCGCGACCGGATCCGCACCGACCTGCTGCTCGCCGAGGCGGGCATCCTGGCGGGCCAGCCCGAGGCTGCCACGGACCTGCTGGACCGGATCACGCCGGATGCCGCCCAGGCCGCGGGGCTGTCCGCGCGGGTGACGCGGCTGCGGGCCCTGTGCGTCCTGGCCGCCGACCCCGGTCGCGGCACCGCCCTGCTCGTCGGGGCGGCCGACCGGCATCGGTCCGACGGTGACCGCCACGAGGCCCGCTACGTGTCACTGGAGGCCGCACTCGCGGGATTCCGCCTCGGCGACACGGCGGCCGCGGCGACCACCGCGCTGGAGGTGCTGGCCGCGGCCCAGCAGGGGCGCGACACGCTCGTCGCCGGTGCCGCCCTGCTCCACCTGGCCGTCTTCGCCGCCGCGGAGGGGCGCGCGCAGGCCACGGTCCACTATTGCGAGCGGGCTCTGTCGGCCCTGCGCGCCCTGGGTCCGACGGCCGTCCTGGGCGCCATCGCCACCACGCTGGGCAGTCCCGCCCTGCCCGACGTGGTCGACCGCGCCACGGGCACCGCCCGTGGCCTGGGCGCCTTCCACACCTGGCGCGGCGCGTTCCCGGAGGACGCGGGCACGCCCGACTTCGCCATGGCCCGGCTGGAGGAGCCGGTGCGGGAGCTGCTGGGCGAGGCCGCCTTCGCCCGCGCCCTGGTCGAGGGCTCCAGGGCATCGCTCCCGGATCTCCTGGCCACCCTCGTCCCGGCACCCGCCCCTCCCGCCGCCACACCCGCGGACCCATTACCCCCGGACACCCGCATCCGGATCGGGCCGCTGACGCCGCGACAGACCGAGGTCTCGCGCCTGGTGGCGGCCGGTCTGAGCAACCGGCAGATCGCCCACCGGCTGGCGATCTCGGAGTGGACCGTGGTCAACCACATCCGGGACACGATGAAGAAGCTGGGCTGTTCCTCCCGAGTGGAGATAGCGGGCTGGATGCACCACTCCGCCCCTCGCCCGTCACCGGAACCGCCCCTGTTCCGCCGCTCGGCCCTTCCTCCGTCCGCCACCGCCCTGTCCGGGCCGACGCTCATCCCGTCCTAGGGCCTGCCGGTCGCGCATGTGCTCCACCAGCCCGGCCACGGTGAACGCCTCGGCCACCTGGACCAGCCACGCCGCCTCCTCCTCGACCGAGCAGTCGGCCGGGTAGGCGAGCGCGACGTCCTGGTCGCCCGGGCCGTCGGGACCGCCGGGATTGCCGGGCTCACCGGGCTCACCGGGGCCGATCCTTGCGGACTCCAGTGCGGCGGCGATGACGGCGGCCTCGGCCATCGCCGCGCGGCCCGCGGGCGGCACGGGGAACCGGTCCAGCGCGGCGGCCGACAGCGCGCGGGCGTCGGGGGGAACGAAGGAGCGGAGTTCCAGGTAACCGTCCCGGATCTCGATCACCCGGCGGTAGAGGGCGAACTCGGAGCGCCGCAGGGAGAACAGACGCACCGACGGCCAGCCAAGGTCCAGGGCCGTCCCGGGGGAGACGGCCCGCAACGCCGACCACAGCGGCTCCAGCGCACGGTAGGTCCGGTAGGCCCGTAGCCGCCGCCCGGCCGCGGTGGTGACGGAGAGCCAGCCCGCGGCGGTGCCACCCAGGACGCCCAGCACCAGACAGCACAGACCGAGCACCCGGCCCACCGGGTCCAGCCCGGCGCCCTGCCGGTGGTCCACGGCCATGGAGACGATCGACGCCACACCCCAAAGTGCCCAGACGAGGCCCACCGTGACACTGGCCGTGATCAGCCGCAGGCCCGTGCGCAGCGCGCCCGGACGCAGCCCCCGGGCGAACCGGTGCACCGGGACCAGGAACACGGCCAGGCACCACAAGCTGTAGCCGGTGAAGACCGCGTCGCAGGAGGCGAGGAGCAGGGCTCCGGTCCCCTCCGCGAGAAGCGAACCGTCCCGGGTGCGTACGCCGGAGGAGAGGAACAGCACCGCGCACAGCGCGGTGGCCGCGAGGGTGACGGCGATGTGCAGCCGTGCGGTCAGCAGGCGGGGCCGGCTGAGACCGATTTCGATGACGGCCAGCGGGAGGAAGGCGAGGGCGGTCATCTCCATCTCGCGGCCCAGGAGGTGGGTCAGCCGCGGGAACCACGGCCACAGCCACTCCAGGTACATCGTCGGAGCGGCCAGCAGGGCCATCGCCGCGGCCATGCAGAATCCGAAGCGGCACAGGCAGCGCACCGCGAAGGGCGAGGCGCTTCCGGTGCGCAGCAGACGCAGTTCGTAGCAGCCCAGCCACAGCGCGGCGACGGCCGGGAGGTACGCGAGCAGGTCAGACACGTGGCCGCGAGGGGCGGCGGGAGGGTGCCCCGACGAGGGTTCCGGCCCGTCCGTTGTCCCGTCCCGGCATGGGCCCCTGCCTCAGCACGCGATGCAGGATGAGAGAGGCGAGCAGTTCCGCCTCCTGCTCGGCGGGCTCGGCGTACACGGTGCGGCCCAGGACCCGGCGCACCAGGTCGGGGGAGAGTCCGGGCAGCAGCGCGCGTACGCCCGGCGCCTCGGGGGCGGGCGACCGGTCGTGCCCGCAGAGCAGGTGGGCCGCCTCGTGCACGAGGATGTGCTGCCGGTGCAGTGCGCTGGTCCCTGGGGTGCAAAGGATGTAGTCGGCGTGGTCGGTCGTCACCAGCAGGCCGCACGGGACCCCCGCGTCCACCGCGACCGGCAGGACCTCGATCGGGCGGCCACGCCGTTCGGCAAGGAGGGCCAGGAAGGCCTCGGCGTCGAAGGGGTCAGGCAGTTCGAGCCCCTCGGAGAGGGTGCGAACCCTCCGCCACAGCAGGCGTCTGTGGGACCGATCGGTGAGCATCTGGGACCCCTCCCACCGGAACGGCGCCGCCGCTCCGCGTCTGCTGCCGTCGAGCGGCCCGGGGGCCCTCCCCCGGGCCGCTCCGACATCCGCTATGAAGGATCACCTCGTCGATCAAAGCATCGTTTTTGATTGTATGGGCATCCAGTCGTGCGCCGACAGAGCGCATATCGCGCTCCCGTTGTGCGCCTCCCGCCCCCCGGACGACACCGCGTGCGACCCCCGAGATCCAGCCGACGGACATGCTCCGCGCGGCAAGGGGAAGAGGCTGACGCGCACTCAGGCAGGGCTGCGGGGGCGGCCGCTCCGGCTCGGCCCGCTTCGCCGCCGCCGGTGGTGCCCGGCGGCGGCTGAGCGACCGTCAGTGTCTGTCGTATCTCCGAGTTCGGCGCGTCAGTACGGTCCGCACCGGGTCAGGCGGTGCGACCGGCCTTGAGAGCGGCGGCGATCTCGACGGTACGGCGGGCCTGATGGCGTGCCGCCCCCAGCGCGGTCTCACCGGGCGCACCGGTACCGGCCACGTGGGAGGTGCCGTAGGGATTGCCCTGCTGCGCCTTGACCGGGTCGGTGTAGCCGGGGGGCACGATGATGCCGCCCCAGTGGTAGAACGTGTTGGCCAGCGCCAGGATGGTGGATTCCTGGCCACCGTGCTCGGTGCTGGAGGAGGTGAAGGCCGAGTACACCTTGCCCGCGAGCTTGCCCTGGAACCACAGAGGACCGGTGGTTTCCACGAACGCCCGCAGTTGGCTTGCCGGGTTGCCGAAGCGGGTGGGAGTACCGAGCAGCACCACGTCGGCCCACTCCACGTCATCGAGGGTCGCCTGGGCGACATCGGCCGTGTCCCGTACGTGCTGAGCCCATTCCTCCCTGGTGTTGATCACTTCCTGCGGCACGGTTTCCGCCACCTTGCGCAGACGCACCTGCGCGCCGGCCTTCTCCGCCCCCTCAACGGCCGCCTGTGCCAAGGCATGCACGGTGCCTGTCGCGCTGTAGTAGATGATCGAGACGTTCACGGATTCCGACATCGGACCTCTTCCTCGAGTACGTGGATCATGTGGATCACCTGGATAGTGTTTTGTTCATGAGGTACGACGACGCAGCCCTACGGAATGTGAGGTGACGCGCCCGCCTCACGTCTCGCTGCGATGTCTCGTCGGACCCAGCGGGGACACAGCGACCGAGGGAGTCTGCGGGATCATGACCGACGCAACCGGGCCCGAGCAGAGCCGGCCCGATCCGAGCCTGAGCGTGATCATGAGCGAGCGGAAACAGCTGATCAATCTCACGTACCGGCTCCTCGGTTCGCTGACCGAGGCCGAGGACGTCGTACAGGAGACCTACACCCGCTGGTACGCCATGTCCGCGCAGCGGCGGGAGGCCGTCGAGTCCCCCGGTGGCTGGCTGACGACCGTCGCCAGTCGTATCTGTCTCGACCTGCTCGGCTCGGCACAGGCCAGGCGGGAGCGCTACGTGGGCGCCTGGGTCCCGGAGCCCCTGCCCGCGGCCACGGAGTGGATCAGCGGACGGTGGGGCGGCGGCATCCCTGCCGACCCGGCCGACCGGGTGACCCTCGACGAGTCGGTCAACATGGCCTTCCTCGTCGTGCTTGACCTGATGACCCCGGCCGAGCGCGTCGCGTTCATCCTGCACGACGTCTTCCGCTACTCCTTCAACGAGGTGGCCGCGATCGTCGGCCGGACGCCGCCGGCATGCCGACAACTGGCCTCATCGGCCCGACGCCGCATACGCGCGTCGCAGTCCGCTGACGCTCCGGCAGCCCAGCACGCCGACGTCGTCAGGGCCTTCAAGCAGGCATGGGAGGCGAAGGACATCGACGCCCTCATCAGCCTGCTGGCCCCCGACGCCACGGCGACCGGCGACGGTGGCGGACTCGTGCCGGCAGCGCTCCACCCGGTCGAAGGCGCGGAGCCCGTCGCGCACTTCTTCGCCGGCCGGATGGAAGCGGTGCCCGACATGACTCTCCTGGAAAGTACGGTGAACGGTCAGCCCGGCCTGGTCGCTCAGATGGACGGGGTATCCGTGTCGGTGCTGGCCTTCGACGTCGAGGACAACCGGATCAGGCGGGTCTGGGCGGTACTCAATCCCGACAAGCTCCGGCCCTGGAGGGCCGGCTGACCCGCGCTCGGACAGCGCGTCGGCATGGTCGGCCGGCGAACACCGATGCCGGCCGAGAGCGCTGCTCCGGGCAGCTCAGCTCCGCTTCGTCGCGCATATGACGACACGGTTGATGATGGCGTCGGCCGGAATGTCGGCGGGTTCCTTGGCAGTCACCTTCGTGACCTCGAACCCGCATTCCTCCAGCCAACTACGGTATGTGGACACCTTCTGCAGGCCGCCGCGTCCCATGACGCAGCCGAGGATGTAGGACGGGAAGAAGTCGACCTGGTAGTCGCCGACGTCCCCGATGCCCTCCGGGTACACCGCGGCGAGGACGACGATCTGCCCGCCGGGCTCCAGCGCCCGATGAGCGTTCTTGAGGATGGTGAGAACCTCGTTCTTGTCGTACATGTCCACGAAGTGCTTGAGGAGCAGCACGTCGAAACCCTCCGGGAGGGACTCCAGTACCTGACCGCCCACGAACGAGCATTGCTCCGCCACACCGCGCGCCTCGAAGTTCCTCAGACACTCGGCTTCCAGGGCGGGTCTGTCGAAGGTGGTCACCCGCAGACCGGGTGACCCCTTCAGCTGACAGGTCATGATCGCGCCGAGGCCGGTACCGCCCAGCACGTCGAGCACCCGTGCGCCGTCCGGGATGTCGAAGCTGCGGAAGAACCAGGGATAGACGCTGGCGGTCTCGTTCTGCGCCAGCGGCCCCCACGCGGCGCGCACATCCGGCACTTCGGCCGCCGCCTCGAACATCGTGCCGTCGAAACCGTAGAACTCCTTCAGACCGACCACCGTGCCGGTCGACACGCTGTCGGCCAGGTAGTACAACTGCCGCAGCATGCCCGTCTTGATCATGCCCATGAAGGTCAGCGCGCGCTGGAGGTCTGTCTCGGCGACGTCTGCGAGCGCGTCGAGGGTGTAGCCGCCGTCGCCCTCATCCTGGGCGACGAAGCCCTCCTTCACCAGCAGGTACAGCAACTGCTCCACCGCGTCGGGTTTCGCGCCGACGACCGCGCCGAGTTCGGTCGCGGTCAGGCCGGCTTCCTTGCGCAGCGCCTCGACGATGCCGAGTTCGAAGCAGGCGTAGAGATTCATGAATCTCGTGGGTCCCACCATGTACTCGCGCATCCGGGCAAGTACGGCTTCAGAATTGGACACAGGTACCCCTCGCGTGGACGTTCCGGGCGCGGCCCCGCCCCAGTGCTTCGGGCCGCCGAGTTTCACCAGCACCGCTCGAGCCCTGGTTGAGGGAGATTCCGGATATGGGGCCGGAGTCGGTGCGCGCCCTCATGCGCGGACTCCGGTCACCGCGGCTGGGGGGTCATGAGAAGGCGGCGGGGATGCAGAGTGGTCTCCGGCGCGGTGCGGACCTTACGGTCAGGCTCGATGCTCAGCGTCCATTCCTGCATCACCGCCTCGAGGATCACCTCGAGTTGCCGCCAGGCGAACGTCTCTCCGATGCACCCCTTCGATCCGATTCCGAAGGGAATGTAGGAGGCGTCGATATTGCCGAGACGGATGGAGAGCCACCGGTCGGGATCAAATCTGCTCGGATCCGGAAAACGCCCCGGGTCCCGGTGCAGCAGGTACGAACTGAATACCAGATTCGTTCCCGCAGGGAGCGGATAGTCGCCGAGCACGACGTCCGAGAGGGCCTGCCGACATGAGATCCATATCGGCGGATAGAGCCGCAGTACCTCCATCAGGAAGCGGCGAGTGTACCCGGACGCGTCATGATCGTCCACGGCGCTTCCGCTCAGCCCTCGCGCCATGTCATTGGCGAGCATTTTCTCCACCAGTGGATCCGTGGAGATCAGATAGAGCGCCCATGACATGACGGAAGCCGTGGTGACCGTGGCAGCGGTCAGCATCATGACCGCCTCTTCACACACTTCCTCCGCCGTCAGGAGGGAGTTCCCCTTCTCGTCTGAATCCGACAGGAGTGTCGAGAGGTAGCCGGCTGTCGATCCGGGGGAATCCAGGAGATCGGCGATGCACACCGTCAGCATGTCTCCGAATTCCTTGCGCGCCCGAGACAGCCGTTTGCCGCCATTCGGCCGCGCCGCTCGGGCCGCCGCCTTCCCGTAGAGCGGCTTCCTGATCATTTCCCAGGCCAGGCGGGAAAGACTCTCGCTCAGCGCTTCCGTCGTCTCCGACGGCAGCCCGGCCATGAGCGTCTGCACGACGATCGAACAGGTTATCCGGCACATTTCGGACTGGATGTCCACCGATTCCCCGGCGCGCCACGCGGACGTGAATCCGCGAGCGATGTCCCGCATGTCCGGAACATATTCATCGACCTGCGCCGACCGCACGTAGGGATTCGCCAGGCGCCGGTAATGCCGATGCATGATCTCGTCCTCCGAGAACAAGCCCACCCTGCTGAGGGTCCTGGCCTTCCGGAAGAGTTCACCTTTCCCGTAGCTTTTACTCTCGCTCACCAGGATGGCGCGGACCAGGACCGGGTCCCTGACGAAAACCGCGTTGACGCCGTCCACCATCAGGTGGCGGAGCGCACGCCCGCGCAGGAGGTCTTCCATCCGACTGAACTGGAACTCGGGAATGTCCCGTCCATCCGGATCGCCCGGATGCGTGCCTGCTAAATTGACACGATTCATCACATCGACTCCTTGTCACGAGCTGCGATGTAAGCGGCGTTCAACCGGCTGACGGGGCGCCAGCGGTAGTACGACTGGAGTTTGTAGTACTCCTCGCCGCTGGACGTCACGGCGGCGTAGACCATCTTGGGCTCGCCGACGCCGTACTGAACGTTCTTCACGAAGTGTTCGACTTTGGTGCCCAGCCGGGCGAAGAAATCCATTGGGTCGTCCGTCTTCACACCGTAGGAGATTCGCTCGATCTCCATGGAATCCCAGTTCAGGGTGGTATAGATCCCGAACGAGTTCTCGCAGAAGTTGAACATCTCCTCGCTCGGGTTCGGCAGCCCGATGTCCCGGTGCATCGCCAGGACGGTTTCCCGCTCGAAGCACTTGGCAGGCGCCGCGAAGTACACGTTCATCGTTCGACTGCGATAGTCGATCCCGATCACGTCCACTTTCTCGGCCAAGCCGTAGCGGGTGAAGAACTCGGCGTTCCCGGCCAGGCTCTGCGGCATCGACTTCAGGCCCGTCAGCCGGGACAGGCTCTCTTGCTCCCCCGCCGGAAAATACAACCAGATCTTCTTGAATCCGGAGAGGACTCCGAGGTCGATTCCGTAGCTGTCGATGGAACAGAGCCGCTGAATGTCCGCGAGCAGACTGCCGATGGGGTGGTCCGTCTCCGCGATCAGGCCCCTCGACAGGGCCACGGCGTACGGATCGATCTCCTTGGGAAGAGTGAAACGAGCGTCGAAATCTCCTTCGTGCCGCGCGTTGGTGGCCACTCTGAAGGCGATAACGGCCTGCGGAAGCGCATCCTCGAAAGCGGTGAGGACGGGCCAGACGGCCTCACGCGAAGCGGTCACATCCAGCAGGTCGGCTGACTTCTCGATGGCTGAGTAGACACTCGCCACATCGACGGTGGCATCGGTTGGACCCGGCATGGGCTACTCCAGGGAATCGGTTCAGGTGGGCGTTACTCACGTCCGGCTTTCGCGCGGTGGACTCGGCGGACTCCCGACAGGGATGCCGCGATACCGGGCACGCGGCCTTGGCCCGCGGAAAGGGCGCCGACGGAACAGGTCGACTTCGCCGATGGACAAGTGGTCGATGGCGGCGGCGCGGGCTTCCGCGCCGTTCAGTAGCCACTGGGCCGTCGGGCAGCCACAGGGCCGTTCGTCCGGCTGTCTGCTCCGTGGCCTATGGTCGGCCGCTCACCGGGCGATCATGACGGTGGCGGGCGGCGCGGCGTGAAACGAGACGGTCGTGAAGCCACCCTTGACCAGCCAGTCGTGGTAGTCGGACCGCCGCCAGGTGCCCCCCTGCTTGCTCTTGAGCAGCATCTCGGCGGCGAAGAGGAGCGGGAGAGCAGGACCACTGCGATCGTCTTCGACAACGTAGTCACAGACGACGAGAGCACCGCCGGGCTTGAGCGCCTCGCGCAGGCGGGAGAAGACCGCGATGTTCTCCTCCGGCGCCTCCTGGTGGGCGATGTGGGAGTACAACGCGATGTCGTACTTCGCCGTGCCGAAGTCGGTGGTGTGGAAATCCCCGGCGATGGTGGTGAACCGGTCGGCCACCCCGCGCTCCGCCAGCAGTCGGCGGGCGATCACGTTGATGGGCTCCCAGTCGAGCTGGGCCGAGCGGGCTTCCGGGTTGGCGGCCAGCCAGATGGCGGAGTAGACACCTGAACCACCACCCACGTCGAGGATGGAGACAGCGCCGGCCTCGGCCAGCCCGAGCGCCTCGGCGGCTGTCTCGGCGGCGGAAACCGACTGCGCGGCGATGGCCGGAACGATCTCCTCCCAGTGCGGGCTGTCGCCCCACCCGATCGTCGCGTCCCGCACCGGCCCTCCGGCCCGGACCACGTCCGGCAGGACGGACAGGCCGGCCATGTGCTTCAGCTTCAACATGGCGAAACCGCCCAGGGATGTGGGTTTGCCGTCGACCAGATAGAGGGACGCCTCGGGGGTGTTGCGGTACCGGCCTTCGTGCAGCGCGACCAGACCCACGCTGAGAAGGCCGTCCAGAAGGGTCTGCGCGCCCCGCTCCGCGATCTCGGCGCGCTCGGCCAGCTCAGCGGCGGTCCCCGCACCGTTCTCGAGGTGGGTGAAGAGCGAGTGGCTGGCCGCGGCGCCGACGACGCCGGTGGCCCAGTAGCCGTTGATCAACCTCAGTACGCCGTCCGGAGCAGGTTGGTTGCTCGTCATGCTGTTCCTCCTGGACTTCGGGTGGACCGCGAAGGGGGCCGGATCGCGCTGCGCAGGGCGTCAGCGCTCCGTTCGGCCTGGTTGGTGGTGAGTTCCGCGCACGGCGGTACGGCGAGATGGCGTGCGGGGCGCGGGCCCGGACACTTGTGCCTCGCGTCGCGCACGGGCTGAACCCGGGTCGCGGGCGGGCGGTGTCCGCGGTCGACGGCCTTGACGCGCGGGTGAGTTGCGACGGCCGCGCGGTACGCATCCGGATCGACCAGCACCGTGTACGTCTGCGGGCGCGGGCGCGGTCATGGCCGCCCGTCACGTACGGGCACGTCAGCAGGCTTTCTTCGCCGCGTAGTTCGGCGTTCCGCATGGCGACGGCGGTTGGACGCGCCGACCGGGCCGAAAGGCAAGCACCGGACTGTTGATCAGCCGGGGGCTCGGCTTCGTCCTCAAGCGTCGGCGGAGACTCTCTACTGCCTTGCTGCATTTTTGGGCAGGAGGGACTTGCGAAAAGCGTGACACAGACGGGGCCCCGCACCAAGAAGAGCTGAGAGTGACCTACGTCACTCCGTAGGCGACTTCCCGGAGGGCGAGTTTCCCGAGCGGCGACCTCTCACGGGAGCACCCGAAGGAGTGCGTTTTCTGACCCGTTCCCGAGCCGTCGGCGGACATCCACTGTCACGGCCACCCGGCGTCTGATGAACTCCCCCGAGGTCCTTCGACAGTTGACGAGACATCAGGGGGCACGGTGACACGTCGTAACGGACGTTTCAGAGCTGTACTGACAGTTGTCGCGGCATGCGGTGCGCTGGCCGGAACCGTCCTGGTGGGGGCGGCGCCGGCCAGCGGCGCGACCAACGGCGTCCGTATCGCCGCCGGGGTCCGGTACACGGAGATGGACATCCCGGCCGCGAGCGGTGTGGCTCACGCGCATGTGCTGACCGTCGATCTGCGCGACCCGAAGGTGCGGGTCGACCTCCTGTACCCCGGAGCCGTCGCGTCGCGGGCGCCCGTCTCGCAGTTGGCCGCCGCCAGAGGCGCCGTCGCGGGCGTCAACGGCGACTTCTTCAACATCACGGAAGAGCAGCATCCCGGTGTCGTGGCGACGGGCGCGAGCGTCGGCCCGGCGATCGCGAGCGGGCGCACGCTGAAGGCGGCGGTCCCCAACGGCCAGCGCTTCGGACCGGCGCTGCCGCCGGGGACGAGCACCCAGGACGTGCTCGGCGTGGGCGTCGACCGCAGGGCCCGGCTGGACGGCCTGGCCCTCGACGGCTACGTACGCAGTTACGAGGGGAAGTGGCCGCTCGGCGGACTCAACCAGTACGCGCTGCCGGTGGGTTCGATCGGCGCGTTCACCTCGGACTGGGGAAGTGTCTCCCGGGTGCGCGCCACCTGCGGCACGGACACCGACCGGGCCGCGCCCTGCAGTACGGACACCTACGAGGTGACGGTCCGCGACGGGCGGGTCGTGTCGAGGTCCGACGCACCCGGCAGCGGTCCTATCGCCGCCGGCACGACCGTCCTGGTGGGTCGCGAGGCGGGCGCCCAGCAGTTGCGGAAGCTGTCGGAGCGCCTGCCCGTCCGGGTGGGGCACCGTCTGGTGGCGGAGACCTCCGGGATCCCCTACCGCTTCGCGGTCGGCGGCTATCCGGTGCTCAACGCCGGTCTGCCGCTGCCGGGTCTCGACAACAGGACCGCGGCCGTACGGACCGCCGTGGGAGTCGCGGACGGCGGACGGCGCCTGCTGCTCCTCGCCCTCGACGGCGCGCCCGAGTACCGAACCGGGCTCACCATCGCCGAAGTCGCCTCCACCATGCGGCAGTTGGGATCCGACGACGCCTTCAGCCTCGACGGCGGCGGCTCTACGACCATGGTCGCCGAGCAGCCCGGTACGAGCGCCGTCAGTGTCGTCAACCACCCCAGCGGCGGTGCCGAACGCCCGGTGCCGAACGGCATCGGAGTGTTCTCCGCCCCGTGATCCCCAGGCAGGGAGGACACCTCAACGGCTCTCACGGAGTCACGGTTTGAGGCTGCTCACGACGTTAGCCGTCGCCGTCACCCCCTCATGGATGGTCGGCGCCATGTTCGTGCTCGCCAGATAGAACCCGAGCAGCACACAGACCACGGCGTGCGAGAGCTTCAGTGCGCCGTTGCGCACGAAGACCACCGCGAGGATCAGGAGCAGTACCACCACAGAGATGGAAATGGCCATCGTCAACCTCCTCCGCCACGTCGACACCGCGGCTTTCGGGCGCAAGTGTCGCGTAACGGAGGGTTCGTCCGTGCGGCTGACGTGTACTCCGAACGTGTGGTGTCCACGACCGGTCGGACGGCCGTTCGTACGGGTGCTGCCGCCGGCTAGTGGGCGTCGAGGAACACTTGGAGACCCGCGAGGTCGTCGGTGTTGAAGTAGTCGACGTCCGCGGCGAGGAGTTCGCTCCACAGCGCGTCACGCGCCGGGCCCGCGAGATCGGGCGTCGCCCAGAACCGCACCTTCTGCCGGCGGGAGTGCGCGGCGGCGATGATGCCGCGCAGCTTCTCGCGCTCGGCGGCCGGGAAGGGGCCGTTGCCCAGCCCGGTGAAGTTGAGCGTCCAGTTGTCGCTGATCAGCGGCACGAAGGAGGCGGGCGCCGCACTGCCGAGGTCGGCGAGCCGACCGTCGTAGAAGGCGCGCCGCACACTCTGGGCCTCCATGGGGATGCGGGCTGCACGGTCGCCGGAGATCACGGCCGTGACCGCACCGGGGCGCACGCGGCCGTGCGCGTAGGTCGTGAAGAGGTTCTTGTAGCGGCGCAGATGACGGTCGAGTTCGAGGTACGTCGAGGAGCCCTCGGTCTTGATGTCGATCAGGAGTTGCAGGGGTGTGTGGTAACCCCGGTACACCGAGCCGTGGTTGGCCCTCACGCGGGCGGCGAGGGGGTCGAGGTAGAGGGACTCGATGGTGCGGGACGGGTCGAGGTCGACGGGGTCGTGGGCGACGAGGAGCTGGTCGCCGACCAGGTAGATGTCGACCTCGACGCTGCCGAAGCGGTGGTCGAGGGCGTCGAAGAGGGGGCGCGGGTGGTCGTAGTCGTTGTGCGCGTGGGCTCGCCACAGCGGGCGCGGCCGGTGCTTCCGGTCGCCCGCGAGCGCGGAGGTGGCGGGCAGCGCGACGGTGCCCGCGAGGGCGGCGCCAAGGGTGGTGAGGGCTCTGCGACGGGTGGTAAGGGCCATGTCTGCCTCCCTGGAAGTGCCGTAAGGACCATGGAGGTCCCCCCGGTCGAGCGAAGTCGGGACTGGGGGAGATTATGCGATCCTCCGGCACCCAAGGAGCAGGCCCGTGCGGGGAGTTGGCTGGACCGCCTCCACACGTTCACCTCATCGGCCCCGCGTTCGGACGAGGGCCACACGGCGGCCGTGAGGGCGTCGGGGCAGAGCAGCGCGAAGGCCCGCCCCCAGGTGGGGGCGGGCCTGCTGGGAAGAGGGCTCGGGTCAGGGCGCCTGGAGGTCGACCAGTCCGGCCAGCGCCTCGCGGTGTGCCCCCGCCGTCCCGTAGGCGATGGAGTCCGCCTTGGCGCGCTTGAGGTACAGGTGGGCGGGGTGCTCCCAGGTCATGCCGATGCCGCCGTGCAGTTGGACGGCCTCCTCGGCGGCATGGACGGCGACGGGCGCCGCGTAGGCCGCGGCGAGGGCGACCGCCACGTCGGCGTCCTCACCGCCGGTGGCGAGCGCGTCGGCGGCGTTACGGGCGGCGGCGCGGGTGTGGACGACTTCCAGCCACAGCTGGGCGAGCCGGTGCTTGAGCGCCTGGAAGCCGCCGACGGGCCGGTTGAACTGCTTGCGGTCCTTCAGGTAGCGGACCGTCTCGGTCAGGGACCAGTCGGCCAGGCCCAGTTGCTCGGAGGCGAGGAGCCCGGCGCCGGCGCGCAGGCCCCGTCGTACGGCCGGTTCGGCGGCGCCCAGACGGCGGGCCGGCGCTCCGTCGAAGGCGACCGTGGCGAGGGGCCTGGTGAGGTCCAGGGAGACCTGCGGCGTGACGGTGACCGCGTCGGCGTCCACCGCGTACAGGTCCCCGTCCGTCGCCGGAACCAGCAGCACATCCGCCGCCGACGCGTCGGCGATGCCGGTCAACTCCCCGTGCAGGCCCCCGTCTTCGTACCGTACGGCCTTGTGGGCGCCGCCCGGTGCCACGGACAGGGCGACGGTGAGCACGCCCACCGTCCGTCCTGACGCCAGTGCGCTCAGCAGCTTCGCGGCCTCCTCACCCCCACAGCCGAGCAGCGCCTCCGTGGCGACGACGGCGCTCGTCAGATACGGCACGGGGGCGACCGCGCGGCCCAACTCCTCGAGTACTACGGCGACTTCGCGGTGCGTGGCGCCCTGGCCGCCCTGCGCCTCGGGCACCAGGAGACCGGCGAGGCCCATGCCGTCGGAGAGCGCCTTCCACAGTTCGCGGTCGTGCGGCGCCTCCGACTCCGTGCGCACGATGACGCCCGCCGCGTCGCAGTGGTCGGCGAGCAGGTCGCGGAGGGCGGCACGCAGCGCCTCTTCCTCCTCCGAGTACAGCAGGTCGCTCATCGCGCCAGGTCCTTCCATGCGACGTCCTTGTCGGTGCGCGGTTCGGAGGGCAGGCCGAGCACGCGTTCGGCCACGATGTTCAGCAGGACCTCACTGGTCCCGCCCTCGATGCTGTTCCCCTTGGAGCGGAGGTAGCGATAGCCGGCGTCGCGACCGGTGAAGTCGACCAGCTCCGGCCGGCGCATTGTCCAGTCCTCGTACAACAGGCCCTCCTCACCGAGGAGTTCGACCTCCAGGCCGCTGATCTCCTGGTTGAGGCGGGCGAAGGCGAGCTTCAGCCCGGAGCCCTCGGGGCCGGGCTGTCCCGCCACCAGCTGCTGGCGCACCCGCTCGCCGGTGAGCCGGGCGACCTCGGCCTCGACCCACAGTTTCAGCAGGCGCTGGTGGAGGTCGTGGGTGCGCAGTTCGGGGCGCTCCCGCCAGGTCCTGCTGACCGGGCCGATCATGCCGCCCTCGCGCGGGATGCGCATGCCGCCGATGGAGACCCGCTCGTTCATCAGTGTGGTCTGCGCGACCCGCCAGCCGTCGCCGATCTCGCCGAGGCGGTGCGCGTCGGGGATGCGTACGTCGGTGAGGAAGACCTCGTTGAACTCGGCCTCGCCGGTGATCTGGCGCAGTGGCCGCACCTCGACGCCCGGGTCGGTCATGTCGAGGACGAAGTACGTGATGCCGCGGTGCTTGGGCGCGTCCGGGTCGGTGCGGGCGATGAGGATCGCCCAGCGGGCCAGGTGGGCGCTGGATGTCCACACCTTCTGTCCGTTGACCACCCAGTCTCCCCCACCGTCGCGCACGGCGCGGGTGCCGAGCGCGGCGAGGTCGGACCCGGCGCCCGGCTCGCTGAAGAGCTGGCACCAGACCTCCTCCCCGACCCAGAGCGGGCGCAGGAAACGCCTCTTCTGCTCCTCCGTGCCGAAGCCGAGGATCGTCGGGGCGGCCATGCCGAGGCCGATGCCGATACGCCGGGGGTCGTTGTCCGGCGCGCCCGCGGCCTCCAACTCGGCGTCCACCACGGCCTGGAGCGTGCGCGGGGCGCCGAGTCCGCCGAGCCCCTCGGGGTAGTGCACCCAGGCGAGCCCGGCGTCGAAGCGGGCCTTCAGGAAGTCCGTCCGGTCCGTGGTTCGAGGCGGGTTCGCGGCCAGCAACTCCTGTGTGCGGCGGCGCAGTTCGGTGGCGTCGGTCATGCGGTTGCTCCGTTCCCGAGCGAGGGGACCACCACGACGCGGCCCGTCGTGACACCGTCGGCGAGCCGCTGCACGGCCGCCGCGGCACCGCCGAGCGGCACGCGCTCGCTCACCAGTGGCTTGATCGCGCCCCGCGCGGCCAGTTCGGTGAGCTGCTCGTGGCAGTGCTGGACCAGCTTCGGGTTCTTGGTGTTGTAGAGGCCCCAGTGGAGGCCGAGGATCGAGTAGTTCTTCACGAGGGCGTGGCTCAGCGTCGGACTGGGAATGGTCCCGCTCGCGAAGCCCACGACGACGATCCGGCCCTCGAAGGCGACGACCTTGGTGGACTGGGTGTAGGCCTCGCCGCCGACCGGGTCGTAGATCACGTCGGCGCCCCGGCCGCCGGTCGCCTCCTTCACGGCGCCGACGACGTCCTCCGCCCGCCGGTCGACGACGACGTCGCAGCCCAGCTCGCGGGCGACGGCGGCCTTGTCTGCGCCGCCCACGACGCCGATGACCGTGGCACCCGCGGCCTTGCCGAGCTGCACGGCGGCGCTGCCGACGCCTCCGGCCGCGGCGTGCACGAGGAGGGTCTCGCCGGCCTCGAGGCCCGCGCGCCGGTGCAGGGCGAACCAGCCCGTCTGGTAGCCGACGTGCAGGGCCGCCGCCTCGGCGTCGTCGAGCGAGTCGGGCGCGGGCAGCAGGGCTCGGGCGTCCGCGACGGCGTACTCGGCGAAACCGCCGTACGGCAGCGCGGGGTTGGCGATCACACGGCGGCCGTCCTGGGTCTCGCCGCAGATCTCCACACCGGGCGTGAACGGCAGCGGCGGCTTCACCTGGTAGTGACCGCGGCACATCAGCGCGTCCGGGAAGTTGATGTTCGCCGCGCGCACCCTGAGCAGGACCTGGCCCTCGCCGGGCACCGGCCGCTCCACGTCGCCGAGGCGCATCACCTCACCCGGCTCGCCGTTCTGGTGCACTTGCCATGCCTGCATGCGGGGCCTCCACGGGACTGCTTCGTCTGACCGGGCTCCATCGCATACTAAGCGGTCGCTTGCCGATCAGGGAACAGTCGCGCACGTCACGACCGGCTGGGCCGCGCCCTGACGTGCATCCGCTCCCCCTGCGGGCCGAACAGGCTCAGGAACTCCACGGGCCCCTCACCCGTCGACCCGAACCAGTGCGGCACCCGGGTGTCGAACTCCGCGGCCTCCCCCGGACCGAGCACCACGTCGTGTTCGCCGAGCACGAGCCGCAGCCGCCCGGCCAGTACGTACAGCCACTCGTAGCCCTCATGGGTCCGCGGATCGGGCTCCATCCTGCGAACGGGTTCGAGCACCTTGTAGGCCTGGAGCCCGCCGGGCTGCCGGGTGAGCGGCCAGTACGTACGGCCGTGCATCGAGATCGGCTTCGCCCGCACCCGCGGATCGTCGACCGGGGGCGCACCGACGAGCTCGTCCAACGCCACCTGGTGGGCACGGGCGATGGGCAGCAGCAGCTCCAGACTGGGCCGGCGCAGCCCGGACTCCAGGCGCGACAGGGTGCTCACGGAGATGCCGGTCACCTCGGACAGGCCCGCGAGCGTCGCCCCCCGCTCCTTCCGGATCCGCCGCAGCCGCGGGCCGACCTCGGCCAGCACCTCGTCCGTCGCCGAGTCCCCGTTCGCTCCCGCAGCACTCGAATCGCCGCCGCTCAGGTCGCCCCCACTCGCATCGGTGCCGCTGACGCCGGACCCGCTCGTGCCGGGCTTGCTCACATCGGTTTCGCTCGCATCGGTGTCACTCATCCCCATATTGCAGAATCGGCAAAGCCATTTGTCAATCCCGCCCCCTCTGAGGGACCTTCTCAGTGGAGGTGGTCACCATGACCGAGAGGTACGAAGCGATCGTCATCGGCGGCGGCGCGGCAGGACTGTCGGCCGCGCTGATCCTGGGGCGGGCCCGGCGCTCCACCCTGGTCGTCGACGCGGGCGAGCCGCGCAACGCGCCCGCCGCGCACATGCAGGGCTATCTGACCCGGGACGGCATGCCGCCCGCCGAGTTCCTCGCCGAGGGGCGGCGGGAGATCGAGGGTTACGGCGTGGAGCTGGTCCGGGACCGTGCGGTGGACGTGGTAAGGGACGCCGCCGGGGAGTTCGACGTGACCCTGGCCGAGGGGCGCACCGTGCACGCGCGGCGGCTGGTCCTCGCCACCGGCCTGGCCGACGAGTTGCCGTCGGTGTCCGGTGTCGCCGAGCGGTTCGGCCGGGATGTCGTGCACTGCCCGTACTGCCACGGCTGGGAGGTCCGCGACCAGGCGTTCGGGGTGCTGGCCAGCACCCCGCTGGGCGTGCACCAGGCACTGATCGTCAGCCAGTGGTCGAAGGACGTGACCCTGTTCCTGCACACGGTCGCCGAGAACGAGCTGACCGATGACGACCTGCGCCGGCTAGCCGCGGCCGGGGTCGCCGTGGTGCCCGGCGAGGTCGCGGGGCTCGTCGTCGAGGACGACCGGCTCACGGGGGTGAGGCTTGCGGACGGCACGGTCCACGACCGCTCCGTGGTGTTCGTCGCCCCCCGCGCGGTCCCGCGCACCGGCCTGCTGGAGCGGCTGGGCGCCGAGCTGAAGGAGACCCCCTTCGGCACCTACCCCGTGGTCGACGAGACCGGCCAGACGACCGTGCCCGGCGTCTGGGCGGCAGGCAACGCGATGGGATTCGCGGAGCAGGTGATCAACGCGGCCAGCGGAGGATACCGGGCAGGCGCCACGATCAACGCGGACCTGCTCTTCACGGACCTCGACGCGGCAGTACGGGCGTAGGACATCCGCCGGGGGGGGACGGCGACCGCGCAAGACACGGGACAGCCATACGGGTAGTACGGCGGCCCGCGCCAGGCACGGGTCAAACCGTGCGGGTATCCGACGGGCCGCGCCAGGAACCGGGCAAGCCCTGCGGGTGCAGGGCAGCCACGGGAGTGCACGGCGGCCGCGCCAGAGTCGGGACAGCCATACGGGTATACGGCGACCCGCGCCGGGCAAACCGCGCGGGAGTCCGGCGTCACCCACCGGGGTCGGGGCAAGTCGTGCGGGTGTACGGCGGGCCGCGCCCGGCACTGGCGACCCGTGCGGATGTAGAGCGGCCGACTCCGTAGCACCATGGCTGCATGCTGCTGAGCCGGCTCGCCCAAGTGTCCCAGGAGGTCGCCGCCACCTCGGCGCGGTCCCGGAAGACCGCCCTGCTCGCCGGGCTCTTCCGGGACGCCGGGCCGGACGACGTGCCGATCGTGATCCCCTATCTGGCGGGCCGCCTCCCCCAGGGCCGCCTCGGCATCGGCTGGAAGATCCTCAGTACGTCCGTCTCCCCGGCGCCGGACCCGACCCTGACCGTCCGCGAGGTGGACGCACGGCTCACCGAACTCGGCGGCGTGTCCGGCTCCGGTTCGCAGGCCGAACGCGCGCGCTTGGTAGGCGAGTTGATGTCGGCGGCCACCGAGGACGAGCAGCGTTTCCTGCACGGGCTGCTCACCGGCGAGGTCCGGCAGGGCGCGCTGGACGCGGTCGCGGTCGAGGGGCTCGCCCAGGCGACCGGGGCGCCCGCGGCGGACGTACGGCGGGCGGTGATGCTCGCGGGATCGTTGCAGACGGTGGCGCAGGCGCTGCTCTCCGACGGTCCGGCGGCGCTGGACGGTTTCCGGCTCACCGTCGGCCGCCCGGTGCTGCCGATGCTGGCGCACTCCGCCGCTTCGGTGTCCGAGGCGGTCGGCAAGCTCGGCGCCTGCGTGGTCGAGGAGAAACTCGACGGCATCCGCGTACAGGTCCACCGCGACGGCGACGAGGTGCGGATCTACACCCGCACCCTCGACGACATCACCGACCGCCTGCCGGAACTGACCGCCGCCGCACTGGAGTTGAAGCAGACGGCGTTCATCCTGGACGGCGAGGTCATCGCCCTCGACGCGGACGGGCGGCCCCGTTCCTTCCAGGAGACCGCCGGGCGGGTGGGCTCGCGCGTGGACGTGGCGACGGCCGCCGCCGCGGTGCCCGTCTCCCCCGTCTTCTTCGACGCGCTGTCCGTCGACGGGCAGGACCTGCTGGACCTGCCGTTCGCCGAGCGGCACACGGAGCTGGCCCGGCTGGTGCCCGAGCCGATGCGGGTGCGGCGCACGCTCGTGGAAGGCCCCGAGGACCTCGCCACGGCGGAGAGGTTCCTCGCGGACACACTCGCCCGCGGCCACGAGGGTGTCGTCTGCAAGGCCCTGGACGCCCCCTACAGCGCGGGCCGGCGCGGCGCGTCCTGGCTCAAGGTCAAACCCGTACACACCCTGGACCTGGTGGTTCTCGCTGCCGAGTGGGGTCACGGGCGGCGCACCGGGAAGCTGTCGAACCTGCATCTGGGCGCGCGGACCGACGACGGGTCCTTCGCGATGCTGGGCAAGACGTTCAAGGGCATGACCGACGCGATGCTGACCTGGCAGACCGAGCATCTGAGGGGGCTGGCCGTGGAGGACAACGGCCACGTGGTGACCGTACGACCCGAACTCGTCGTCGAGATCGCGTACGACGGTCTCCAGCGGTCCACGCGCTATCCGGCCGGTGTCACCCTCCGCTTCGCCCGCGTCGTGCGCTACCGCGAGGACAAGACCCCGGCCGAGGCCGACACGGTCGGGACCCTGCTCGCCGCGCACCCCGAGGTCACCCCGTGACGACCGCCAGGCGCAGCGCGGGTCTGCTGTTGTTCCGGCACACCGACCACGGCATTGAGGTGCTGCTGGGCCACATGGGCGGCCCCTTCTTCGCACGCCGCGACGCAGGCGCGTGGACCGTGCCGAAGGGCGAGTACGAACCCGGCGAGACCGCCTGGGACGCCGCGCGCCGCGAGTTCCAGGAGGAGCTGGGGCTGCCGCCGCCCGACGGCGGGGCCCTGCCGCTCGGCGAGGTCCGGCAGACGGGCGGCAAGATCGTCACCGCCTGGGCGATCGAGGCCGATCTCGACCCGGCGACCGTGGTCCCGGGCACGTTCGAGATGGAGTGGCCGCCGAAGTCGGGACGCAGGCAGCGGTTTCCCGAGCTGGACCGGGTGGAGTGGCTGGGTCCGGACCGGGCCCGGGAGCTGATCGTGAAGGCGCAGGCGGAGTTTCTGGACCGGCTGGTGGAGCACACGGGGTGAGAGCCGGTGTCCGCGCCGGCTCGTGAGTGAGCCCTCCACGTTGCGCCGCACCCCGCCGCGCGGGAGGGTCGAGGAACAGCCAGCTTCAGGAGGTCGGCCATGCCCATCGCCACGGTGAACCCGGCGAACGGCGAGACGCTCAAGACGTACGACGCACTCGGCGCCGAGGAGATCGAGCGCAGGCTCGCGACCGCCGAGGCCGCGTTCCGTACCCATCGCACCACGTCCTTCGCCGAGCGGGCGCGACTGCTCCACAAGGCCGCCGACCTCCTGGACGAGGATCAGGAGAGCATCGGCCGGGTGATGACCACGGAGATGGGCAAGCCGGTCAAGCAGGCCCGCGCGGAGGCCGCGAAGTGCGCGAAGACGATGCACTGGTACGCCGACCACGCCGAGGAACTCCTCGCCGACGAGGTGCCCGCGGAGTCCGACGCCAAGGACTCCGGCGCCTCGCGCGTGCTCGTGCGCTATCGCCCGCTGGGCCCGGTGCTGGCCGTGATGCCGTGGAACTTCCCGCTCTGGCAGGTCATCCGGTTCGCCGCGCCCGCGCTGATGGCGGGCAACGTGGGCCTGCTCAAGCACGCCTCGAACGTGCCGCAGACCGCCCTCTACCTGGAGGACCTCTTCCGCCGCGCGGGCTTCCCGGAGGGCTGTTTCCAGACGTTGCTCATCGCCTCCGGTGCCGTCGAGGACATCCTGCGCGACCCGCGGGTCAAGGCGGCCACGCTCACGGGGAGTGAACCGGCGGGGCGTGCGGTGGCCGCCGTCGCCGGGGACGAGGTCAAGAAGACGGTGCTGGAACTGGGCGGCAGCGACCCGTTCGTCGTCATGTCGTCCGCCGACGTCGAGCGGGCCGCGAAGACCGCGGTCACGGCCCGCGTGCAGAACAACGGGCAGTCGTGCATCGCCGCCAAGCGGTTCATCGTGCACACGGATGTGTTCGACGCCTTCGCCGAGCGCTTCACCGCGGGCATGAAGGCCCTGAAGGTCGGTGACCCGCTGGAGGAGGCCACGGACGTCGGGCCGCTCTCCACCGAACAGGGCCGCAGCGATCTGGAGGAACTGGTCGACGACGCGGTCGAGGCCGGCGCGACGGTCCTCTGCGGTGGTGAGCGCCCCGAAGGGCCCGGCTGGTACTACGCGCCGACGATCCTCGCCGACATCACCCCCGAGATGCGCATCCACCAGGAGGAGGCGTTCGGGCCCGTGGCGACCCTCTACCGGGTGGCCGACCTCGACGAGGCGGTGGCCCTGGCCAACGACACGCCGTTCGGACTGAGTTCGAACGTGTGGACGCACGACGAGGCCGAGGTGGACCGGTTCGTACGTGACCTGGAGGCGGGCGGCGTGTTCGTCAACGGGATGACGGCGTCGAACCCCGCCTTCCCGTTCGGCGGGGTGAAGCGGTCCGGCTACGGGCGTGAACTGTCGGGGCACGGAATCCGCGAGTTCTGCAACATCACCACCGTATGGCACGGAGCGTGAGCGTTCCGCGGTTACGATCCCCTCTGTGAACCGCGAAGTGACCCTGCCTCTGATCGTCGACGACCGCGGCACGTTGCAGGTCTCGGCCGCCGACGTCAGCAAACTGCTGCGCACGGTGGGCGGCCGGTGGTTGCATCTGGTGGAGGCCGGCCAGGACGGACTCGACGAGGACACGGTGGCGGCGCTCACGATCGAACTCGCCAAGCTCGCCGACCGCATCGACGTGGCCTGCATCGCGCACAGCAGCGGAACGACGTCCGACTGACCCCCCTTGATGGGCGGGGCCGGCCGGGCCGCTGGTCGAGCTCCCACAGGGCGTGCCAGAACTTCGCCTCGCAGCCCTGCGGCAGGCGGCCGTAGCCGAGCGCCCTGTCCTCGTCGACCTGTCCGGCGTCCGGCCCGGCCCGCACGGCCGCCGGCACGAGGCGGGCCGGCTCCGGCGCGGGCCCGTCGAAGAAGGCGGCGCACTCGGGCCGTTGTCCGGCCGTGCCGCCAGACGCAGGAACGCGCGGTGGTCCGCGGCGACCACCTGGCGCTGTTCGAGGGCGAGGGCGGCGAGCGTGGCGCGCCGCGGGCGGCGAAGGGCGGCAACCGGTTGGCGTGGGGGTCGGGAGCGAGCTTCCCGGTGACGCTCCCCCGCAGGTCAGTGGCCGTGCGTGTCATCGCCCGCCCCCTCGGTTCGGCGGTCGCCGAGCTCCTCGGACGAGGGTCCCACGCTTTGGGGCATGTCCCCGATCTGGCGTAATCCGACGAGATATCCAGGCACTGCCGGGTGATCGTGGGTGAACCACCCTTGCGCCGGGCGACGATCGGTTCCCCGGAAGGCGAAAGTAGGCGCTTCCTCATGGCGACTTTGTGCAGACCCGCGGTGTCAGTCCCCGAGTACGTGATCACAATGGAGGAGACGCTGGAGCTGGCACGCTCCCGTCACGCCGACCACCCCCAACTCCCGCTCGCCCTGCGGCTGATCGAGAACACCGGGGTGCTCACCCGGCACATCGTGCAGCCCATCGAGGAGACCCTCAAGCACCCGGGCTTCGAGGACCGCAACAGGGTCTACGGCAACGAGGCGAAGGCCCGGGTCCCCGCCGTCGTGCAGCGGGCGCTGGACGACGCCGAGCTCCTCACCACCGACATCGACGTGATCATCTACGTGTCGTGCACCGGGTTCATGATGCCCTCGATGACGGCCTGGCTGATCAACGCGATGGACTTCAGCAGCGACACCCGGCAGATACCCATAGCCCAGCTGGGCTGTGCGGCCGGTGGTGCCGCGGTCAACCGGGCGCACGACTTCTGCACGGCCTACCCCGAGGCCAACGCGCTGATCGTCGCCTGCGAGTTCTGCTCGCTCTGCTACCAGCCCACCGACCTCGGCGTCGGCTCGCTGCTGTGCAACGGCCTGTTCGGCGACGGCATCGCCGCGGCGGTCGTCCGTGGCAGGGGCGGCACCGGCATCACCCTGGAGCGCAACGCCTCGTACCTGATCCCCAAGACCGAGGACTGGATCATGTACGACGTCCGCGCCACCGGCTTCCACTTCCTGCTGGACAAGCGGGTGCCCGCCACCATGGAGCCGCTCGCCCCGGCGCTCCACAACCTCGCACGCCAGCACGGCTGGAACGCCTCCGACCTGGACTTCTACATCATCCACGCGGGCGGCCCCAGGATCCTGGACGACCTGAGCAAGTTCCTGGAGGTCCCGCCGGAGGCCTTCCGCTTCAGCCGGGCCACCCTCACCGAGTACGGGAACATCGCCAGCGCCGTCGTCCTGGACGCGCTGCGCCGGCTGTTCGACGAGGGCGGCGCGGAGGAGTCCGCGCGCGGAATGCTGGCCGGCTTCGGCCCCGGTATCACCGCGGAGATGTCGCTGGGCCGCTGGACCAACGCAACCAACGAGACGACGTGACCTGGATGACCGAGAAGACGATCACCGAGGCCCTGCCTCCCGTCCGCCACTGGCCGGCGCTCAACCTGACCGGGGTGGACTTCGACCCGGTCCTGACCGAGCTGATGGGCGAGGGCCCGGTCACCCGGATCCAGCTGCCCAACGGTGACGGCTGGGCGTGGCTGGTGACGCGGTACGACGACGTCCGCATGGTGACGAACGACGCTCGCTTCAGCCGTGAGGCCGTCATGGGGCGGCAGGTCACCCGGCTCGCCCCGCACTTCATCCCCTCGGCGGGCGCGGTGGGCTTCCTGGACCCGCCCGACCACACGCGGCTGCGCCGCTCGGTGGCCGCCGCCTTCACGGCGCGCGGAGTCGAGCGGCTGCGCGACAGCGCCCGGCGGATGCTCGACGAACTCGTCGACGAGATGCTCGAAACCGGTGCGCCCGCCGATCTCACCGAGACGGTCCTGAGCCCTTTCCCCATCGCCGTCATCTGCGAGCTGATGGGCGTCCCGGCCGCCGACCGGCATCTCATGCACACCTGGACCCAGCTGATCCTGTCCTCCTCGCACGGCGCCGACGTCAGCGAGAAGGCCAAGAACGAGATGGGCGCGTACTTCACGAAGCTCGTCGGCGAGCGCGCCGGGAGCACCGGCGAGGACGTCGGTTCGCTGCTCGGCGCGGCCGTGGGCCGGGACGAGATCACCCTGGACGAGGCCGTGGGTCTGGCGGTACTCCTCCAGATCGGCGGCGAGGCGGTCACCAACAACAGCGGGCAGATGCTCTACATCCTGCTGACCCGCCCCAGGCTGGCCGACCAGCTCCGCGCCGATCCGGGGATCCGGCCGCAGGCCATCGACGAGCTGCTGCGCTACATCCCGCATCGCAGCGCCGTCGGCCTGTCCCGGATCGCCGTGGAGGACGTCGACATCAAGGGCGTACGGATCCGGGAGGGCGACGCGGTGTACGTGTCGTACCTGGCAGCGAACCGCGACCCGAAGGTCTTCCCCGACCCCGAGGTGATCGACTTCTCGCGCAACCCGAACCCGCACGTGTCGTTCGGCTTCGGCCCGCACTACTGCCCGGGCGGGATGCTCGCCAGGATGGAGTCCGAGCTGATCGTCGACGCGCTGCTCGACCGGGTGCCGGGGCTGCGGCTCGCCGTGCCGCCGGAACAAGTTCCCTTCAGGAAGGGCGCGTTGATCCGTGGTCCCGAGGCCCTGCCCGTGACGTGGTGAGCGGCGGATGACAGCGCCCGAGGGGCTGCTCGTACCGCCGGGTCACGGGCGGGTCGTGCAGACGCCCGCCCAGCACGTGACGTTCAAGGTCACCGGCTCGCACTCGCGCATGGCGTCCACCTTCGAGGTCGTGGTGCCTCCGGGCTTCGACGTGGGCGCTCATGTGCACACGCGCAGCGAGGAGTTGTTCTACGTGCTCGAAGGCGAGCTGGACGTCCTCGCCTTCGAGCCACGGATCAGGACAGCCGACAACTGGCAGCGGTGGGAGTCGAGTTCGGGCACCCGCGTGGTGCGGGCGACCCCGGGCACGGTCATCGTCGTACCGCCGGGATGCCCGCACGCGTTCTCCAACCCCACCGAGACGCCCGCGAAGATGTTCTTCCAGGCGTCGCCGCCGCCGGACCACGAACGGTACTTCGAGGAACTGCTGGAGATCCTGGGCACCGGCGGCCCACCGGAGCTCACGGCGATCGAGGAACTCCGGGCGAGGTACGACATCGAGCAGCTCACCCCGCTGAAACACCGCTGAGCCCGGTCCGGGCGCCAGCGGTCCGGGCGCCTAGCGGATGGGCATCCCCGACAGGGTGCGGGCGATCACGAGGCGCTGGATCTCACTGGTGCCCTCGAAGATCGTGTAGATCGCGGCGTCTCGGTGCATGCGCTCGACCGGGTACTCCCGGGTGAAGCCGTTGCCGCCGAGGATCTGGATCGCCTGCCCCGTGACCTTCTTCGCGGTCTCACTGGCGAACAGCTTCGACATCGAGCCCTCGGCGGCGGTGAACGGCTTGCCGTTGACCGCCATCCAGGACGCGCGCCAGACCAGCAGACGCGCCGCGTCGATCGCCGTACGCATGTCGGCGAGCTGGAAGGCGACGCCCTGGTTGTCGATGATCGGCCGGCCGAACTGCTCACGCGTCGTGGCGTACTCGAGCGCCACCTCGTACGCGGCTCGCGCGGTGCCCACCGCCATGGCGCCGACGGCCGGGCGGGACGCCTCGAACGTGGCCATCGCGGCGTTCTTCACCCGCTCGCCGCCCGACTTGGCGCGCTCGCGGGCCCGGGCGAGACGCTCGTCCAGCTTCTCCTTGCCGCCGAGCAGGCAGGAGCCGGGGACGCGGGCGTTCTCCAGAACGACCTCCGCGGTGTGCGAGGCGCGGATGCCGTGCTTCTTGAACTTCTGCCCCTGGGACAGACCCGGCGTGCCGGCCGGGACGATGAAGGAGGCATGGCCCTTGGAGCCGAGCCCGGAGTCCACGACCGCGACCACGACGTGGACGTTGGCTATGCCGCCGTTGGTCGCCCAGGTCTTGGTGCCGTTGAGGACCCACTCGTCCTTCGCCTCGTCGTAGACGGCACGGGTGCGCATGGAGGCCACGTCGGAGCCGGCGTCGGGCTCGGAGGAGCAGAAGGCGGCGACCTTGACATCGTTGGCATCGCCGTACATCTGGGGGATCCAGGTGCCGATCTGCTCCTCGGTGCCGTTGGCGAGGACGCCCACGGCGGCGAGGCCGGTGCCGACGATCGACAGGGCTATTCCCGCGTCGCCCCAGAACAGTTCCTCCATGGCCATCGGTATGCCGAGCCCGGTGGGGTCGAAGTACTGCTGCGCGTAGAAGTCCAGGGAGTAGATGCCGACCTTCGCGGCCTCCTGGATGACCGGCCACGGCGTCTCTTCACGCTCGTCCCATTCGGCGGCGGCGGGGCGGATCACATCGGCGGCGAACCCGTGGATCCAGTCCCGCACCTCCTTCTGATCGTCGTTGAGATCCATCGTGAACTCGACCATGGCCCCTCCAGCTAATGCACTAAAGTGTTACTTGCGGTAACTCGAGTCTGTTACTCACCAGTAGAAAAAGTCAACTCCCGAGCCTGGCTCGGCAGCCCGTTCGATACACATGCGCCATTGAGTGTTAGTTTGCGCAGGCGTCACCGAATCAGCACGGGTGGGGAGAAACCATGGACACCACACAGCGGACCGATCAGCAGAGGTCCGCAGACCTCCGCCGGCGCGAACTGCTCGAGGCCGCCGACAGGGTGGTGCTCCGTGACGGCCCCGGAGCCTCGATGAACGCCATCGCGGCCGAGGCGGGGATCACCAAGCCGATCCTCTATCGCCATTTCGGCGACAAGGGCGGACTCTACGCCGCCCTCGCCAAGCGGCACACGGACGCCCTCCTCGGATCGCTGCGTGCCGCGCTCGACGCGCCGGCCGGGCGCCGCGAGCGCGTCGAGGCCACGCTGGACACGTACTTGGCGGCCATCGAGGCGCACCCTCAGGTCTACCGGTTCCTGATGCACCCCACCGAGGGCGGCCAGCCCGGCGACCCGGGGTTCGACGTGGGCAGGCACTCCGCGCCGCTGCTGCGCCGCATGGGCGAGGAACTCGCCGAGGTCATCGAGGAGCGGGTGGACCTCGGACCCGGCAGTCAGCAGCTCGCCCGGGTGTGGGGGCACGGCATCGTCGGCATGATGCACGCCGCCGGCGACTGGTGGATGGGCGAACGGCCCTGCTCCCGCGCCGAGTTGGTCCGCAGCCTGGCGGATCTGCTCTGGGGCCGGCTGGCCGCGGCCGGGGACAAGGCCGGCGGTCCGGCGTTCTGACGGCGGGACGGTTCCCCGGGTCTCAGCGTCGCCGGTCCGCCCGCGCCGCCTGCCTCATCACGCGGCGGTGGCGCCAGCCGGTGAGCCGGTCCACGTACAGGCCGCCGTCGAGGTGGTCGCACTCGTGCTGGAGGCACCGGGCGAACCAGCCGGTGCCGTGCGCCCGCACCGGCTCCCCGGTCACCGTGAACCCCTCGACCACGGCGTGGTCGTACCGCTCCGTTCCCGCTTCCAGGCCCGGCAGGGACAGACAGCCCTCCGGCCCGCGCAGGACGACTCCGTCCGCCTCGACGAGACGCGGGTTCACCACATGACCGACGTGCCGGACGTCCTCGTCGTCGGGGCAGTCGTATACGAAGACCCGCAGGGACTCGCCGACCTGGTTCGCGGCGAGGCCGACGCCCTGAGCGGCGTACATCGTGGCGAACATGTCCTCGACGAGCAGCGCCAGTTGGGGGCCGAAGTCGGTGACCTCCGCGCACGGTGTGCGCAGGACGGGGTCGCCGAGCAGGGTGATGGGCCGGACGCGCCCTCGGGAGCCCGGGATGAAGCCTTGTCGCATGGCCGCAAGGGTACGGTCCTGGAAGGCGCGCGGATGTCGCGCGGGCACCGGCACGGTGCCGCGATTCGGGCACGTGAGTGGATCTCGATAGGCTGAGGGCCACACGATGCCGGGGGCAGAGGCGCGGCGCGTACGCAAGGAGGATCGGACACGATGTCAGGCAACTCGGACCCGCTGACACCGCGGGCCAAGCTGGCCGTGACGGCGGGCAAGGCGGCAGCGGCCGTCTCGCGGGCCGCCGGACGCGGCAGCGGATCGGTGATCGGCGGCCGGGTGGCACTCAAACTCGACCCCGACCTGCTCGCACGGCTCGCCACGCACCTGGACGTCATCCTGGTGTCGGCCACCAACGGCAAGACCACCACGACCCGGCTGATCGCGGAGGCGCTGCGCGCCGCGGGCCCGGTCGTGTCCAACGCACTCGGCGCGAACATGCCCGCCGGCATCACCTCGGCGCTCGCCGGGGGTTCGGACGCCAGGTACGCGGTCATCGAGGTCGACGAGAAGTACCTCTCCGGTGTCGCGCGTGACACCGACCCCAAGTGCATCGCGCTGCTCAACCTCTCCCGCGACCAGCTCGACCGGGCCGCCGAGACCCGCATGATGGCCGAGCACTGGCGCGAGGGCCTGGCCGGCTCCAAGGCCGTCGTGATCGCCAACGCCGACGACCCGCTGGTCGTGTGGGCCGCGTCCTCCTCGCCCAACGTGGTGTGGGTCGCCGCCGGTCAGATGTGGAAGGACGACGCCTGGTCCTGCCCGTCCTGCGGCGGTGTGATGCAGCGCCCCGGCGACGACTGGTTCTGCGGCGAGTGCGGCTTCCGCCGTCCGACGCCGAGCTGGGCGCTCACCGGCGACCACGTCCTGGACCCGCACGGCTCCGCCTGGCCGATCCACCTCCAGCTGCCGGGCCGCGCCAACAAGGCGAACGCCGCCTCCTCGGCGGCCGTCGCCGCCGTCTTCGGCGTCCCGCCCCAGGTCGCCCTGGAGCGCATGTACCAGGTGCAGGCGGTGGCCGGCCGATACGACGTGGTGCAGTTCATGCAGCGCGACCTGCGTCTGCTGCTCGCCAAGAACCCCGCGGGCTGGCTGGAGACGTTCTCCCTGATCGACCCGCCGCCGACTCCGGTCATCCTCTCGGTGAACGCGCGCGGCGCCGACGGCACCGACACGTCCTGGCTGTGGGACGTCGACTACACACAGCTCACCGGTCACCAGATCTTCGTTCTCGGCGATCGCAAACTGGACCTCGCCGTGCGGCTGGAGGTGGCGAACCAGCAGTTCCAGGTCTGCGAGAACCTCGACCAGGCCGTCCAGCTGGCACCGCCCGGGCGCATCGAGGTCGTCGCGAACTACACCGCTTTCCAGGACTTGAGGCGTCGTGTCGGCAACTGAGCCACGAAGGACGAAGAAGATGAGTGACAACAGCCTGCGTCTCGTGTGGATCTACCCGGACCTGCTGAGCACCTACGGCGACCAGGGCAACGCCCTGGTCGTGGAGCGCCGGGCCCGTCAGCGCGGCCTCGACGTGGCCCGTCTCGACGTACGCAGCGACCAGCCGATCCCCACCTCGGGTGACATCTACCTGATCGGCGGCGGCGAGGACAGGCCGCAGCGGCTCGCGGCGGAGCGGCTGCGCCGGGACGGCGGTCTGCACCGCGCGGTCGGCAACGGCGCGATCGTCTTCTCGGTGTGTGCCGGATACCAGATCCTCGGCCACGAGTTCATCAACGACCTGGGACAGCGCGAGCCGGGTCTCGGCCTGCTCGACGTGACGTCCGTGCGCGGCGAGGGCGAGCGGTGCGTCGGTGACGTGCTCGGGGACATCGACCCGCGCCTGGGCCTCCCCCAGCTGACCGGCTTCGAGAACCACCAGGGCATCACCCACCTCGGCCCCACCGCGCGCCCGTTCGCGAACGTGCGGCTCGGCAAGGGCAACGGCACCGGCGACGGCACCGAGGGCGCGTACAACGACACCGTCTTCGGTACGTACATGCACGGGCCCGTCCTCGCCCGGAACCCGCAGATCGCGGACCTGCTGCTGAAGCTGGCGCTGGACGTGAACGCGCTGCCGCCGGTCGACGACCGCTGGTACGAGGCGCTGCGGGGCGAGCGCATCACGGCCGCGCAGCAGCCCGCCTGAGCACAGCGCACGGGCTGCCCGGGCACCACCGGACAGGCCTGCCGGAGCACGGCCACGCAGCCCGTCTGACAGGGCTTCCGCTCACGTGTGCGGGGTCGTCCAGCAGGCGGACGCCCCGTACGGCCCCGCCCCCTCCCGCCGGTAGGGTGGCGGGGATCGAGCCGGACAGCGTGGTCCGGACCCGGCCCACGTGGAGAAGGTATTTCGGGCTATGCGCATTGGTGTCCTCACGTCCGGCGGCGACTGCCCCGGTCTGAACGCCGTCATCCGGTCCGTGGTGCACCGTGCCGTCGTCGACCACGGCGACGAGGTCATCGGTTTCCGCGACGGCTGGAAAGGCCTCCTGGAGTGCGACTACCTCAAACTCGACCTCGACGCGGTGAGCGGCATCCTGGCTCGCGGCGGCACCATCCTCGGCTCCTCCCGGGTACAGCCCGAGCATCTGCGTGACGGTGTGGAGCGGGCCAGGGGCCATGTCGAGGACCTCGGTCTCGACGCGATCATCCCGATCGGCGGCGAGGGCACCCTCAAGGCGGCCCGCCTCCTGTCGGACAGCGGCCTGCCGATCGTCGGCGTGCCGAAGACCATCGACAACGACATCGCCGTCACGGACGTGACCTTCGGCTTCGACACGGCCGTCGGTGTCGCGACCGAGGCGCTGGACCGGCTGAAGACCACCGCCGAGTCCCACCAGCGCGTGCTGATCGTGGAGGTCATGGGCCGTCACACCGGCTGGATCGCGCTGCACTCCGGCATGGCGGCGGGTGCCCACGCCATCGTCGTACCGGAACGCCCCTTCGACATCGAGGAGTTGGCCGCCAAGGTCGGCGAACGCTTCGACGCGGGCAAGCGGTTCGCCATCGTCGTGGCCGCCGAGGGCGCCAAGCCCCGTGAGGGTTCGATGGAGTACGACGAGGGCGGCAAGGACGTCTACGGGCACGAGCGGTTCGCCGGTATCGCCCGCCAGCTCTCCATCGAGCTGGAGGAGCGCCTCGGCAAGGAGGCCCGGCCGGTGATACTCGGGCACGTCCAGCGGGGCGGTACCCCAACGGCGTACGACCGTGTGCTCGCCACCCGGTTCGGCTGGCACGCCGTGGAGGCCGCGCACCGCGGTGACTTCGGCAGGATGACGGCTCTGCGCGGAACCGACATCGTGATGGTGTCGCTCGCGGAGGCGGTCGAGACGCTCAAGACGGTTCCGGACGAGCGGTACGCCGAGGCGGAGTGCGTGCTCTGAGCCGCATGTGGTGGAAATAGCAGGAACTGCCCCCGGTCGCAGCCGCGACCGGGGGCAGTTCTAGTCTGGTGCGGACAGACAGCGCACAACCAGTACGAAACAGGAGCCGGCGGATGGATCACAGCGGGCACGGCATGACCATGGATCTGCCGCCGTTCACGCTGGGGCGGGGGCTCGAATGGTCGCCGGACCCGTTCTTCCTGGTCGCCTGTCTGGCGGGCATCGGGCTGTACGGGTGGGGTGTCGTACGGCTGGCCCGGCGCGGTGACAAGTGGTCGGTGGGCCGCACGGTCTCCTTCGTCGTCGGCGTGCTCACCGTGATGCTCGTGATGTGCACCAGGCTGAACGACTACGGCATGGTCATGTTCAGCGTGCACATGGTGCAGCACATGGTGATCAGCATGCTGTCGCCGATCCTGATCCTGCTGGGCGCGCCGATCACGCTGGCGCTGCGGGCACTGCCGGTCGCCTCCAAGCGCGGCGGCAAGGGCCCCCGCGAGCTGCTGCTGATGTTCCTGCACAGCCGGTTCATGCGGATCGTCACGCACCCCGCGTTCACCATCCCGCTGTTCATCGCGAGTCTCTACGGGCTGTACTTCTCGCCGATCTTCGACTTCCTGATGGGCTCCAAGGTGGGACACATCGCGATGATGTGTCACTTCCTCGCCGTCGGCCTGGTCTTCTTCTGGCCGATCATGGGGGTGGACCCGGGGCCGCACCGGCCGGGTTATCTGATGCGGATGCTGGAGCTGTTCGCGGGGATGCCGTTCCACGCGTTCTTCGGCATCGCGCTGATGATGGCCTCCGGGCCGATGGTGGAGTCGTACGAGAACCCGCCTGCCTCGCTCGGTATCGACGCGCTCGCCGACCAGACCGCGGCGGGCGGCATCGCCTGGGCGTTCAGTGAGATCCCGTCCGTCCTCGTCCTGCTCGCGCTGCTCTTCCAGTGGCACGCCTCGGAGAGCAGGCAGTCCCGCCGCGCGGACCGGGCGGCGGACCGCGACGGGGACAAGGAACTCGAGGCGTACAACGCCTATCTGGCCTCACTCAACGCACGCGGTCGCTGAATTACCTTCTTTTCTCAGCTTGCGTGAAACGCATTTCCATTCAGTAGCATGGGTGCGAAGCTTCGCGTCCGTTCTCTTGTCCGGTCTTTTGCTCGGTCTCTTGTCCGCACGCGAGGTCCAGGGGGAAACCGCAGGGGGAGCGGCCATGACAATTCGCATGTCCATGCAAAGGGCGGGATGGAAAGCGGTCCGCAGGATCGCTCTGGTGCTGGTCGCCGTGTTGATAGCCGGCGGATGCAGTAAATCCCAACAGCTGTCCGTGGTGCGGGCTGTGGCCGCGGGGATTTCGCAGGCCAATCCCTTTTTCGAGGAGGACGGCCGCCTCGGCAAGGACATGCGCCTCCCCGAGGCGCGGCCGAGCGGTGGCATACAGGCCAGCAACAGTCCAGGGCTGTACGGCGGCGCGACGGGCGGGGACGACGACTCCTCGGGGCAGGAAGATGACGGTGGGGCCACCGGTGAGTTCGGCGGTTCGACCGAACCCGGCACCTGTGACGTGGAGAAGCTCAAGAACTTCCTCACCGACAGCAAAAACTCCGCGAAGGCTCGGGAATGGGCGCGGGTACGGAATATCGGCACCGATGAGATCCCGGGGCATATCGATCGACTCACACCCGTCGTACTGCGCCACGACACCCTCGTGACGAATCACGAGTACAGGAATGGCAAGGCCGTACCTTTCCGCGCCTTGTTGCAGGCGGGAATCGCGATTCTGGTCGACCCGCAGGGACTTCCGGCGGTGAAGTGCTCCTGCGGTAATCCGCTGCTCCCCTACCAGGGAGACGCCGAGAAGACGTCGGTGCGGTTCGCGGACGGCAACAAGCGGTGGTCCGGTTATCAGCGGGCCCGGATCGTGGTCGTCGAGCCGCCACCCGGGGCTCCCGGCGTCGAGCGGCTCCAGCTCGTCGACGTCCACGACCCCGATCACGGGATCAACCGTCCGCTCGGCACCCGGGGCGACAAGGACAAGTCCTTCGACACCCACGCGGAACTCAGGGTTCCGGCCGTCACACGGACGACGTTCGCCGCGGCGGCACAGCGGCTGGCCGACGCGGGGCTCGCGACCGCCCACGACGGCGACTCCCTGCCGGCCGACGACGCCCTCGTCACCGCGTCCCAGCCCACCCAGGGCAGCACGCTGGAGTGGGGCGCGGCGGTGACCCTGTTCGTGGAGGCCCCGGCTGAAGACGGTGGTGACGGGCGGACCACTCCCCCGGACCCGGACTCGGACTCGGACTCCGGTGGAGCGAGCACGGGGCCGGGTGGACCGAGCTCGGGATCCGGCGGATCGAGCACCGCGCCCGGAGAGTCCGGTACCGGCCCTGCCGGGTCCAGCACCGCTCCCGGTACGACGCCGTCGACGCCGTCCGGCGGCGAGTCCGGCCCCTCGTCGCCGGACGGCGGATCGCCGTCCGGCGGCGACACCGGGTCGCCTCGCACTTCGACGACGCCGGGCTCGGGTGGGGGGACGTCCACGCCGGCCGACTCGTCGCCCCCGGTGCGGAGTCCGACGTCGAGCACGCCCGAGCCAGGTACACCTCCGCCGAGCACGCCGACCAGCGAGTTGGCCGGTCCCACGAGGACGCAGTCCGTCCCGGCCGGCCAGACCCCGACGGGCTCGGCATCGACAGGGCCGACGCCGAGCGGCACAACGGCGTCGAGCGCCCCGTCCTGACCCGCGCGACGAACCAGCGCAGAACCCGGGAGCGACCTGATGGCACCAGGATCACCGCAGTCGGGAGTGGGCCGGATCATCGCCGGCCGGTTCGAGCTCATGGACCAGGTGGGCTCCGGCGGGATGGGTCGGGTCTGGCTCGCCCACGACCGGCGGCTCGACTGCGACGTCGCGCTCAAGGAGATCAGGTTCCGCTCGGCGCCCGAGACGGGTGAGGAGCACGAGTCCCGGATCGCCCGGGCCCGTGCCGAGGCACGGCACGCGGCGGTGCTGCGGGGGCATCCGCACGTGGTGACCGTGCACGACGTCCTGGAGCACGAGGGCCTGCCGTGGATCGTGATGGAGTACGTGGCGGGCGCGGAGGACCTGCGCGGCCGGCTGATCCGGCGCGGCCCGCTGGCCCCCGACGAGTGTGCCCGTGTCGGCCTCGCGGTCCTGGACGCGCTGACCGCCGGTCATGAACGCGGCATCATGCACCGGGACGTCAAGCCCGCCAACATCCTGCTCGCTCCGGACCGCGCCGGCACACCGGGGTCCCGGGTCCTGCTCACCGACTACGGCATCTCGGTCCAGCCGGACTCCGCCGAGACGCGCTGGACCCTGACGTCCATCCTGGTCGGCACGGCCGGGTATCTGGCGCCGGAGCGTGCCACGGGCGGGCCGCCGACCGCGGCGGCCGATCTGTTCTCGCTGGGCTGCACCCTGTACTTCGGCGTGGAGGGTTTCGGTCCGTTCGACCGCGACACCGATCTCGCCGCGGTCACCGCCGTGGTCCTGGAGGAGCCACCGCCCCCGCGGCGCGCCGGGGCCCTGCGGCCGGTCATCGAGGCGCTGCTGGCCAAGGATCCCGCGCGGCGGATCTCCGCGGAGGACACGGCGGCGGCCCTGGCGCGGATCATCACGCCCGAGCCCCATCCGCGTACCCAGGTAGACGGCGGGTCGCAGCCGCCCTGGGCGGGGTTCGTCACCGCCGACGGCACTCCGGCGGGTCTCAGCACGCCGGCACGGACTCCACCCGGGCAACCGGGTCAGGGTCCAGCGGGCCGGTCACAGGCGAGCCAGGGCTTCGGCCCGCCACCGAGGGCCCCGGGCATCCCCGTGCCAGGACACCGCTACGTCCCGCCATGGCACGGAGACCCGCCCGCCCCGGCAATCGGCCCCTCGGGCAGGCGGCGCCGCAAACGCCCCGTCCTCCTTCGGGGACTGGCGGCGCTGCTTCTCGCGCTGGGCATCGCCGCGGGCGGGGTCTGGTACGCCATGGCGAACAAGTCGGTGCAACCGTACGGATCCGCGGTCGGACTCTCCGAACCGCTCCGGAAGGGCGACTGTGTCCGGGGCGATCCGCCTCCCTCCCAGGTGGCCGGCGTCCCGCCGCTCACGCTGGATCCGAGCTGCGGGGAACTGGTCCCGGACGGACAGGTGATGGGGCTGTTCAGGGCTTCCTCGTTCGAGGAGGCGCGCAGCCGGGGAGCGGCCAGGTGCGCGGAGCTGACGGCGAAGACGGCGGGGAGACTCGCGTGGCATGTACGGAGCATGGCGGTGGTGCCGACCCGTGAGGGCTTCGACGCGGCCGGCGGCGAGGTCGCCTGCCTGCTGGTCGGGAAGCACGGCCCGGTGTACGGCCCGCTCGGCGAGCTCCGCCCGTACGGAATGACCTTCGAGGACGCGACCCAGATACAGCGAGGGGACTGCCTCGGCCATGTCGACGGGGACGCGCAGGCGAACACGCACTACGAGCTGGTCGCCTGCGACAGGGAGCACACCGGGCGGGTCGTGCAGATCACCCACCTCAGGACCGCGCCGTCCGGCCAGGACGCCGACAACGCGGCGGACGCGCGGTGCGCGAAGGACGCCGGGCCGGAGAGGTTCGGCTACAGCTCCGAGACCCACTGGAGCCACGGTCTGCGCAGCACGGGCCTGTGGCACAAGAAGTACTACCTGGTGGTCTGCGGCATCGAGCGCCTGGACAAGAGGCAGATGCGCGGGGGCGAGTAGGCCGCCCGGCCCTGGCGAATCAAGCGCTGCCGGGTGAAAATGGGCCAAGGTCACGGCGTACGTCGCCGCCCTGCCCGGAGGAGGGTGCTCAGATGCCCGGTTCGACGCCCGGTTCGACGAAGGCGATGGGGGTGCTCACCGTAGGCGGGCTCGTCATGGTGACGGCCTACACGGTGGCGCTCGGCAGCAACGGCTGGCTGTGGTTCGGCTGGGTCGTGCTCGGCCTGATCACCTTGGGGATGGTGGCCTCGCGCGCCTCCTGACGCTCACGGGCGCGGCAGTCGCGCGGCCGAGTGCACGCCCGGCTGGTATTTCGGCAGCCGGGCGGTGATCTTCATGCCCGCTCCCACCGCGGTCTCGATGACGAGGCCGTAGTCGTCCCCGTACACCTGGCGCAGCCGGTCGTCGACGTTGGACAGCCCGATGCCGCCCGAGGGGCTGACCTCGCCGGCCAGGATGCGGCGCAGCCGGTCGGGGTCCATTCCGGTGCCGTTGTCCTCGATGACGACCAGTGCCTCGGCGCCCGCGTCCTGCGCGGTGATGCTGATGTGGCTCTTGTCGGTCTTGCCCTCGAGTCCGTGCTTGACGGCGTTCTCCACGAGCGGCTGCAGGCAGAGGAAGGGCAGGGCGACCGGCAGCACCTCGGGCGCGATCTGGAGGGTGACCGAGAGACGGTCCCCGAACCGGGCCCTGACCAGCGCCAAGTAGTGGTCGATGGCGTGCAGTTCGTCGGCGAGGGTGGTGAAGTCGCCGTGCCTGCGGAACGAGTAGCGGGTGAAGTCGGCGAACTCCAGGAGCAGTTCGCGTGCGCGTTCGGGGTCGGTGCGGACGAAGGACGCGATCACCGCGAGCGAGTTGAAGATGAAGTGCGGGGATATCTGGGCCCGAAGTGCCTTGATCTCGGCCTCGATCAGCCGTGTACGGGACTGGTCCAGGTCGGCGAGTTCCAGTTGCACCGAGACCCAGCGGGCGACCTCGCCCGCGGCACGTACGAGGACGGCGGACTCGCGGGGTGCGCAGGCGACGAGCGCTCCGTGCACCCGTTTGTCGACGGTGAGCGGGGCGACGACCGCCCAGCGCAGCGGGCAGTCGGGCTCCTCGCAGGTGAGCCGGAAGGCCTCGCCGCGGCCGTTCTCCAGCGGGCCGGAGAGCCTCGCCATGATCTCGGTGCGGTGGTGCTCGCCCACGCCGTCCCAGGCGAGCACGGTCTCCTGGTCGGTCAGGCACAGCGCGTCGGTGCCGAGGAGCGTGCGCAGGCGGTGGGCGGACCGCCCCGCCGTCTCCTCGGTGAGACCCGCCCGCAGCGGGGGCGCGGCGAGCGAGGCGGTGTGCAGCGTCTGGAAGGTGGCGTGCTCGACGGGGGTACCGAGGCCGCCGAGGCTCTCGGGCCGTGCGGTGCGCCTCCCGAGCCAGAACCCGGCCGCGAGCAGCGGCAGTACGGCGACGCAGAGGCCGGCGATGAAGCCGCTCACGAGCCCGCCTCCCCGCGCGCTCGCCCCTCCGTGAGGTGGCCTCCGGTCATACCTTGGCCTCCGCGCGCACGTGGTCCTCCGCCAGTTCCTCGGGCAGGTGGAACCGTGCCAGGATCGCCGCCGTGCCCGCCGGGACCCGTCCCGCCGTGGCGAGGGACACCAGCACCATCGTCACGAAGCCCAGCGGCACCGACCACAGGGCGGGCCAGGCGAGGAGGGCGTGCAGGGAGCCCGTGCCCGGGTAGCCCGCCATGGTCGCGCCGACGGCGACGAGCGCGGAACCGCCGCCGACCAGCATCCCGGCGGCCGCGCCCGGCGGGGTCAGCCGCCGCCACCAGATGCCGAGGACGAGCAGCGGGCAGAACGAGGACGCGGACACGGCGAAGGCGAGCCCGACGGCGTCGGCGACCGGCAGGCCGCCCACGAGCATGCTCGCCGCGGCCGGAACCGCCATCGCGAACACGGTGCCGAGCCTGAAGTGCCGCACCCCGCGTGAAGGCAGCACGTCCTGGGTGATGACGCCCGCCACCGCCATGGTCAGTCCCGAGGCCGTCGACAGGAACGCCGCGAAGGCCCCGCCCGCGACCAGCGCGCCGAGCAGGTCGCCGCCGACTCCCCCGATCACGCGGTCCGGCAGCAGCAGGACGGCGGCGTCCGCGTCGCCGGTGAGGGTGAGCTCCGGGGCGTACAGCCTGCCCAGCGCCCCGTACACGGGCGGGAGGAGGTAGAAGGCGCCGATCAGGCCGAGCACGACGACGGTGGTACGGCGGGCGGCCACGCCGTGCGGGCTGGTGTAGAAGCGGACGACCACGTGCGGCAGTCCCATCGTGCCGAGGAAGGTGGCGAGGATCAGTCCGTACGTGGCGTACAGCGGGCGTTCCTCGCGGCCCGACGCCAGCGAGGTCGACATGCCGCCGTTGCTGACGCGGTCGGCCTTCGGGACCGGGTCTCCCTTGGTGAAAGTGAGCCGGGTGCCGCGCTGGATGTGGTGGACACCTACGGGGAGTTCGACGCGCTCGTCGTCGTACCGGCGTCCGTCGACGGTGCCGGTCGCGGTGACGCCCAGTGGCTCGGAGAGCTTCAGGTCGAGGCTGTCGTCGACGCGGACGACGCTCTGCTCGCGGAAGGTCGCCGGTTCGTCGAAGGCCTCGCGCGGGGCGCCGTCGCTCTGCCAGGCGAGGACGAGGAAGAGCGCGGGGACCAGCAGCGCGGTGAGCTTCAGCCAGTACTGGAAGGCCTGGACGAAGGTGATGCTGCGCATGCCCCCGGCGGCGACGGTGGCGACCACGACGACCGCGACGAGCACGCCGCCGAACCAGTCGGGCGCGTCCGTCAGCACGGCCAGGGTCAGCCCCGCGCCCTGGAGTTGGGGCAGCAGATACAGCCAGCCGACGCCGACGACGAAGGCTCCGGCCAGGCGTCGCACGGCCTGGGAGCCGAGCCGCGCCTCGGCGAAGTCGGGCAGGGTGTACGCACCGGAGCGGCGCAGCGGGGCCGCGACGAAGAGCAGCAGGACGAGATAGCCGGCCGTGTAGCCGACGGGGTACCAGAGCATGTCCGGGCCCTGGACGAGCACCAGGCCCGCGATGCCCAGGAAGGAGGCGGCGGAGAGGTATTCGCCACTGATCGCGGCCGCGTTGAGCCGTGGTCCGACCGTGCGCGAGGCGACGTAGAAGTCGGAGGTGGTCCGGGAGATGCGCAGGCCGAACGCGCCGACCAGGACGGTCGCCACGACCACGAGGGCGACCGCGGGGACGGCGTAGTTCTGGTCCACGTTCAGCGGTCCTCGACCAGGCGCACGAAGTCCCTCTCGTTGCGTTCGGCGCGTCGGACGTACCAGCGGGCGAGCAGCACCAGCGGCGGGTACACGCCGAATCCGAGCACGGCCCACTCGAGGCTCGCGCCGTCCGGCATGGCGGCGAACACCAGGGGCAGCGGTCCCACGAGCAGTACCAGGACCGCGAACACCACGAGCGCCACCCGGAGTTGGCTGCGCATCAGGGAGCGGACGTAGGTGTGACCGAGGGTGGTCTGCTCGTCGATCTCGGTTCGGGGCCGGTAGTAGCCGGACGTCCTGCGGGTGCGCCGGGGCACACCGGTGACGGTGACGCGGCGTTCGGTTGGATCAGGTGGCACGCGGGCCCCTCAGCTCGTGGTCCGGCGCAGCAGCAGATCGCGCAGTTCGCGGGCGTGCCGGCGGCTGACCTGGAGCTCGACGGAGTCCACGAGGACGCTCACCGTGCCGGCGTCCAGGCGGAGTTCGCCGATGTGGCGCAGGGCGACGAGATGGCGCCGGTGGATGCGGACGAAGCCCCGGGAGCGCCAGCGTTCCTCGAGGGTGGACAGCGGGATGCGGACGAGGTGGGTGCCCTGGGCGGTGTGCAGGCGCGCGTAGTCACCGTGCGCCTCGACGTGGGTGATGTCCTCGACGGCCACGAAGCGGGTCACTCCGCCGAGTTCCACGGATATGTGGTCCGGGTCGGGTTCGTGCACCGGGATCAGCGGGGCGGCGTCCATGAGCTGCGCGGCCCGGCGTACGGCCTCGGCGAGGCGTTCCCGGCGTACCGGCTTCAGTACGTAGTCGACGGCCTTGAGGTCGAAGGCCTGGACGGCGAAGCCCTCGTGGGCGGTGACGAACACGACGAGCGGCGGCTGGGCGAACCCTGTGAGCAGCCGGGCCAGGTCGAGGCCGTCGAGTCCGGGCATGTGGATGTCGAGGAAGACGACGTCGATGGCCTCCGGACCGTCGGGGCCGGACTCCAGCGCCCGGTTGATCCGGCGCAGCGCCTCGGTCGCGTCGCTCGCACCCTCGGCGCTGGAGACTCGGGCATCGGCGTTCAGCAGATACAGGAGTTCCTCGAGAGACGGTTGCTCGTCGTCGACGGCGAGGGCACGCAGCATGAAGGTGGATTGTAGGAGGAAATCCCACGTCTGGACATGTCGGGGACGTGGAGCTTTCCACCGGCCTGGCGTGGCCTCCGCCGACGCACCGGCCCGGAGGGTGTCGCTGGATACAGTGCCGCCATGAGCAGCAAGCCCGCGACGTTCGACGATCTCGACCGCAAGATCATCACCGCGCTGATGGCCAACGCGAGGACCAGCTTCGCGGAGATCGGCGCGGCGGTCGGGCTGTCGGCCACGGCGGTCAAGCGCCGGGTGGACCGGTTGCGTGAGACCGGCGTGATCACCGGGTTCACGGCGACGGTGAAACCGGCGGCGCTCGGCTGGCGTACCGAGGCGTACGTCGAGGTGTACTGCGAGGGCGCGGCTCCGCCCCGCCGGATCGCCGAGGTGGTGCGCGACTACCCCGAGATCGCCGCGGCGATGACCGTGACCGGCGGCGCGGACGCGCTGCTGCATGTGCGGGCGACCGACGTGGAGCACTTCGAGGAGGTGCTGGAGCGGATCCGGGCCGAGCCGTTCATCCGGAAGACGATCAGTTACATGGTGCTGTCCCATCTGCTGCCGGAGGCTCCGGAGGCGGGGGCGACCCACCCCGCGCCGGAGGACGCAACAAACATCCGCTGAACGGCCCGAACACGCAGCAAACCTGCGCCAACACGCAGCTCTCGTCGCTTGTCGCACGTCACCCCCGTTTCTTACCGTGGAGGCACCCCCAGCCCACAACGCGGGAAAAGCGGAGGAATCTCTCTGTGCCTGACAACCGTGTGCCGCGCCTTCGGCGCTTTCTCGTCTGCGAACCCAGACACTTCGCCGTGCAGTACGCGATCAATCCCTGGATGCACCCGGACACCCCGGTGGACGTGGACCTCGCCCGTGACCAATGGCAGGCGCTGATCCACGCGTATCGCACCCACGGTCACACCGTCGACGCCGTCGAGCCGGTGGCGGATCTCCCGGACATGGTGTTCGCGGCGAACTCCGCGCTCGTCCTGGCGGGCCGTGTCTTCGGCTCGTTCTTCCACGCGCCCCAGCGGCGCCCCGAGTCAACCGCCTACGAGACCTGGTTCAAGGCGGCGGGTTACGACGTCTACCGCCCCGAGTCGGTGTGCGAGGGCGAGGGCGACCTGATCCCGGTCGGCAGGTACGTCCTGGCCGGCACCGGATTCCGTACGACCCGCGAGGCCCATCACGAGGTACAGGAGTTCTTCGGCGTCCCGGTGATCAGCCTCCAGCTGGTGGACCCTCGCTTCTACCATCTGGACACCGCGCTGTTCGTCCTGGACGACGACAACATCTGCTACTACCCCGAGGCGTTCTCGCCCGGCAGCCGTGAGGTGCTCGCGCGGCTCTTCCCCGAGGCGGTGCTCGCCACCCAGGAAGACGCCATGGCCTTCGGCCTCAACTCCGTCTCCGACGGCCGTCACGTCTTCGTCTCGCCGCAGGCCGAGGCGCTCTCCGGCCGGCTCGCGGGCCACGGCTACATCCCTGTCCCCGTCGACCTGTCGGAGTTCCACAAGGCCGGCGGCGGCATCAAGTGCTGCACTCAGGAGATCCGCTCATGACCGCTCCCGCGCTCGCGCACACGTCCGAGGAACTGATCAGCGCCGAGGGGCCCGTCCTCGCGCACAACTACCACCCGCTGCCCGTGGTCGTCGCCCGCGCGGAGGGCTCCTGGGTCGAGGACGTCGAGGGCCGTCGCTATCTCGACATGCTGGCGGGCTACTCGGCCCTCAACTTCGGGCACCGCAACCCGGTGCTGATCGAGGCGGCCCACCGCCAGCTCGACCGGCTGACGCTCACCTCGCGCGCCTTCCACAACGACCGTCTCGCCCAGTTCGCCCGGTCGCTCGCCGAGTTGACGGGTCTGGAGATGGTGCTGCCCATGAACACGGGCGCGGAGGCGGTGGAGAGCGCCGTCAAGGTGGCCCGCAAGTGGGCGTACGAGGTGAAGGGCGTCGCACCGGACCGGGCGACGATCGTCGTGGCAGCCGACAACTTCCACGGCCGTACGACCACCATCGTCAGCTTCTCGACGGACGAGACGGCCCGCACCGGCTTCGGCCCGTTCACGCCGGGTTTCCGGATCGTCCCGTACAACGACCTCGCCGCGCTCGAGGCGGCCGTCGACGAGACGACGGCGGCCGTGCTGATCGAGCCCATCCAGGGTGAGGCCGGCGTCGTCATCCCTGCCGACGGGTACCTCACGGGGGTCCGCGAACTGACCCGCCGCAACGGCTGCCTGTTCATCGCGGACGAGATCCAGTCGGGCCTCGGCCGCACCGGCACGACGCTGGCCGTGGACCACGAGGGTGTCGTCCCGGACCTGCTCCTCCTCGGCAAGGCCCTCGGCGGCGGCATCGTGCCGGTCTCCGCGGTGGTCGGCCGTCGGGACGTGCTCGGCGTACTGCGTCCCGGTGAGCACGGCTCGACGTTCGGCGGCAATCCGCTCGCCGCGGCGGTCGGTTCGGCCGTCGTCGGGCTGCTGGAGACCGGCGAGTTCCAGCGCAGGGCGGCCGAGTTGGGCGTGGTTCTGCGGGACGGCCTCGCGGCGCTGGTCGGCCGGGGTGTCGAGGGCTTCCGCGCGCGGGGGCTGTGGGCGGGCGTGGACATCGACCCCGCCATCGGCACGGGCCGTGAGATCAGCGAGGGCCTGATGCGTGAGGGCGTTCTGGTCAAGGACACCCATGGTTCGACGATCCGGCTGGCTCCGCCGCTGACCATCACCGGCGAGGAACTGCGATCGGCCCTGGGATCGCTGGAGAAGGTGCTCGGGCAGGGGGCCTGAGAGAGGCCGGCGCGGGGCGTACCGCGGGCCGGTCACGCCGCGCGCCGGGCCGGCGACGCGCCGGAGGAACGTTTACCTCACGCGCTCGGGGTCACCCGGGAAGAGCGTTCAGCAGGCCTGCGAGCGAAGGCGCCGGACGGTTGGGTCCAACAGCTTCTGGCGCCGCCCCGGCTTCGGGGGCGATCGACGCCGTTCGGGTGTGCCGGGCTCATCGGCCCCGCCCCGGGCGGCGTGACATACCGTCAGGTATGCGACGGGGCTTTGCCACGAGTCCGGTCGGACACCGTTCCACCGGACCGCGCCTGCCCATACACTGACACCTCACTGCATGCCTGCTGACCTGCTAGAACACGGCGCGGTTGAGCCGATCCGCCGGAGTGAGGAGCGCCCCGATGTTCTACTACGTGCTCAAATACGTGCTTCTGGGTCCACTGTTGAGGCTGGCCTTCCGGCCCCGGATCGAGGGCCTTGAGCACATTCCGTCATCGGGCGCGGCGATCATCGCGGGCAATCATCTGTCGTTCTCCGACCATTTTCTGATGCCCGCGATCCTCAAGCGCCGCATCACCTTCCTCGCGAAGGCCGAGTACTTCACCGGTCCCGGCATCAGGGGCCGCCTGATCGCCTTCTTCTTCCGCAGCGCCGGACAGATCCCGGTGGACCGCTCCGGCAAGGACGCGGGCCAGGCCGCGATCCGCGAGGGCCTCGGCGTCCTGAGCAAGGACGAACTGCTCGGCATCTATCCCGAGGGCACCCGCTCCCACGACGGCCGACTCTACAAGGGCAAGGTCGGCGTCGCGGTGATGGCCCTGAAGGCCCAGGCGCCCGTCATCCCCTGCGCCATGATCGGCACCTTCGAGGCCCAGCCGCCGGGCCGCAAGCTCCCCAGGATCCGCCCCGTCTCCATCCGCTTCGGCAAGCCCCTCGACTTCTCCCGCTATGCCGGGATGGAGAACGAGAAGGCCATTCTGCGCGCCATCACCGACGAGATCATGTACGCGATCCTCCACCTCTCCGAGCAGGAGTACGTCGACCGGTACGCGGCCGTCGTCAAGGCCGAGGAAGCCGCCGAGCACGCGGCGAACGCCCGTAAGTTCCCCCGGCTGCCGCGAAGGTGAAAGACCGACCGCACTCCTAGTACGTCCTGTACATTTTTTACGTATGAGACGTGCTGTGGTGATCGGAGCGACAGGGCAGATCGGGCGCGCTGCGGTGGGCGCGCTCGCAGGGGACGGCTGGGAGGTGACCGCCGCGTCGCGCGGGGGCGGCCGGGACGACGGCTGGCCGGAGGAGGTGCGGGCCGCGCGGCTGGACCGGGAGGACGACGCGGCGCTCGCCGAGGTGATCGGGGACGGCTGCGACGTCCTGGTCGACATGGTCGCCTTCGGCGCCGGACACGCACGGCAGTTGACGGGCCTGGCCGACCGCGTCGGCTCGGCCGTGGTGATCTCCAGCGTGTCGGTGTACGAGGACGACAAGGGGCGCGGTTTCGACACACAGTCCGAACCGGAGGGGTTCCCCGAGTACCCGGTGCCGATCCCGGAGAGCCTGCGCACCGTACAACCGGGTGACGACACCTACAGCAGCCGGAAGGCCGCGCTGGAAGGCGAACTCCTCGCCGCGGCGGACCGGTTGCCGACGACACTGCTGCGCGCGGGCGCCGTCCACGGACCGTACTGCCGCACACCCCGCGAGCTGTACGTCGTCAAGCGCAACCTCGACGGCCGGCCCCGGCGGATCCTCGCCTTCGGCGGTACGAGCCGCTTCCATCCGGCGAGCGTCCACAACATCGCCGAGCTGATCCGCCTGGCTGCCGCCCGGCCGGGGTCGCGCGTCCTCAACGCCTGCGACCCCGAGGCGCCCACCGTGGCGGAGATCTGCGCGGCGATCGACGCCGTGATGGGCGTCGAGACGGAGAGCGTGCCGGTGGACGGTCCGCCGCCGGCTCCGGCCGTGGGTGACACACCGTGGACCGTCCCGGCTCCGGTGGTGTGCGACATGTCGGCGGCCGGACGGGAGTTGGGCTACCGCCCGGTGGTGCGGTACGCCGAGTCGCTGCCGGAGACGGTCGCCTCGATCGAACGCCAACTGGCCGGACGGGACTGGCGGGAGGCCTATCCCAAGATGTTCCAGGCGTACGGCGATCTCTTCGACTACGCGGCGGAGGACGCCTGGTCGGCGTCATGAGCGAGGGGCGGCCGGGGAACCGGCCGCCCCTCCTTCACGCGTGGTTACGGCTTGGGCGTGGCGTGCGGCGCGCACGTCACGTCGGCCTTGTCCGTCTTCCCGGTGAGCAGGTAGGTGTCCACCCGCTCGTTGATGCACGGGTTGACCAGACCGGTCACGCCGTGCGAGCCCGCGCCCTTCTCGGTGATCAGGCGGGAGCCCTTGAAACGCTTGTGCAGTTCGACGGCGCCCTCGTACGGAGTGGCGGCGTCATTCGTGGACTGCACGATCAGGACAGCCGGCAGACCCTTGCCCGTCCTGACGTTGACCGGGGTCTGCTGCTTGACCGGCCAGGTCGCGCACGGCAGGTTCAGCCAGGCGTTGGCCCAGGTCATGAACGGGTAGTTCTTGTTGAGCCGGGTGTTGTCCCGGTCCCACTTCTTCCAACTGGTGGGCCACTTGGCGTCGGTGCACTCGACGGCCGTGTAGACGGCGTTGCCGTTCTCCGCGGAGGCGTTGCCCGCGGTGTCCGACAGGTCGGGTGCGGCGGCGTCGATGATCGCCTGGGTGTCACCGGCGACGTACTGGCTGAACACCGTGGCGACCGGCACCCACGAGGAGTCGTAGTACGGCGCGCTCTGGAAGAAGCCGATCAGTTCGGCGGGACCGACGACCCCGCCGATCGGGTTCGCCTTCGCGGTGGCCCGCAGCTTCAGCCACTGGTCCTGCACCTCGGCCCGGGTGTCGCCGAGGTGGAAGGTCGCGTCGTTCTTGGCGACCCAGTCCTCCCAGTCCTTCCAGCGGCCCTCGAAGGCGACGTCCTGGTCGAGGTTGGCCTCGTACCAGATCTTCTCGCGCGACGGGTTGACGACGCTGTCGACGACCATGCGCCGGACGTGCCCCGGGTACATCGTGCCGTAGACGGCGCCGATGTAGGTGCCGTAGGAGACGCCCAGGAAGTTGAGCTTCTTCTCGCCGAGCGCCGCCCGGATGACGTCCAGGTCGCGCACGGTGTTCGGCGTGGTCATCTGCGGCAGCATCGCGCCGCTGCGCTCGGCGCAGCCGTCCGCGTACTCGGCGGCCAGCTTGCGCTGTGCACGCTTGTCCGCCTCGGAGTCCGGCACGGGGTCGGCCTTGGGCGCCTTCACGAACTCCTGCGGGTCGATGCAGGAGATGGGCGCCGAGTGCCCGACACCGCGCGGGTCGAAGCCCACGAAGTCGTACGCCTTGGCCGTGTTCGCCCAGATCGGGTTCTTGTTGGTCACCCGCGTCGGGAAACGCATACCGGAACCGCCGGGGCCGCCCGGGTTGTAGACGAGGGCGCCCTGTCGCTCCGCCTTCGTGCCCGTGTTGCCGATCCGGTCGACAGCGAGCTTGATCTGCTTGCCGTTCGGGTGGGCGTAGTCGAGCGGGACAGTGACCCAGCCGCACTGGATCGGCTTCACGAAGCCCCAGTCGGCCGGACAGTCCTGCCAGTCGATCCCGGCCTTGGCGGCCTTGGCCGCGGCGACGGCCGCGCCACGGGCCTCACGGTCCTGACCACGGCCGGCACTCGCGGTGGCCGACGGAGCCGCCACCGCTCCGGCTATCAGGGTCGCCGTGACGAGCGCTCCGGCCGAACCGAGCGCTGTCACCCGTTTCGTCGGTCTGATGCCCCTCAAGTGGGACCTCCCCGTACATCGTTTCGATTGGTACGGGGATCCTTTCGGCTGTGAGGTACCTGAGAACAGATGCGGCGATGGTTTCTTTACTAATCCGATAACCGGTGAGAGTTGTTCCGTTGAGCGGAGAAACCCCCGTCACGCGTCTCCGCAGAGCGAGTTCAGCGCCTCGTCCAGCACCCGCCGCAGCCGCAGCGCGTCGGACGCCAGCGCGGTCACGAGTGCGGCGGGCCCGGCGAGGGGCACGAGCGAGGCGCACTCCCCCAGCAGCTGCGCCTGGACCGGCTCTCGTGCGAACTCCGGCCGTACGACGAGGAGTTGCCCGAGCGCGCGATGTCCCGCCAGGACGGCGGGACCGTCCCAGCCGCCGGGGGCGCCGGGTCCGCACGTCACCTCCTGGTCCAGCAGCGGCTTTCCGCCGAGCAGCACGGTGAGACGGCTGCCGATCCGCCCGGGTTCCTCACCCGCGCGGCCGAGCACCTGCTCCTCCCGGAAGACGAGGCGGGCGCCCGCCGCCAGTTCGACGCGCGAGGAGACGTTCAGGTCACTTCCGTTGGCGGAGATCAACTGCTCGGGCAGCCAGTGCAGTTCAGCGCCGTCGGCCACCTTCAGGCGTACGTCGTAGTGCGACTCGCCCTTGGCCTGTCCCGGCAGGGCGATGGTGGCGGCCGCCGATCCGATGTGCAGCCGGGCGCCTTCGGCGACCGCCGCCTCCACGGTGAAGTGGTCACCGCCGAGCGGGCCGCTCATCGCGCCGACGAGCATGACCCGCGCCTCGGATCCGAGCCCCCGGGTGCGCCGCAGGGCGAGCGGCCCGTCGCCCTCCAGTACCGGCAGCGAGGTACCGCCCCGGCCGTCGTCCCGAGCCGCGATCCGCGCGTGGGCCCGTACCCCCGCCGTCATGCCGTCCACGCGGCGAGCCGCTCCCGCACCCACGCGGCGACGTCCGTGACCCCGCTCTCGGCCCGCAACGACTGGAACACCACGGGCAGTTCGGCCCGCTGCGCCTTGGCGTCGGCCGCCATCCGGGCCAGATCAGACCCGACGTACGGCGCGAGGTCGGTCTTGTTGACGACCAGCAGGTCTGCGGTGGTGACCCCGGGTCCGCCCTTGCGCGGGATGTCGTCCCCGCCCGCCACGTCGATCACGAAGATCTGCGCGTCGACCAGCCCCTTGGAGAAGGTCGCGGTGAGGTTGTCACCGCCGGACTCGACGAGGATCAGGTCCAGCGGCCCGACCTCGTCCTCCAGGTCCTCGACCGCTTCGAGGTTGGCGGAGATGTCGTCCCGGATGGCTGTGTGCGGGCAGGCCCCGGTCTCGACGGCGGTGATCCGCTCGGGCGGCAGCACGGCTTCCCGCAGCAGGAACTCGGCGTCCTCCCGCGTATAGATGTCGTTCGTGACGACGGCGAGGGACAACTCCTCGCGCAGCGACCGGCAGAGCGCGGCGACGGTCGCGGTCTTCCCCGAGCCCACGGGCCCGCCGAGCCCGATCCGGAGGGCACGGCGAGCCCCGTCGGGACGGTGGGCGTCGGCGCTGAGAGCGGAGGATCCTTCGTGGGAGTGGTCGAGGTGCATGACGGCGGCTCCAGATGACGGCTTTTCAGCCCCGGCCGAGGCTGAAGATCTTTTCTGGCCCGTCCGGTGTTTGAGGACGAGCGCGAAGCGCGACAGGGGGGTCTGGGGCGCAGCCCCCAGAGACAAGGGACGGGAAGGGGCGGAGGGGGCGAAAAAACTCCTACGACGCGAACAGACGTACAGACCAGGCCGCGTGCACCTCCGCGCTGATCTCCAGCAACGGAGCCGAGGCGGCAGGCAGCGCATCCACTCCCTCTGCGACAACACGGCGAGCCGCGTCGGCCGCCTGCCCGGCCACCCGGTCCAGCTCCGGCGCCAGCCGGGCCAGCGCCCCGGTCGCGTCGAAGGGGTCCAGACTCAGCAACCGCACCGTCGCCGAGGCCGGCCCACTGACCGCCTCGTACACGGAGCAGTACGCGGCGTCCTCCGGCCCCAGCCCGGCAGCCCGCGCCGCCAGCCCGAGCACCACCGGCTGATGCGCCCCCTTGGGGAACTCCCGCGCCAGCGCGTCGAGTTCGGCGGACGGCCAGGTCGCACGAGCCGCCCGCATGAGCTGTCGCCCGAGCCGGCGCGCCGCGGCACGCAACGCGGGAGACGGCGTACGGGCGTCCGCGGCCGTGTCCAGCGCCGACGGGTCGACCCCGATCGCGGCGGCCGCGGCAAGCGAGGCCGACACGAGCCCCGCCGTGTGCAACCGTCCCCGGCAGAAGTCCTCAAGACTCGCCGCGCCCGTGATCCGCCCGGCCTTGACGGCCGCCTCGGCTCCGCCGGAGTGCGCGTGCCCCCCGGCGGGGAAGCGGCCGTCGGCCAGGACGAGAAGCGCTGCCCTGCTCATCAGAACCTGCTCATCAGAAGAGGAAGTAACGCTGGGCCATGGGCAGTTCGGCGGCCGGAGTCGCCTCGACCAGCTCCCCGTCGATGTGCACGGCGAAGCTGTCGGGGTCGATCTGCACGCGTGGCCGCGCGTCGTTCTCGCGCATGTCGGCCTTGGTGACCGCTCGCGTCGACTCGATGGCGACGAAGCGCTTGCCGAGGGAGAGCCGCTCGGGCAGCCCGTCCTCGATGGCGAGCGGAGCGACGAAGTTGAACGAGTTGGACGCCGGTGCCCGTCCGATCGCCCCGAACATCGGCCGCGGCAGGATCGGCTGCGGAGTGGGGATGGAGGCGTTGGCGTCGCCCATCTGCGCGTAGGCGATCTGCCCGCCCTTGATGACCAGGTGCGGCTTGACCCCGAAGAACGCGGGCTCCCACAGCACGAGGTCGGCGAGCTTGCCGGTCTCGACGGAGCCGATCTCCCGGGCGAGACCCTGCGCGAGCGCCGGGTTGATCGTGTATTTGGCGACATAGCGACGTACTCGGCGGTTGTCCGCGTGGCCGTCGCCGGGGAGGGCACCGCGGCGTCGCTTCATCACGTGCGCCGTCTGCCAGGTCCGCATGATGACCTCGCCGACCCGGCCCATGGCCTGGGCGTCCGAGGAGATGATCGAGATGGCGCCGAGGTCGTGCAGGATGTCCTCGGCCCCGATCGTCGACGGCCGGATACGGGACTCGGCGAAGGCCAGGTCCTCGGGCACCGACGCGTTCAGGTGGTGGCAGACCATCAGCATGTCGAGGTGTTCCTCGGCGGTGTTGACGGTGTAGGGCCGGGTCGGGTTGGTGGAGCTGGGCAGTACGTGCGGCTCGGAGACCACGCTCATGATGTCGGGCGCGTGGCCGCCGCCCGCGCCTTCGGTGTGGTACGCGTGGATACCGCGTCCGGCTATGGCGGCGAGGGTGTCCCCGACGAAGCCGGACTCGTTCAGCGTGTCCGTGTGGATGGCGACCTGGATGCCGGTCCGGTCGGCGACGGTCAGCGCCGCGTCGATGGCGGCCGGCGTGGACCCCCAGTCCTCGTGGATCTTGAGGCCGAGCGCCCCGCCGCGGATCTGCGACATCATCGCGTCCCGCGAGACGGTGTTGCCCTTGCCCAGCAGACCGAAGTTGAGCGGGTACCCCTCCATCGCCTCCAGCATCCGCGCCAGATGCCAGGGGCCGGGAGTGACCGTCGTCGCCTTCGACCCCTCGGCAGGGCCGGTACCGCCGCCGACCAGGGTCGTGACACCGGAGGCCAGCGCCTCGTCGGCGATCTGCGGACAGATCAGATGGACGTGCGCGTCGATGGCGCCGGCCGTCAGGATCCGCCCGTTGCCCGCGATGATCTCGGTCTCCGGACCGATGACCAGGTCGGGATGCACACCGTCCATGGTGTCGGGGTTGCCCGCCTTGCCGATGCCGGTGATCCGTCCGTCGCGCATGCCGAGGTCTGCCTTGACGATGCCCCAGTGGTCGATGATCACCACCCCGGTGATGACGGTGTCCGGGGTGCCGTCTGCGCGCGTAGCGCGTGACTGGCCCATGGACTCGCGGATGACCTTGCCGCCGCCGAACACCGCCTCGTCACCGGCGAGTCCCGGGCCGCCGCTGCGGTCCTCCTCGATCTCGATCAGCAGATCGGTGTCGGCGAGCCGGATGCGGTCGCCGGTGGTCGGGCCGAACAGATCGGCGTACGCGGCACGCGAGATCTCAGGCATCGAGGGCACCTCCGGTCTCGCCGCGCAGTCCGGGCACCACGCGGGCACCGGCGAGCGGGACGAGTTCGACGTCGACGGGGATTCCGGGCTCGAAGCGCACGGCGGTGCCGGCGGCGACGTTCAGCCGCTTGCCGCGCGCGGCGGCGCGGTCGAAGTCCAGGCCCGGGTTGGCCTCGGCGAAGTGGTAGTGGGAGCCGACCTGGACGGGCCGGTCGGCGGCGTTGAGGACGGTCAGCCGGGTGACCTCACGGCCTTCGTTGAAGGCGACGGGTCCGTCGGCGAACAGGATCTCTCCGGGAATCATGACGCTCGCTCCCCCGTCAGACGATCGGATCGTGGACGGTGACGAGCTTGGTGCCGTCCGGGAAGGTCGCCTCGACCTGGACGTCGTGGATCATCTCGGGGATACCGTCCATGACGTCGTCCCGGGTGAGGATCTTGCGTCCGGAGGACATCAGCTCGGCGACCGTACGGCCGTCACGCGCGCCTTCGAGGATGTGCGACGTGATGAGCGCGACGGACTCGGGATGATTCAGCTTCAGCCCGCGTGCCCGGCGCTTCTCGGCCACATCCGCGGCCACGTGAATCAGCAGCCTCTCTTGCTCGTGCGGGGTCAGTTGCACGGCGTCCCACCTCACAGTCCTCGCTCCGGACCGTGCGGGGTCCGGTGGCCGTAGCCACCAAAACCCCTGGTGGCGTGGATGCGCAGGCTAGTTGGGCGGAGTTTCAACGACGTTAACGAGCCTTTGATCCACTCATGACCGCGCGAGCTCCGATCGTAGCCATGAGTGACCGTCTCATGACCGCGCACCCGGCTCCTCCATGCTCATCAGCCCCCGCAGGCCGTCCTGGAGCGTCGCGACGGGCACGGGGCCGAACAGCGCCATCTGTGCCAGGAACCCCTGGGTCAGGGCGATCATGATGCGGGCGAGGTTCGCGGGCGACACGTCGTCACGCATCATCCCTGCCTCCTTGTAGGCCTCGACGACCTTCTCCCACACCCCGCTGACCTTCGCGTACCCCTCGTTGATGACCGCCGCGAGCTCCGCGTTGCGCAGGGTCTCGCCCCACACCTGGATGATCAGCCGCGGAAGGACCGACTCGCCCTCGACGGTCAGCTTCGGCTTCAGGTGCAGCATCTTGTCCATCACCCATCCCACGAGCACGTCCGGCGGTGGCGGCGGGCTCTGCCTGGCGCCCTCCTCGAAGGCGTCGCGAACCTCATCGAGCACCTCGGTGACGATGGCCCCGATCAGCTCCTCCTTGCCGCTGAAGTAGCGGTATACGGCCCCGGCGGAGAGGTCGACCTCCTTCAGTACGTCCTGCATCGACGTGGCGTGGAACCCGTTGCGTGCGAAGCAGAGGGCCGCGCCGTCGAGGATCTGACGGCGGCGGGCGTCGAGGTGTTCCTGGGATACGCGGGCCATGCCCCCAACGTAGAACGAACATTCCTTCTTGACAAGGCGGCAGAGAGGCAGGACGGTGAGGACGACCCTAAAACGAACGATCCTTCTTTTTAACCGCACCAAGCCCGCACCAAGGGAGACCGACCATGCCCTCCGCCTCCACTCCCCCGTCCGAGGCCGCCCCGCCACCGTCGCGACACCGTCGCCACATGGCCGCCGTGATCATGCTGATCCCCGCACTGGTGGCATTCGCGCTCTGGGCCTTCGCCTGGCCCGCCGCGCGTACCGCGCCCCGTGATCTGCCGCTGGGCGTGGCGGGTTCCGCGACCGCGACCGCTCCGATCGAGAAGCAACTGGCCCGGCAGGACGGCGCTTTCGAGATCCACCGGTACGCCGACGAGGCCGCCGCCAGGGACGCCGTCGAGGACCGGACCGTATACGGCGTGATCGTCGCCACCGGCCAGGGCCCGAAGCTGCTGACCGCTTCCGCCGCGAGCCCGCTCGTCGCCCAGTTGCTCCAGCAGTCGGTGGCGGGCCAGGCACCGGAGGGGACGAGTGTCACGACGGTCGACGTGGTTCCCGCCCCCGCGGAGGATCCGCGGGGCGCGGCCCTGACGTCGAGCGTGCTCCCCATGGGGCTGGCCGGGGTGGCGGCGGGATCCGTCGTCACGCTGCTCGGGCTGCGCGGGTTCCGGGCGGTCGGCGCGCTGACCGGCGCGGCTGTCCTCGTCGGGGTGGTGGCCGCCGCGCTCATCCACAACTGGCTGGGCATCCTCTCGGGCGACTGGTGGGCCGAGGCCGGCGCGCTGAGCCTGTCGACACTGGCGGTCAGTGGCGCCGTCGCGGGGCTCGCGGCGCTCGTCGGGCCGCCCGGCATCGCGGTCGGCGCACTTCTGGTCGTCCTGCTCGGCAACCCCTTCTCCGGAGCGTCCTCCGCCCCGGAGATGCTGCCAGAGCCGGTCGGGGCCATCGGTCAGTGGCTGCCGCCGGGCGCGGGTACGTCGCTGCTGCGCTCGGTGTCGTTCTTCGACGGCGCCGCCGCGACCGGGCCCGCACTGACCCTGACCTGGTGGGCCGCGCTCGGCCTGGGAGCGGTACTGCTGGGTGACACGCTCAGCCGACGCGGTACGACCACCACCGAGACGGTCACCGAGCGGGAGCGGGTGCTGGTGAACTGACCCGCATCTCCTCGCGGCCGGGCCCGCCACGAGAAGCGCGCAACCTCAACCGCGCCCACGGGGAACGGCTTTCGCGAGCCGCCGAACCGCCCGGCAGCTACGACGCGTTGGGCCCCCGGTGCTCGGCCGCGATGCCGAACCTCTGGCGCTCGCGGGGCGCGGGCGCGGCCTCGCGGACCTTGGAGAAGGAGCTGATCACCTGCTCCTCGGCGGGGTCCTGGAGTGCCTCCAGGCGTTCGAGGTCGGCGGCGGAGACCAGGGCGACGAGAGGCTTCCCGTGCCGCGTCACGACGACGCGCTCGCCCGCGTACACCACGCGGTTGATCAGATCGGCGAGCTCAGCCCTGGCTTGCGTCACCGGAATCTCGTAGGCCATGCCCTCCAGCTTAGACCGGGGCCCGGACACGGCTCCTGGAGCGAGCGGACGATCGGGTTCGGCTCCGCCGGGACCACTTCCCGGCTACGCCCCACGGCACGCTCACCCCTCACCCCTCACCCCTCACCCGATCCTCGCCGTACCCCGCATCCCGGTGGAGCACCACGCTCCACGGGGATTTTCGCTGTCAGCGAGCACCCTTCGGCGTCATTCGTACGTCCTGTACATTTTTTACAGACGCGACACCGAGGAGGCGCAAGCCATGGACAACCCGTTCGCCCGCCATGTCCTGCCCGAGTTCACCGAAGTCACGAGCTCGGGCCGGCGGACCATGGACCCGTATTCGAAGCTGCTCGAGGAGCGGATCGTGTTCCTCGGGACGCCGATCGACGACATCTCGGCGAACGACGTGATGGCGCAGTTCATGTACCTGGAGCACGCGGCGCCGGACCGGGACATCTCGCTCTACATCAACTCCCCCGGCGGCTCGTTCAGCGCGATGACGGCCGTCTACGACACGATGCGCTTCGTCACCTGCGAAGTGGAGACGGTCTGCCTCGGGCAGGCCGCGTCGGCCGCGGCGGTGCTGCTGGCGGGCGGCACGCCGGGCAAACGGTTCGCGCTGCCGGGTGCCCGTGTGCTGGTCCACCAGCCCTCGTTTCCCGAGCCGATCCACGGGCAGGCTTCTGATCTGGCCATCCAGGCCGAGGAGTTGACGCGTACTCGGAGGATGCTGGAGGAGATGCTCGTGCGGCACACAGGTCAGAGCCCGGAGCGGGTCGCCGCGGACATCGAGCGGGACAAGATCCTGGACGCGCCGGCGGCGCTAGCGTACGGACTGATCGACGGGATCATCCCGAGCCGCAAGGCCTCCCGGCCCACACCCGGCGCGAGGTGAGCGGCAGATGCTCCCACCCGAACTGCCCCCGCTGCCCGCACTGACGCGCGCGGAAGCCGAGTTGATCGACCGTTACCTGGACGTGGTCGACCTGGTCGGCCGCATCAATCCGGCCCGCGCCGGGGACACCTACCGCGGCCTGCGGGCCGCTCAGGCACTGGTGGCCAAGGCGACGGCACTGCGGGACGCCCTCGCGCTGATGCACCAGCGGGGCGAGAGCGAGGTGCACGCCCCGACCCTGGCACAGGCCCTGCGCGTCCTCGACGGCGAACGGCGGACGGCCCGCGTCACCCTTCCGCCGAGCTCCGACAGCTGACGCGCCCCCACGCGGAACGGCGACACGCCGACACCTGGACCCTTGACATTCCGGTACCCGGACCGTTGACACGTCGGCACCAGGAGCCGTCACGCGCCGGCACCTGAAACACCGGATGCGGCGGGCCGGCGAAGCGTCCGGCCGGCGATTCAAACGGACCAGATGACGTACCCCCGGTTGGCGTAGACGCGGGTCATTCCGACGACGCGGACAAGTTGCGCAACGCGCGTAGCGCGGATGCGGAGTTGAGCCCTCCGTCGCTGGTACGAGCGTCGTCGGTCTCCTGGACACTCGCTCGAACGGCGGGTGTCCACCCGAACGGGTGAGTGGTGACTAAGCCCACAAACCACCGCTTCCGCTCGGATTTTCCGACATCCATGCGTGAAGATCCCTTCCGACGACAAGCCCCCGCCGCACCGGCGGGGCGGTCCGGGCGGACGCCGAGTCCTGCCGCCACCCGGATGACCGGTCGACAGATGTGCATCGGCAGGAGTGGAGGACCCAGCACGACGGTCCGCCGGAGAGATCCGGGCGGTCCTTGGGGTGAAGCCGCAGTACGCGGCCGGGCTACTTCGCCAGCCCGAATCCGACAGGTCATCCTTCACAGGCGGCTGACGAAGGGTTTCGTATGACTGCGCTCAATCGTGTCCCGTCGCTGTGGACGAGGGCCGGGACGGCCTCGGCTCTCACCATCGCCGCCGTGGGCGGCAGCCTCGTGGTCCCCGGTGTCGCATCCGACGCCGCGGCGGCCACTCCGGCGACGAAGGCACTTCAGATCGCGGCCTCCAAGAAGGGTGCCCCGTACAAGTACGGGGCCGCCGGCCCGCGCCGATTCGACTGCTCCGGGCTCACGCTCTACTCGTTCAAGAAGGCGGGCAAGAAGCTGCCTCGTACGGCGGCGGCCCAGTACAACAAGACGCACCATGTCACCGCCTCGAAGCGCAAGGCCGGAGACCTGGTGTTCTTCCACTCGGGCCGGAGCGTGTACCACGTCGGCATCTACGCCGGGAAGGGAAAGATCTGGCACTCCCCGAAGTCGGGGGAGGTCGTGAAGCTTCAGAAGATCTGGACGAAGAGCGTCTGGTACGGGCGGGTCAGCTGACCTGTCCGTGGGGCGGCGGCGCCGTGTGCCACCGCCCCACGGGACGCACAGCGGCCCCACGGACGCACAGCCGCCTCGCGGGACGCGCAACAGCCTCGCGGTAGGCACCAGCCGCTCCACGAGACGCATGCCGCTTCACGAGACGCGCAGCCGTCACGCCGGGCGACATGAACCCCTCGCCGCCAAGGCGTGAAATGGGGACGAACCGGATACTCGTCCACCATGGTGGAACAACGTCCCCGCACGGAGCGCGACGAGAACCCCCTCGAACGCGCCGACCGTAATTTCGCCGAGCTCCTCCAAGAACTGCGGGTCACCCAGACCGGCGTGCAGATCCTCTTCGCCTTCCTGCTGACCCTCGCCTTCACCCCGCGCTTCCCGTCCCTCGACATGGCACAGCGCGCCACCTACGTCACCACGCTCCTGCTCGCGTTCCTGGCGGCCGCCCTCTTCACGGCGCCGGCCGCCCTGCACCGGTCGCTGTTCCAGCGGAACGTCAAACCCGCCATCGTGCGCGTCTCCGCCCTGCTGACCCATATCGGCCTGTACGTGCTGATGCTGGCGTTCACCGGATCGGTGCTTCTCGTCGTCGACGTGACGTTCGGGCGTGGCGCCGGGATCGCCGCCGGCGCGGGCACTCTGGCCACCTGTCTGGGACTGTGGGTCGTCCTGCCCCGGCTGGTGCGGCACCGCGTCACGTCCACCGCGGGTCGGGGAGAAAACTCGGGCCCGGCGGCGTGAGCGCCGCGCAGCCCAGCGGAGACGCGTCCCGGAACTCCCGGCCTCAGGGCTCCTGCGGTCCCCCGGCGGACACCGGCTCGGCCGGTGCCGTCCAGGGCAGATCGATGAAGATGGTCTTGCCGCCCTCACGAGTGGGCCGGACGGTGAGCCTGCCGCCGCACTCCGCGGTCAGCCAGCGGATGATCACCATCCCGCGTCCGTTGTCCTGCTGGACGGCGGCCGGCAGTCGTCTGGGGAAACGCGGGTGGCTGTCGGTGACGCCGAGGCGCAGATGCTCGTCCCGGTCGAGGCGGACGTCCACCCTGAAGGTGGGTGACTGCCCGAAGGTGTGCTGGACGGCGTTGGTGGCTAGCTCGGACACGATCAGGCGTACGGTGTCGGCGCCTTCGGAGTCCCCCGGCAGACCCCATTCGGCCAGCACTTCGGCGACGAATTTCCGGGCCGCGGAGACCGAGGCAGGATCGCTCGGCAGAGTGACGGATGCTTCCTGATGGTCAGCCATGGCGCGGTCGTCCCTTTCCCACGGGACCGGGGTCCGACGCGGAGCGGATGGTTCGAGTACGGTCCCGGACTGGTGCTTCGCGCCAGACTGCCATTACCAGGCCGGTCACGGGTGCGATCCACCGAGATATGCATATATCTGTCGCTCGAAGCGGTGAACTCTGCGACGGAGGACCGTATTTGGGTGGCTCGGAAGGAGTAAGGAGTACGCCCATGGAGTACGGCCCCGCGGTGCGCCGCCGCAAACTCGGTGCGGAACTACGTGCATTGCGCGTCGGCGCCGGTCTCACGAGCGGTGAGTCGGCCCGCATTCTCGGCTGGCACCAGTCGAAGGTGAGCCGGATCGAGACCGGCATCAGCGGGGTCAAACCCGCCGACGTGGAACGGCTCCTGGACGCGTACGCCGTCGAGGAACCCGAGTTACGGGACCTGCTGGTCGTGCTGGCGGGCTCGGAGGGCCACGGACGGCACCACTGGTGGCACGCCTACCGAGGCGTCCTGCCGCCGACGTACCGCGACTTCATCAGCCTGGAGTCCCAGGCCAGCGAGATGCGGACGCTGGAGACGTCCGTGGTCCCGGGGCTGCTGCAGACCCCCGAGTACGCCCGTGCGGTGACGCGGGCCGCCGTGGGGGGACTTGAGGACAGCAAGCTCGACACGCTCGTCGAGGTGCGCCTGGCCCGGCAGGACGTGCTGCGTTCGAATCCGCCCCTTGAACTGTGCGCGGTCCTGGACGAGGCGGTGCTGCGCCGTGACGTCGGAGGCCCGGACGTCATGGCGAGCCAGCTGCACCGGCTGCGGGAGGCCGCCACCCTGCCTCAAGTGCGGCTTCAGGTCCTTCCGTTCGGCGCCGGGGCGCACATCGGCGTCACCGGGCCTTTCGTTATCTTCTCTTTTCCGAACACATCTGATCTGGATGTGGTTGTTCTCGACCATTTGACGAGTAGCCTCTATCTCGAACGGAAAGAAGACCTTCAGGCCTACACCGAGGCCTTCAACGCCCTTCGGATCCAAGCCCTTTCGCCCGAGGACTCATTGGATTACATCGCCGGGATAGGTGACGGCGCGTGAGGAGGCACCATGTCTGCACTGCCTCGGTACGTACCTTCCAGCACTTCGCTGCACGACGTGCGCTGGCTGCGCAGCAGCCGTAGTACGGGAATGAACAACTGCGTGGAGACGGCGCGGCCCGGACCGGGAACCTGGTCGGGACTCGTGGCCGTCCGCGACTCCAAGAACACGGCGGGTCCCGCCCTGCTGTTCGCCCCTGCCGCCTGGGAGGGATTCATCGCCGCGCTGAGCTGAGCAGCACCGAGCTGAGCATCATCGGGTCGCGCTGATCACCCGTACGGCGTGCTCGATCTGTGGGTCGGTGAGGTCCGCGCGTGCGGTCAGCCTCAGCCGGGAGATGCCGTCGGGCACCGACGGCGGACGGAAGCAGCCGACCGCGAGCCCCGCCTCGCGGCAGTCGGCGGCCCACCGCACGGCTCGTTCGGGTGACGGCGCGCGCACGGAGACGACCGCGGCGTCCGGTCGTACCGCTTCCAGGCCCTGTGCCGTCAGGCCGCTGTGCAGTGCTGTCGCCACCGCGCACGCCCGTGCGGCGCGCTCCGGCTCCCGTCGCAGCAGCCGCAGCGCGGCCAGGGCGGCGCCCGCCGCCGCGGGGGCGAGACCGGTGTCGAAGATGAAGGTGCGCGCCGCGTTGACCAGATGGTCGATGACGGGTGCGGGGCCGAGGACGGCGCCGCCCTGGCTGCCGAGCGACTTGGACAGCGTGAGTGTCACGACGACGTCCGGGGCGCCCGCGAGGCCCGCCGCCTGCGGAGCACCCCGGCCGCCGTCGCCCAGCACGCCGAGCCCGTGCGCGTCGTCGACGATCAGTCCGGCCCCGGACTCGCGGCAGGCGGTCGCGAGATCGGCCAGCGGGGCCGCGTCCCCGTCCACCGAGAACACCGTGTCGGAGACGGCGACGGCCGGTCCACTGTGAGTGCCGAGCGCCTTGCGTACCGCGTCCGGGTCGGTGTGCGCGACGACCTGTGTGGTGCCGCGGGCCAGCCGGCAGCCGTCGATCAGCGAGGCGTGGTTGCCCGCGTCCGAGACCACGAGGGAACCGTGCGGCGCGAGCGCGGTGAGAGCGGCCAGGTTGGCCGCGTAACCGGAGGAGAAGACGAGCGCGGACTCGAAGCCGCAGAAGTCGGCCAGCTCGCGTTCGAGTTCGGCATGCAGTTCGGTGGTGCCGGTGACCAGCCGGGAGCCGGTGGCTCCGCCGCCCCAGGTTCTCGCCGCCGCGGCGGCGGCCTCGGTGATCTCCGGATGGCGGGCGAGGCCGAGGTAGTCGTTGCTCGCGAGATCCAGGAGCGGGGAGTCGGCGGGGCGCGGCCGCAGCGTGCGCACGAGTCCGGCGCGGCGGCGCGCCCGCGCCTGCTCGTCGATCCAGCCGAACGCCATGGGTCCTCCTCCGGACCGGAGGGACGGGAGGTGCGCCACCGGTGCTCTCATCGGCCCCGGTGCTCGCGTGGCCGTGACTTTTTGTAGGCAGTGCACAGACCCTAACGGTCGGCCCCGCCGCCCAGGATGTGGCGATACCCACAGCCAGAATTATCAAGCACAGGATCAACGCAGGTCAGTGGCTATTTCACATCCTGGACTGAAGATCGTTTCTCACTGCACGGACTGGCCGCGCGGCAGGCGGCGCCGACGCGACTCAGTGGCTGCTGCTGCGCGACCGCACAGCCAAGCGCCTGTAACCGGCGCACCAGCAGCAGCCGCACTTCACAACGCGCCAGCCGCCCAGGACGCCGTCAAGGCAGTCCCTGCACGGCCCGTACAGGCCGCGAGCAACGAGCCTGCGGACAGTGCCCTGCGAGGCCCGGACGACCCTTGTGACTTCCCTGACGCCCACCGGGGCGTTTCCGTGTGCGCGCCCAGGTCCGCGCAAGTCGTCTGTGCCGTCGTGCTCTTCGCCGACTGGGAGTCGCCGACGGTCGTCCCCGGGATCCTCGCTGTAGGTATCCGCGGAGGATACTTCTCGGAAGTTGGGCCTGAGCCGCTCTTCTGACAGAGCATCAATCGGGTAGGAGGTCCGGTCACCCGGCCCTCCTACCCGTGATACGTCGGCGTCTCGCCATGGACATCTTCGAGTTCCGGTGGTATCCCTGAGGAGACGGTTTGCTGCCACCGGCCGGACGCGACAACGCCGCTGGTCGCCGAAGCCCCGAGCAAGACACCGATGAGACCCCTCAACGCACCAGCCGGGACACGCCTCGGCCTCCACCAAGACCCTTGACGGCCTCACACGAGTACGCCCAGTCCCCGACGCGGAACAGCGGCGCAGGAGCGGTCAACTGGTTCGCCACCAGCACCTCGATCACCTGGCCGTGCGTCAGGTCCGCCCGCGAATCCGGTGGCCGCAGCCCGTCGACGATCGATCCCCGCGACGTCCAGCCGACGCAGAAACTCAGCAGCAACAGGCAGAGCGGCCAGGCGCTTGGTCACCACGGACTCAATTACGACCTCCACGCGAGGGCGTTCCGTCCGTAGCCTTGGGGACCAGGAAATCATCGACGCACCCGGACCAACACGGCCGGCAAGACCGTCAAACCATCTGATTCAGCGACCCGGGAAGTACGGACCTAGCGCCCTGCCCGCCCCAGCGTGCGCACAGGCGTTTCCATAGGTCAGCTCCCATTTCCGCACCCAAGACAGCACCATAGGCTGTGGAACTCAAGTCGTAGAGAGCACTGATTCGGCGGCTACTTCTTGCCACTCCAAAGGTTCCTCCGTGCCGGAACTCCATCACGGCAGTCGATCAAGGATCCCAGCCCGGAAGCATCACCGATGCTCCTATAGAAGTCAAGTCGTCGAAGTAGTACTGCACGCGTGAGTGCGGGTGAGAGCGTGGTAGACCTCGCGGGCGATGAAGCGTTTGAGGCAACGGATGATGTCCTTCTTGGTCAGTCCCTGCTGGGTGCGGCGCGCAACGTAGGCGCGAGTGCGGGGGCAGTAGCGCATTCGCACCACAGCGATCATGTGGAGGGCGCGGTTGGCCTGGCGGTCTCCGCCTCGGCTGAGTCGATGTCGGTCGGTGCGTCCGGAGGAGGCCGGAACTGGAGCGGCGCCGCACAGAGCGGCGAACGCGGCTTCCGCGCGCAGGCGTTAGGGGTTGCCGCCGGCCGTGACCAAGAGTTGACCGGCGGTCTCGGTGCCCAAGCCAAACAGTGCGACGAGCTCAGGACCGGCGGACGTGGTGAGCAATGCCAGGCGTTCGGTGACCTCGTCGATCTCCTCGGTGAGCATGCGGATGCGGCGTGCCAGTTGCCGCAGTGCGTAGCGGGCGGCGTCCGTGGGGCAGGTGAGGTCAGCTCCTGGCCGCAGCCGAAGGCAGCGGTTGACCAGGGTGGCGCGGGTGAGCCCTGTGAGCGATGCGCGCAGAGGTTCGGGAGCGGTCACCCGCAGGCCGATGAGTTGGTTGATCGCCTGGGTTCTGGCCTTGATCGCGGACGCGCGAGCCACACGCAGCTGGCGAAGGGCTTCCACCGTGCCAGTGTGGGACTTGGGGATGGCAGTAGCTCGTCCTGAGGCTGCTGCGCGGGCGGCGGCATAGGCGTCGATCGGGTCGGACTTGCCGCGGGCGTGTCGGGTTCCCCGGTCGGGGGCTTTGACCTCGACCAGCGTCAGGTCGGCCGCGCTCAGCACCGTCGTCAGTCCGGCGCCGTGAGCCGGTGCACTCCACACCTACCGCCTGTACGTGGCCGAACGTGATGAGCCACATCAACAGGGCGCGGTATCCCTGGGTGGTCGTGGGAAATTCTCGGTCGGCGAGTGGACGTCCCAGCGGGTCCATGACGGCGGCGTGGTGGGTGTCGGTGTGGGTGTCGACTCCGGCGAAGACTTCCTTCTCGGGCTGCTGGTCGATCATGTTGGAGCTACTGCCTTCTCATCGTGCTGACAGGGCAACACGCGCCAGTCGAGGCAGGCGGACACGACAGTGACGGGTCTTCTCGCACAAGCACCTATGAAGTCACGATGCCACTGGCCGGCCACGTGCGATGGCGTCACCGACATATCGACGGATCAAGGCAAGGACACGAGATTCCGGTCAGTCAGCCCAAGGGACAGATCTGTCGGTGACGCCATCGCCCATCATCACTGTCCGTCCAGCATTTGAGCCCTGCGTCGGCGAGGGCTTCGATGATCCCGTGCGTACGGGCGGCGGTGAGATCGTGGGTCGCGCCGGGCAGAGCCGGCGAGGCCCAGAGCAGGCGTCCGAACGGATCGGCGAGGACCTGGATGTTCATGCCGTGGCGCTTGTGTTTCCCGGAGTGTGCGCCGTGAGGCGCTTGTTGTTCGAGTGGAGGTGAAAGACCACCGCCATCGCCCTGTCGCAGCAGGGCGGTTGAAGCTGGGGGCCGCCTGAACCGGGAGGTGCCGGGGAGGGCGGGAAGCAGCCCCGACAAAGCCGGGACGTGCCAGTACTGCCAGATGGTGCGGGTCCGGCAAGCGAGACGGAGAGGAGAACGCGAGGAACCGGCGTCTACGCCTCCTTAAGGCACGCCAGCTCGAACCTGGTGGATGAGGGCTGGATGCGGTGCGTCCCTGCTGGATATTCGGCCGGCGGGGAACTTTCCGAGCGGTCTATTTCGGTCGCGCGGGGAGGCCACGGTGAAGTGCTGCGGGGTAGCCGTGGCGAGGCCGCGGGGGCATAGCCGGGCTCCTACCCCGACGATCGAACAGCGAGCGAACACGGGAACCGTCCCGGTTCCGCCCTCCTGCCGCGCATCCGGCTCGGGCGGAGGGCTGGGTCCATCGTCGGCCGATCGGACCGGGACGGGGCGGAGCCGCCGTAGTACTCCGAGCCGGGGAGAGCCCGGCACATGGGGAAGGGCGGCAGCGGTTTCGAGAAGGGAAGGATGATGCAATGCCGAAAGACGCACCGCTGAACAGCGGTGCTCCCGAGGCCCCGTTGGGGTCTCACCAGCGGGTATCGGGGATGCAGACCAAGCTTCACCGTTGGGCGGCGGCCAACCATGGCCGCAGGTTCGACGATCTGTTCAACCTCATATGCGACCCGGCGACGCTGCTCGTGGCGTTCGAACGGGTCGCGGGCAACAAGGGAGCCCGGACCCCGGGCGTCGACGGCCTCACGGTCGTCAACGTCGAGCGGGAACTCTGCCTCCCGGACTACCTGGAGGACCTGCGCCACGTACTGAAGACGGGTGAATTCCGCCCGCTGCCGGTGCGCGAACGCAAGATCCCCAAGCCCGGCGGGAGCGGGAAGGTGCGCAAGCTCGGCATCCCGACCGTCTCCGACCGGGTGGTCCAGGCAGCTCTCAAGCTGGTGCTGGAGCCGATCTTCGAGGCCGACTTCCTGCCGGTCTCCTACGGTTTCCGGCCCATGCGGCGCGCACACGACGCGATCGCCGAGATCCACCGCTACGGCGCCAACGGTTACCGCTGGGTGCTGGATGCGGATATCGAGGCGTGCTTCGACTCCATCGACCACACGGCCCTGATGGACCGAGTGCGCGCGAGAGTCAAGGACAAGCGCGTGCTGCTGCTGGTCAAGGCGTTCCTCAAGGCCGGCGTCCTCACTGAGAGCGGCGGTCGCGAGGAGACCTTCACCGGCACTCCGCAGGGCGGCATCCTCTCCCCGCTGCTGGCGAACATCGCCCTGTCCGCGCTCGACGAGCGCGTGATGGAGCCATGGGAGCCGGGCGGGAGGATGTCCACCAGAGGCAGGCGGGCACACCACCGTCACCACGGCCGCCCGAACTGGCGCATCGTCCGCTACGCGGACGACTTCGTCGTCCTGGTCGACGGCAGCCGTGATGACGTCGCCCGCCTGCGCGAGGACATCGCCGACGTACTGCACCCTCTCGGGCTGAGGCTGTCACCGGCCAAGACGCAGATCGTGCACATGTCGGACGGGTTCGACTTCCTGGGGTTCCACATCCAGTGGCGCCGCAAGCGAGGCTCGAACAAGTGGTACGTCTACACCTTCATCGCCAAGAGACCCATCCGGCAGCTGAAGGACAAGATCCGTGCCCTGACGAACAGAACGTCGCAGCAGGACCCGGGGACCGTGCTGAAGAGGATCAACTCGATTCTGCGCGGCTGGGTCAACTACTTCAGGCACGCGGTATGCAAGACCACGCTGAAATCCCTGGACCAGTTCGTATGGCGACGGGTGACCAGCTGGTGGATGGTGCTGCACCGCTGGAGGTGGAAGGACGTCCGCCGACGCTTCACCGACCGCAACGGCCGGTGGCACAAACTCTCGGCGGACGGGATCGAACTGTTCCCCATGGTCTCGATCGCGGTCACCCGCTACCGATACCGGGGCAACACGATCCCAACCCCTGGACACTCCACCACGCTTGAACGGCAGAGACCGTGGAGAGCCCGGTGCGGTGAGAGCCGCACGCCGGGTTCGGCGAGCGGCACGGAGAAACGGACCGATGGCAACACCGGCACCGCGCTCCGTGCCGACTCAACAGTACGGGGAGTCCGCAGCGATCCGGTGGATCGTCCGCATCGCCTCGGCGAGTGAAGGCGCGAGGGCGGCCAGGGCCTCGACAGCTTCGCGTATATAGCGGTAGACCGTGGCGATCCCGATGTCGAATCCGGCAGCGAGCTGGGCGTAGGTATCACCGCACCACAGATGGGCCAGGGCGAGCAATGCCTGGCGTGCCGCAGAAAGTCGGCGCCGCCGTGTCCCGATCTCCCGCCTCCTGCACTGTCAGTTGTTCGGTCAGGAACCGCAAGGTGCGGCTGGACAGATCAATCGAGGACGGGTAAACAAGCACGCGAAGCTCCTGGCGGACGCAGGTGATCTTGGTCGAGAACCCGTCTACCAGGAGTTTCGTCGTTACACAGGATGGTCCAACTCGCGGTCAGCACCGCCAGCTTGGAAAGGGCTCATTGACGAGTACCGAAAAGATCGCCGCCCCGTCACCCCACCGCGCACAGCAACTCCATGAGCCTCGAACGCCGTTGATCCTTCCACGATGAACCTGTCCGGTGACAAATGGATTGGGATTTCTGCACTCGCAAGGACGGCCCAAAATGCTCTCCCAAGACGTGGACCGGATGGCCTTCCGCCGTCACGCCACTCACCCTGCACGACTTCAGCGGCGAGCTCGTCTAATGAGAGATTCACCTTCGGCGACGTGATTCGCCCAAGAGGCCGCTTCCCTGATTTCCGCGTCGGTCATCAGGTCGGCCAACTGGTGCGCCTCGTGCATTCCGTCGCCGTCGCCCACGTCCAGCAATTTCAGGTAGCAGCCGACGGCGCGGACCCGGTCGACCTCGCCGCCGACGCCGTCCCGGCACATGGACGCCAGGTCCTTGAGAGCGCGGTATGACCCCTGGTCGACCGCCACTTCCAGATACCGCCGGGCCGCAGAGAAATCCCCGTCGGCTAGCTTCAATTCCCCCAGACGACGCGAGGCTGCCTCCATCCCGGCCGAAGACGCCTCTTCGAAGTATCGGAGCGCCTTTTTCTCGGACTTCGACACCAGATCCCCTCTGAGGTGCATTTCAGCCAGATTGAGCTTCGCCGCTGCATCACCTCCCGCTGCCGCCATCCGGAAGAGGTCCAGCGCCTTTTCCACGTCCTTGGCGATACCCAGACCCTGGAAGAAAAGGAATCCGAGTCCACGCTGCGCCGCTGGATTCCCTGCCTTCGCAGCCTGGCCGAGATACCAGTACGCGGCCTCATAATTCTTCATGTACTCCAGCGCGACGCCACCGACCAGCTCCTGGAATTCAGAGTCGCCGGAGTCCGCGACCTGCCGCACGTCAGGAAACAGCTCGCGGATACGCTGCACCGCTCCGGAATTCCCGGATCGCAATCCGCGGACCGTCTCCTGAGCCTGCTCCAAGAGGTTGTTCCTGTCAGCGCGATCCATCATGACTCCGGAAGAAAGTAATGGGAATAAGTGCAAGATAAAGAATAAAGAGCGTACTCGCGCATTATAGCACGAACACGCCCTTCATTATTCAGTTTCAGTTGGGTTTGAATACATAAAGCCCACTGGGATCCAGCACGTATTGCGACTGACCGGTATCACGTGCGACATCAGTGAATCCTTGGAAGCAGTTGTCGCACATCGGCTTCGTCACCACCACCGGACTCCCTGGGCTCAGCGTGACTGCCTGCTTCTCCGCGTGGCTGAGGTAGTAGGCACCATCGCCCGCCGCGTTGTCCATGAAGAACGGCTGACGCTGCGAGAAAAGGTTGCCGACATCCTCGACAGGGGCCCGCGCAAACCCTTCGGCGACGTCACTGCCGTAACCGCTGACGAGATAGTTGCCGTCGGAGAAGGCCGCCGTCTTCCCTTCGGTGAAGGCCGGGAAGTCCAGCTCGCCGGGCAGCTTCTTGGGCAGGTTATCCAGACCGTCGATGCCATCGAGCAGGATCTTGCCACCCTTGAAGCCCTTGCCGAAGAGCGGAACGGCACCGGCCATCGCGAACCCGCAGCCGAGTTTGGTCGGGTTCTGTATGCAGGAGACCCCGGCAAGGGCCCCGGTCAGGTCCATCATCGAGAGGACGGTCTGGGCTTGGATCTGTCCAGGCGTCAGGAATCCCGGACACGCCGTTCCGCCGATAGTGGATCCACACTGGCCCGGGTTGACGGCCGGAGTGAACAGGACCGCCTGGAGCTGCATCTGGCAATACGCGTCACAGTAGGTCGCGTTGGGGTCGTAGTACTCGTAGTGCGAGGTCTCCCAGGGGTACTTCTCCTCCCACGTCTGCCCCGATCCAAAGTCCGGAGCGGCATGGGACTCCTTGAACCGAACCTCCCCACCGCACTCATCCCCCTCGCAGGAGATCAGGTTCGAGAGACCGGAGGGGTCGGATGTGGTGACAGGGTTGTTGTCGGAGTAGCTGTAGCCGTTGAGGGACTGGTGCTGTTCGAGAGCGAGAAGCGGGTCGACGCTGATGAACTGGCCCGTCGACGGGTCGTACTCGCGTGCCCCGACATGGGTGAGGCCGGTACCGGTGTCAGTCGGCATGCCGAGGAACGCCTTGTCGTCCGGCCAGACGCCGGTCGTCGCTCCCCTGCGCGTGCCGAACGGCGTGGTGTAGCGCTTGGTCAGCGCCTGCGTGGCATCTGCGGTGATAGCGACCGAGCTGGTGCCGTGGTGGTCGGCGGCGAGGAAGCTGAGTTTCTCCGTGCCACCCTGGTTGGTACGCAGAGCGATGGTGGCGCCGGCCGCCGTGTAGTAGCGGTTGGCCCACTTCTGTCCCGACTTGAGATGAATCTCGGTGGCGCCGAGGTATAGGACAGTCTCACCCGCGCTGGCGGTGTCGCGCCGTATGAGCAGCGAACCGTCAGCGTCGTAGACGTAGTTGGTTGCCGATGTGCCCTCGGTGAGCTTGGCGAGTTTGCCCTCGTCGTTCCAGTCCAGGCTCTGGCTGGTGGCGGAGCCCGCCTTCTCGACACGCTTCTCGGTGTTGCCGGTGTCGTCGTACGTGTACTGCGCGGCCACGCCCGTGCAAGTGCTGCCGGCCGTGGTGGCCGTCAGCGCGTGCGGACGCGCCGCGTCGTAGCAGTATGTGGTGGTGACTGGAGTGGAGGTATTCTGCTTCTCGGTCTTGCGCTGGCCGGAGGTGGTGTAGGAGTACGACGTCCAGTACGGGGCCGGGCCGCCGAGGTTGGTCACCGTCCGGCCGGAGGTCGCGCAGTCCGCGGTCTTCGGCGTCCAGGCTTCGGTCAGATGGCGCTGGGCATCGTACGCGAAGCACTGGTTGTCCGTACCCGTGCCGATATCACCGCTGTCGAAGAGGGACGTGACGTTGCCGACCTGGTCGTAGCCGTAGGTCAGGTCTTGGACCGGGCCGCGGGTCTGATCGTCAACGGCCGCGTTCAGCAGCCGGCCCGTGCCCTTCTCGTAGGTGTTGGTGGCGAAGACACGCTTGGTGCTGGTCGCCGTGCCCATCTGTAGTTGGCCGATCTGGCTGAGCGCGGTGTAGTCGGTCGCGAGCAGGTAACCGGCCTTGCCCGAAAGTTCGTTGTTCAGGCCGGCGCTGTTGTAGCGGTACTCCAGGGTTTCGGCGTCGAGGCCGCCGGCGGCCGGTTCCTTGCTGGTGCCGACCGTTCCGTCGAGTCGGTAGGACGTCTCGACGGTGCTGGTGGCCGCGATCGCGAGGGAGGCCACCAGCGGGTCATCGTCCGGCAGTGTGAGAGTCGTAATGGTGGGCCGGTAGAGGCTGTCGTAGGCGGTGGTCTGCCGGGTGTAGGCGTCGCCCTTCACGCCTCCCTCGTAGCGGATCGAGGCGGTCGCCTGCCCCTTGGCGTTGGCGATACTGTCAAATGTCCAGGCGGCGAGCTTGTTGGCGTCGGTCCGGCTGGTCTGCCACAGGCCTGTCTTGCGGCCCAGTTCGTCGTAGCCGTAGAGCAGGATCTGGTTCTCGGCGTCTTTGGTCATGTCGACCTGGTCCAGCTCGGTGTAGGCGGTGACCGTGGTGCCCTTGTCCGGGTCCACTGCCCTCACCTGACGGCCGAAGAGGTCGTACACGTACGACCACTTGGTGTCGTCCGGGCCGGTGATCGTCTCCTGCTTGCCGTCGCGGGTGTAGGTGTAGCTGACCCTCGTGTACGACGTGCCGGTGGTGGAGCCGTAGGCGGTGTCATTGGGCGCGGTGCCCGCGTAGGTACGCGTTTCCGCGGCGCGGCCGAGGGCGTCGGTGATGGTGCGGGTGGCGTTGCCGCCTTGGACGGCCGTGGTGGCCGTCGAGTCACCGGTGTAGGTCGTGGTGGTCGCCCACTTCTTCACACCGTCCACCAGCAGCGTCGACGTCGTGGCACGTTCGGCGCCGTCGAATTGCGTCTCGGTCTGGCTGCCGCCGCCGTACGGTGTCTGGGTGTAGGTGCCGTTGGGGGCAGTGGAATTGTCGTAGACGTCGGCGTACGCCTCGTAGGCGAGGCCGCGGCTGTCGTAGCGCGTGTCGGTCAGGACCCGGCCGCCCTGCGGCGACGGACTCTGGGTCTGGAGGGGACGCAACTGAGAGTCGTACAGGGAGTAGGTCGTGGTGTAGCTGATGCCGTCGGCCTTGAGCGTGGCAACCGAGGACCAGGGGGCCTTGTCGCGCTCCAGCCCGTAGGCGTACTTGACGTTCGGGGTGTCGTTCGCGGACTTGGAGCGGTTCGGCAGCCAGGTCGCCGTGATGCGTCCGAGGGCGTCGTAGGTGTTCTCGGTGCGTTTGAGGTTCTGGTCGAGGGCGTAGCTTTCGGCGCCGCGTGCCGGGTCGTAGACCGTGGTCGTCTGGTGCGCCTGGCTGTTGGAGGCCAGTTTCGGCTTGGTGATGACCTTGGTGGTCAACGGGCCCGCGGCCGCCGGGAAGTAGGCGGTCGTCGTGGTACGGCCCTTGGCGTCCGTCACCTTCAGCGGTCGGCCCAACTTGGCGGTGGCCGTGTCGAAGGTGGTGGACGTCATGGTCTGCCAGCCGGTGGCTGGCAGCGGGTTGCGTTCGGCGGTGCCGGAGGCGGCCGGGTAGGCCTTCGCGCGGCCCGTCCAGGTAGCCAGGCCCAGGGTCGGGACCTGGTCGGGTGCCCAGCCGGTGGCCGACGGGTTGTCGAACACCGTCGCCGTGTCGGACAGGATGTCCCCGCGGGCGTCGGAGTTGGCCGGCAGCGAGAGCGAGGCATCCGTCGTGGCGCAGGACTTGGCGACCGTACGGGTACGGGAGACCAGTGCGGTCAGGCCGTTGGCATCGTTGCGCGCATACCATGTACGGGTACAGGTCTCGTCGCCGGTGACGGACCAGTCACCGTGGTTCTCGACCGAAGTGACTGAGCCGTACGTCGTGTCGTACGTGTTCGACGTCGCTGCGATACGCCACTTCTGTGCGGCCGTCAGGTACGTGTCGCTGTAGGTGCGGGCCGTTTGCACGAAGTGCGCAGTGATGGCCGCGTACGACTTTTGCTGGCTCGCGGTCTGCTGGGACCACAGGTTGTTGATCGTCGTCGAGATCGCGGTTGTGCCGTTGTAGATGATCTCCTGGCGCAGCTGGCCCGCGTAGTAGTCGTGGTCATCTGTGTCGGCCACGTCGAGGTTGTCGGTCGTGACCCCGGCAGCGTTGTCCAGGTCAATGCCCTTGACGACGGCGGTGCGGGTGGTTCCGTCCTTGCGTTTGTCGGCGTTCATGCCCTGCATGAACAGCTTCACCGTCTTCGAACGGGTCGTGCCCACGTCGCCCTTGTAGACGGTGACCTTCTGGTAGCCGCGCCAGATCGACCAGGTCCGCTCCTTCTCCTTCGTGAAGGGGTCGTCGTTGTAATGCCAGCCCGGGGTCGCATAGTCGTATGCCGTCTGCGTGCCCGGGTTGCCGGCACCGGGGTCGTTGGTGGTGACCGCGGTGACGCGATACTTGTGAAACCAGTCCAACTGCGGGTCCCCGCCGTTGACGGCCCAGTACACCGGGTAGCAAGGCAGGTCGTTGTTGTCTTCGGCCGCGGGCATCTTGGTGCCGCGCACGCACTCTGGTTCGGAGATGGTGACGGAGGTGATCGCGCCGGTCTCCGACACGATCGAGGCGATGCGCGGTCGGGTCAGGGCGAGGATGTCGTCGCTGGTCGAGTCGACCCGGTTGGGGCGTTGCTGGTAGGTGAACTCAACCGGCGGGAGGGCTATGTCGGTGCCGTTTTTTCCGGTTCGCTTCAGCGACTTCAGGACCAGCACCTGGTCCGAACTGTTGCCGATATCCTGACCGTCGAAGAATTCCTGGTCCAGCGAGTAGGAGTCGACGGCTACGAAGGCGTCCGGCTCCGCCGCCCGCGACCAGATGTACGTGTTGATCGCCGTCAGTCGTTTGCGGGTGAAGAAAGACGGCCCCATGGCCAGGCAGTCGTCCTCGTCCGCCGAGCAGATCGCGTCGAACGGAACGTCCGGCCAGTTGTCGGAGGTGTCCTCAGTCAGGGAGGAGCAGTCAGAGGCCGTGCAACGCTCCTTGTAGGTGAAGGTCACCTTGTCGGCGACGGGAGCCGTGAACAGCGTGTCGCTGCGCTGGCCGTAGCGGATCTCCTCCAGGTAACCGCCACGGGTGTATGGCGCCAGGGCCGTCTTGTCGCCGTTCTTGGCGTAGTGGTTGGCTTCCGCCGTGTACCAGTACGTGGAGGCGTTGCCGTGCAGGTCCTCGACCAGGTCGAGGTTCCAGCGCCATGCCTGCGTCTCCGAACGGCTCTTGAACTCACTGCCCTTGTCGTAACCGGGCTCGCCACTGTCGTCGCCGAAGACTGGGGTGGTCCACACGGAGTTGGTGCGCTCGCTGCCCACGCCGGGGAGCTTGTTCAGGCCGAAGGTGTAGGTGGTGCCGTCGCTGGTGACGATCTTCCAGTACTCGCCGTCACCGTCGTCGTTGTCCGCGTCCGTGAGGCGGGTGACCTTGGAGGCGTCGTCGTCCTTGAGGTGCCAGACCCCGGTGGTGTCGTCCTTGACCAGTTCGGTCGCCTTGCCGTTGAACACCAGAGAGGCGTTGTCGTACTTCCAGCACAGGTCGTTCTTGTCGTCCTGGCCGTCGTCGTCACAGACGCCGTACTTGCGCTCAACGTACGAGGAGGTCAGGTCGAAGCCCTCGCCGACCATGGAACCTTGGTTGTTGCTGTTGGCGGTCCGCCCGTCGATGCTTCCGGAGTCGTAGGACAGGGCCAAGGACGGCGCGGGGCCCGCCGCGGCGGGGGGTGTGGTGATCGGGTACGACCAGGAGAAGGACCCTGCGGAGGCGCCGGCCTGCCAACTCGACGACGCCGAGAGCGGGGTGGCCTTGAAGTCACCCGAGCCCGCAGTGGAAGTCGTGGCCGACGTGGCAGTCAGGGCCATGACAGTTGGGGCGGCGGTCGAAGCGACCGAAGTACGGGAGGTGACCTTCTGCCCGGTCACATCGTTGTCCGATGTCACTGGAGCCGCCGTACGGCAGGCCGCCTTCGCGGGGGTCGTCAAGGCACACGCAGGGAGCCGCACCAAGCCGAGGCGCGAGGACCAGTTGCCGCCGACGACGGAAGCGAACGAGCTGTAGTCGAGGGTGACTTGAGCCGCTCCCGGCTGGTCCGCCGCCACTGTGAAGATGACTCCGGTCACGCCCGCGCGGCGGGCGGCCTTCTGGTCCAGGACCGTGACCTTCGCCTTGCCCGAGGCGGACGCGGCACCAGCCTGCACCGGCTCCACCGCGACCACGGACTTCGTCTTCGCAGCGGCGGTCAGGTCGGTCGTGGAGTCAGACGGCTTCGGCCAAGCGGCCTCGCGTTCGGCCTGGGCCGACTCCGCCATCTTCTCGTTGGTCTTCTTCTGTTGGGCCACCTGAGCCCGGGCCTCTTTGGCCCCAGGGCCGGTGAGCTGCCGCACCTTGGCGGACTCGACGCCGGGTACATCAGGACGGCCCGGAAGTTCGGCCGCGGACGCCACCGGTGTCAGCGAGGCCGGCACGGACAACACCGCCGCGAGAAGAACGGTCAGCGCGCTCCGCCGGCCACGTGGGCCGGGTGGATACAAGCGAAAGGACACAGCGAGTTCTCCAAGAAGGTGAAAACCGGCTGTTGTGCTCGCACCACCCCTGGTCAGGGGTGGTGCGAGCACAACAGTTGGGATTTAGTAGCCGATGAGGTTCTCGACCTGGGTCGGGTCGGTCACCGCGCCCGCCCACAGGCGGATGTCGGTGATCTTGCCGGACAGGGGGTTGCCCCATGCGCCGTCGACATAGCCCTTGCCCACGGCGAACTCGCCGCTTCCGACGGAGGCGGTGTAGTCGAGCGGATCGCCCTGACGCATGCTGCCGACGAACAGCGTGATCTGGCGCGTGTGCGCGTTGTAGGCGCCGACCAGACCGACCTCGCTGTCCAGGACTGCCACCTCGTCGCTGGCCACAGAGGTGCCGGTGCCGCCAGCGGTCAGCTGGCCGAAGTGCCATCGGGCCGTCGCGACCGTGGTGGTCACTGGTACGCCGTTATCGTCCAGGACAATGTTGCCGTCATCGTCGTACTTCGGCTCGTCCCTCGTGCCGGTCTTCTCCACCCACAGGCTCCACGACGACCCGGTCGCCGTGCGCTGGCCCAGGATCTGCGCACGGTAGTTGTCCGGCTTGCCCGTCAGCGCCTCGGTGTTGACGCTGGCGGTGGTGGCGACGGTGAAGGAGCCGTTGTCGGAGACCAGCGGCCTCGACGCCGTCGCCGTCCCCGCTGTGCCGTCCAGCACGAGGGCCTCGCCGTCCAGCGACGCACCCGAGGTGAGGGTGAGGTCGTTGCCGTAGCCGGAAGTGTCGGTCAGCGTGGTGCCGGTTGCGCCTTCCGGGGTGTACTGCGCGACGAGTTCGGTGTACGCCTTGCCGGCCGTGTCGGCCGGGTTTGCCTCACGGGCGATCAACTCGGGCGTCCTGACGTCCTGCCACACGGTGACCTCATCCACCTCGCCGGGGAAGTAGTCGACGTAGGAGCCCTTGAACTTCACCCGGCCGATCTGCAGCGCGCCCGCCGCCGACCAGTTGCCGGTGGTGAGGGTGTCGCTGCCCTGCGCAACGCCGTTGACGTAGAGGGTGAGTGTCTTGCCCTCGGTGTCGACCACCGCTGCCAGATGGGTCCACACCTTCACCTGCGGCGCGTCCAGCGAGTTGACCCGCTGGTTGTCCATCGGACTGGTCGCCGCGTCGACATCGGCCAGGCGCAGGCACCACCGGTTCGCCGCCAAGCAGTATCCGAGGAAGAACGGGCTGTAGTAGGTGCCGTCCTGCCCCAGGACGGTTGCTGTAGTGCTGGCAGCATCCAGCCGCACCCACGCCGAGACGGTGTAAGACGCCTGCGTCTCCAGCACCTTTCCGGCGGTCGCCGCGTACGAGGTGCCGCCGACCTTCAGCGCCTTGTCCTCGCCCGTCGCACCGTTTTCGGTAACCACGCCCCGCCGGCCCGTATTCACGCGGGTCGCACCGCTGATGGTCGCGTCGTCCCGCAGGGCAGTCGAGGCGGCGGAGACGTCGACAGCGGCACCGGAAGCCTCGTTGAACGTCCACTTCCCGACCGGACCACCGCCCTCCCCGACCAAGAACCGGACCTTGTTCGATCCCGTTCTCCCCACCGAGTCCTTGGCCATGACCTCCAGCGTGACCGTGCCCGAGTCGACAGGGGTGACGGTCTCGATCACCGTCGCCCCTGTCCTCCACGGCCGCCAGGCGCTGTCCGTGGACAGCATGTAGGTGTAGGCGGTGTTCGTGTCCCCGCTGGCAGGCCCGAACGTCACAAGCCCCGGCATGCCCGGACGCCCCTTGGGAGTGCAGTCGCCCCCGGTCACACACACGGAGTACGTCGAGGTGAAGGTGACTGTCGGCGGCTTCGGCGCAGTGCTGTCGATCGTGAAGTAGCAGAACGGCGTCGCTGTACCGCCCAGAATGCTGTCCCCGCTGTTGTAGTACGAGCGGGTCCACGCTCGGTAGCGGTACTGCCCCTTGTCCGCCAGCGCCGCGTTCCACACCTTGTTCTGGTCGACGCCGTCACCGACATATCCACTAGTAGGGCTCTCGGAGCCAGTGGAGGGCTCCTTCGCATCCGACCAGGTGCCGTCCGCATTCTTCACATCGAGATCGAAGTAGATGCGCAGCGAGGCCGAGCCCTCACCGCCTGCGGCCGTCTGCGGCGTGGAAGCAAGGTTCGGGGTGGGATCGCTCCACGTCGTCGGCGCCGTGGGACTCTTGGAGCAGATCTCGTCAGTGCCGGTCTCCAGGCCGTATTCAGTGGGAACGGCCGGCTTGCCGACGTAGGTCACCCTGATGACGGCATCATCGTCGAACCGCTTCCACGCGATCGCGTCCGACTCGTCCTTGGCCTTCAGCATCAGCGTCAGCGTCTTGAACTTGCCGTCGGCGAAGGCCTTCACCGTCGAGGTGAGGTTCTCGTCCGGCTCCGCCGGGTTGTCGTTGAACTCGATCGGCTTGCGAGGCTGCGACGGACTGCATGCGTCGCCGCGGCCGGCCGAGACGTTCCGGTCACCTATCTGGTCCCGGGAGTTGTCAGAGTTCGTACCGCCTGGCCCGGGCCAGTGCGTCGAGGACGAGATGCCGTCCGTGCGCTCCAGGTCCACCCAGCGCGCATCACACGAGAACGACCACGTCTCCGTCACCGCGAACGTCGCGTCCAGCACCTGCTTGCCCTTGAGCTTGCCCGGCGTGAACTCGAAGTACATGCGGTTGGTGTAGGCGCTGCCGGCGGTGCAGTAATAGCGCACTCCGCCAATTACCGCCGAGCTACACCGGCCCACACTCATGCCGTTGTCGCCGCCGGAGAAGTTGTAGAACACGTCGCCGTCCGAGGACAGCACTGTTCGCTCGGACTCGTTCATCTCCACCGACGGATCGATGTAGAGCGGGAGTTCGGAGCTCGTCGTGTCCGCGATCAGTGCGGCGTCCGGGATGACGGTGACCTGAGTCTGCGTCACGTCCACGGCCATCACCGCCGCTTCGTCCCCGGCACCGGGGCCCGCGAAAGGGTCGCCTTCCTCGACCGGCCCGGCGGGACGCCCGTCGGCAGGGGTCGCCGACGGGCTTTCCTCCGAGGCCGCCACAGGTTTTTCTGCTGAGGAGGTCCTGGCGAGCGGTCGCACCGCGAGGCTCTGCGCGCTCACGCCTTCGTTGTCTGCGGCATCACCGGCGGAGTTCCACATCCGCGCCGAGGGCGAACGGAAGACGACCTGCCCGTTGCCGTCGACAGCTTCCATGCTTCCGGCCGTGCCCTCACGCACCCGCAGGCCCTCGACGCCCATCGAGTAGTCCAGCGACGCCAGCGCCGGGTCCTTCGCAGCCTCCAGGGTCTCGACCTCCAGCACCTGCCGGAAGCCTTCGACCGTCGCCGTCAGGATCAGGTTCACATCCGGGCGCACGTCCTCGTAGACCGCCCGCGTGCCCTCCAGCCGCGGCTCCGGCAGAGTCCCGGGCCAGCCCAGAGTGACCGACTGCCCGTCCTCCGCGATCGTCACCAGATCTTTGCCGTTACCCCCACCGGAGAAGGACAGATCCACCGTGGCCGCTTTCGGCCCGATGGATCCGTCCCCGCGCTTCACGAGCGTCGCATCCGGGGCAGTCCAACCACCATCGGGCACTTGCACCCGCACCGGAACAATCGACTTCTGAAGCGTGAACGTTCTGCCGTCCGGGTTGGCAAACACCGTCTCCCGCTCGGTGCGCTCCCCCACCACCTCGACCTGATTGCCCGACTCGGCAGCCTGTTCCTGCGCGCGCTCCGACTCCGTCAGATCGCCGCTCTCCGCGGCAACTACCGTCTGCGAGGCCAGCACCGGTGTCACCGTCGGAACCGTCGCTAGTACGGCGAGCACTGTCAGCCAGACCAAGCCGCCCCGGCGCCTGCCACCCCTGCTTCGGGCACGCTGTCGACCGTCCCCCACTACCCCACCCCTTGCCCACACATGATCCACACAGTTGGTGCTCATGACACATGTAAGGGTCAATAAGTGTCAAGGGAAAATTAAAGGGATGGCGATGCGGGCGTGGAAGTTTGTCCTGAACGCCCTGATTTACAGGTTGCCGCGACCAACCGCGCCGGTTCGAGACTTCTGTGCTCTTTCAGGCGGCGCCCCATTGAGCTTGGGTATCCATGTTTCTGAGCGTCTCGATGCGATGCGTCAATTACTGGGCGCCGCAGCAGTATCTCCTTGATCCGCACGCCGAATGAAGGATCCAAGTGTGTGAAGGTCTCGGATTTCGCAGAGAGTCGAAAGGCTGGACCACTGCCGGATGTCGTAGCCGTACCGCTCGCTGAAGTCATCCAGTTCTCCGGCGGTTCGCCCGAAGCGGACCCCTTGGAACGTATTGGCCAAGTCGATCTCACGCGGGCCGAATGTCGCCTTATCCCAGTCGCCAAGTCTGATTCCCTGGCCGTCCCAGAGGGTATTACCTGGATATGCGTCACCGTGGATATGGCCGTGGCCCAAGGGGAAGTCGAGCTTCCCGTAAGAAGTCATTTCAGTTGGTGAGTCTGCGGTGGCATATGAGGGTTGCGGCGATGGCGGTTAAGGCGAGGAAGTGTTCCGGCTTGCGCTCGTAGCGGCCGTGAAGGCGTCGGCAGCCGGACAGCCAGGACACGGTCCGTTCCACGACCCAACGGTGCCTGCCCAGGCGTCGGGACGACTCGATGCCTCTGCGGGCGAGGCGATGGCGGATGCCGCGGGAAGCGAGCCATCGTCGCAGATGTCGGTAGTCGTAGCCCTTGTCCCCGTGTAGCTTGCCGGGCTTCCGGCGCCGGGGGCCGCGGCGTGAGCGGATGGGCGGGATCAGGGCCTGGCTGTCGTGGAGGTTCGCCGCGGATATCCCGATCGACAGAGGCAGACCGCTGCGGTCCACGATGAGGTGGATATTCGATCCCTTCTTGCCGCGGTCGGTCGGATTCGGTCCCGTCAACTGCCCCCTTTGACGGCCCGGACACTGACGGAGTCGATCGCGCACCGGGACCAGTCCAGGTCGCCGCGGGAGCCGAGTTCATCCAGGACCAGGCGGCGGAGCTTGGCCCACACCCGGGCCTCACTCCATTCGCTGAACCGGCGGAAGGCCGTCACTCCCGACACGCCGCAGCCCGGTGGCAGTTGATTCCAGGTGCAGCCCGAGGTGGCCACGAAAATGATCGCGGCCAGCACCTCGCGGTCACCTCGGCGACGATGCCCTCCGCCCTGCGGGCGTTCCGGAGCCGGCGGGACCACCCGCTGGAACAACTCCCACAGGCTCTCCGGTGCCAACCGTTCGACAAGTGCAGCAGCCATTACTCCAGACTGCCGCAAGATCACGCCAACTGAAATGACGTCTAACGTGCCGCAGGGCCGACACCCCTACATGAGCTGGTATCGGCTTCAGATGAACCCTCCGGGAAATTACATACGGGCCTCAGAATCCCTCCCGCCCGGCTCGGGAACCAGACCCCCTAACACTCCGGCGATCAAGCCTCTACGGGAGGATTCGACACCCGAAAATAAGCGTGATTCCGTTCAGATATCGACATGGACAGGACCGACATGGACGGACCACCAACCCTCGATGATGTCCGATCTTGGCCAGCAACCGTGAGTGTGAAGGAAGCGGCCACAGCTCTCGGTATCAGTAAATCTCAACTATACGACCTCATCCGAACCAACGAGGCTCCGCTATCCACTATCAGAGTCGGAACCATACGCGTCATCACGTCATTACTTGTGAAGTTGCTGGACGGCTCCACCTAATCGACTTGCGGAACGCGAGAACACATTAGTACGCCTCAGCCATGGCGTTTCCTGATGACTACTTACGGGTCCGTATGGCGGCCGTTCCTCGTTAGGGCCGTGAACCACCTAGAGATACCCTGAAGGGGCTTCACGCAGACAGGAACCCCAGCGGATAACGCTAGGGTTCCTTTGCGTCTCAGAGAGCCATACTGGGCCTCTGTAGCTACCGACCCGCCCACCGGCCATAGCCGGTAGCGGGATGCTCAGGGAGCCATTCTCGCAGATATCCGGTTGTCCACTCGGTTTCAAGAGGGCACCCGTCCAGCGTGCTGCGGAGCGCGATTGCCGCGTGCATGGCCCGTTCGCTCAAGATCCGGTCATGCACCTCGCGGTCCCCTACGGTCGCAGGGTGGGGATGTCGAGAGCTTCCAGAACAGCCCGAATCAAGTCACCCACGGCGCTTGAGGGACAGCCCCTTCAGGGGTGTTGTAGGAACCCTCCATACTGATCCACTGGCCCTTTCGTCTCACTCATGTCTCTCACCAAATCGGCGGTGAGATGCGGACTTTGGGCCTCTGACCTGGTCTTCCATGCTCTCTGTTGACCCTACGTACTGGGGTGGTCGTGTTACATACCCCACACGTCGAACCGTCTGTCTTGTACGAACTCTCCTTGGCCGCGAGCGGTCCCATACGCCAGGATCGGACCTCATGGACCTGCTGAACACGCTGGTGGACAAGGGGCTTCGGCGCGAACTGCCGACCCGGGACGAAGCTCTGGCCGTGCTGGCCACCTCCGACGACGACGTGCTCGACGTGGTGGCCGCGGCCGGGAAGGTGCGCAGGCACTGGTTCGGCCGACGGGTGAAACTCAACTACCTGGTCAACCTCAAGTCGGGTCTGTGCCCCGAGGACTGCTCCTACTGCTCGCAGCGGCTGGGGTCGACGGCCGGGATCCTCAAGTACACCTGGCTCAAGCCGGACGAGGCGTCCAGGGCCGCGGCGGCGGGCCTGGCCGGCGGCGCCAAGCGGGTGTGCCTGGTGGCCAGCGGACGCGGTCCGACCGACCGTGACGTGGACCGGGTCTCCGACACGATCAAGGCCATCAAGGACGGGAACGAGAACGTCGAGGTGTGCGCCTGCCTCGGCCTGCTGAATGACGGCCAGGCCGAGCGGCTGCGCGCGGCGGGCGCGGACGCGTACAACCACAACCTGAACACGTCCGAGGGGACGTACGGGGACATCACGACCACCCACACGTACGCGGACCGGGTGGACACCGTCCAGAAGGCGCACGCGGCCGGCCTGTCCGCCTGCTCCGGTCTGATCGCGGGCATGGGCGAGAGCGACGAGGACCTGGTCGACGTCGTCCACGCGCTGCGCGAGCTCGACCCCGACTCCGTTCCGGTGAACTTCCTGATCCCGTTCGAGGGCACTCCGCTCGCCAAGGAGTGGAACCTGACGCCTCAGCGGTGTCTGCGGATCCTGGCGATGGTCCGGTTCGTCTGCCCGGACGCCGAGGTGCGGATCGCCGGTGGCCGCGAGGTCCATCTCCGCACGATGCAGCCGCTGGCGCTGCACCTCGCCAACTCGATCTTCCTCGGCGACTACCTCACCAGCGAGGGCCAGGCGGGCAAGGCCGACCTCGACATGATCGCGGACGCCGGGTTCGAGGTGGAGGACGCGGGCGAGGTGACGCTGCCGGAGCACCGGGTGTCCGAGGGCGGGGGGTGCGGCTCGCACGAGGGCGGCGGGGCGTGCGGTTCCGCTGCCGCGCCGGGTTCCGCGTCGGTGTGCGCCTCCGCTTCGGCTTCCGCGCCGGTGTCCGCTTCCGCGTCGCCGGAACAGGTCGCCGAGGCGCGTACGGACCTCGTCGCCGTGCGCCGCCGTGGTGCCGGAACGGACCTCGCGCCCAATGCCTGACCTGCCCGTACGCGAGCTGCTCGACCTCGACCGGCGGCACGTGTGGCATCCGTACGGGCCGATGCCCGGCCGGCAGGAACCGCTCGTCGTGGAGTCGGCGAGCGGGGTACGGCTGCGACTGGCGGACGGCTCGGGCGAGTTGATCGACGGCATGTCGTCCTGGTGGTCGGCCATCCACGGCTACAACCACCCGGTGCTCAACGACGCGGCGCGCGGCCAGTTGGAGCGCATGAGCCATGTCATGTTCGGCGGGCTCACCCACGAGCCCGCCGTACGGCTGGCGAAGCGACTTGTCGACATCACGCCGGAGGGCCTCGATCACGTCTTCCTCGCCGACTCCGGTTCGGTCTCGGTCGAGGTCGCCGTCAAGATGTGCCTCCAGCACTGGCGCTCGCTCGGCCGCCCGGCCAAGCAACGCCTGCTGACCTGGCGCGGCGGGTACCACGGGGACACCTGGCAGCCGATGTCGGTGTGCGATCCCGAGGGCGGGATGCACGAGCTGTGGCAGGGCGTGCTGCCACGGCAGATCTTCGCCGACGCGCCGCCGACCGCGTACGAGGAGTCGTACGCGGATCAGCTCCGCTCGCTCGTCGAGCGGCACGCCGACGAGCTGGCCGCGGTGATCGTCGAGCCGGTGGTGCAGGGCGCGGGCGGGATGCGGTTCCACTCCCCCGCGTATCTGCGGGTGCTGCGCGAGGCGTGCGACGCGCATGACGTGCTCCTCGTCTTCGACGAGATCGCGACCGGGTTCGGGCGCACGGGCACGCTTTTCGCGGCGGAGCACGCGGGCGTGACACCCGACGTGATGTGCGTCGGCAAGGCGCTGACCGGCGGTTATCTGACGATGGCGGCGACGCTGTGTACGGCGCGGGTGGCCGACGGGATCTCCCGGGGCGAGGTCCCGGTGCTGGCTCACGGGCCCACGTTCATGGGCAACCCGCTGGCGGCGGCCGTGGCCTGCGCCTCCATCGATCTGCTGCTCGGGCAGGACTGGCGGACCGAGGTGAAGCGGATCGAGGCGGGGCTGCGGGAGGGTCTTGACCCCGCGCTCGAACTGCCGGGCGTCCGGGACGTACGTGTCCTGGGGGCGATCGGCGTCGTCCAGCTCGACCACGAGGTGGACATGGGGGCGGCGACGCGAGCCGCCGTCCGCGAGGGCGTCTGGCTGCGGCCGTTCCGCGACCTCGTCTACACGATGCCGCCGTACGTCACGGGCGACGCGGACCTGGCACGGATCACGCGCGCGGTGTGCGCGGCGGCACGGGAGGGATGACATGACGGTCCTGGTCATCACGGGGACGGGCACGGAGGTCGGCAAGACGATCACCACGGCCGCCGTCGCCGGCACGGCTCTCGCGGCCGGGCGGTCCGTGGCCGTGCTCAAGCCCGCGCAGACCGGCGTACGTCCGGACGAGCGCGGCGACGCCGACGAGGTGGCCCGGCTCGCCGGCGCCGTGACCACCCTCGAACTCGCCCGGTATCCGGAGCCGTTGGCGCCCGCGACGGCCGCGCGCCGGGCGGGGCTCGCGCCGGTGCGTGCCCATGAGGTCGCGGAGGCGGCGGCCGAACTGGCCACCGGGCACGAGTTGGTGCTGGTGGAGGGAGCGGGCGGGCTCCTCGTACGGTTCGACGACGAGGGCGGAACGCTGGCCGACGCGGCACGGCTGCTGGGCGCGCCGGTACTGGTGGTCGCCTCGGCGGGTCTCGGCACCCTGAACACGACGGAACTGACGGCACGTGAACTACGCCACCGGGGGCTGGACTTCGCCGGTGTGGTCATCGGCAGCTGGCCCAACGACCCGGACCTGGCATCTCGTTGCAACGTCGCGGACCTGCCGGTGGTGACGGGAGCCCCGCTGCTCGGGGCGGTGCCGTCCGGTACGGGGGCACTTACACCCGCCGATTTCCGCACGGCGGCCCCGAGTTGGCTGTCACCCGAGCTGGGCGGAACCTGGGACGCGGTCGCGTTCAGCGCGCGGTGCGCCTTGTAGGAGGCGCGGGCCCGTAAGCGACATGGCTCCGACGGCGACGCGGCGCTGCGTTCCGGGCGGGACTGGATGCCGGGTAGAGCTGGATGCCGGGTGGGGCTAGATGCCAGGCAGGGTGAGGGCGACGCGACGCTGTGGCGCCGGGCGGCTCCGCGAGCCACGCGACCCTGCGAGGCCGGGCAACTCCGTGAGCCACGTAGGGCTGTGGTGCCAGGCGGCGCTGCGAACATCGCGGCGCTGTGGTGCCGGACGGCTCCGCGAGCCCCGCAGCCCTGTGAACCCAGGCGGTCCTGCGAGCGACGCGGCGCATGCCGGGCGGCTCCCCGGGCGACGGGGGCTGGATGCCGGGTGTCGCGCTGTAGTGCCGGGAGGCTCCCGCCTCCTGGCGGGGTCACCCCCGTCACCCGTCGTCCAGCACCCGCACCAACTCGATCCGTGACCGGATCCCCAACCGCGTGAAGACGCCGCGCAGATGGTGGTCGATCGTCCGCGGGCTGAGGGCGAGGCGGGCGCCGATCTCGCGGTTCGTGGCTCCTTCCGCGGCCATGCGGGCGACCACGAGCTGCTGCGCGGTCAGCCGGGGCACGGGGTCCGCCCGACCGCCCGCGGGGGTGGCCGCTTCCCCCAGGGCTCGGAGTTCCGCGCGGGCCTGTGCCGCGCACTGCGGTGACCCGAAGTGCTCGAACGCCGCGAGGGCGCTGTGCAGCCGGTCCCGTGCCTCCGTGCGCTGCCTCAACCGCCGTAACGCACTGCCGAACAGCAGCTCCGTGCGGGCACGTTCGAAGTCACGGGTACCGGCGGCGTGCAGGTCGAGGGCGGCGCGGTAGTGCCCGACGGCCTCGGGGCCGGAGGCGAGGAGCGCGTGGCAGCGGGCGCTGAGGGCCAGGTCGTCGGGGCTGCGGATGGTGCGGGCCCAGCGGTCGTAGTCGGCGTGGGCGACCCGGGCGACGCGGCTGTCACCGCTGCGGACGGCCGCCTCGACGTAGAGCGGGGTCGCGATGTGACGGATGGCGCGGTGCCCGTGGCCCGGTCCGAATCCGGCGAGGGCACGCAGCCGGGCCGCGGAGGCGGCGAACCGGCCGGCGCCGAGGTCCAGGAAGGCGAGGGCGAACATGGTCAGCGCGGCGGGCAGACCCAGCCCACGGGCCAGGGCGTAGGAGCGGGCGGCCTCGGCGCGCGCCCGGCACACCTCCTCGTCACCGGTGAGGGCGGCGAACATGGCCAGCGCGGCCTGGAGGTGGCAGGCCCCGTTGTCCTGGCCGGTGGCGTACGCCTGGCGCAGTGCGTCGAGCGTGTCCGCCTCCGCGGCACGGGAGCGGCCGGTCCAGAACTCGGCGTACGCCCTGAACTCCATCGCCTGCGGCACTATCATCGTCTCGCCCCTGGCTCGGGCCGAGGCGGCGGCCCGCACGGTGGCGGAGGCGGCTCGGGTGTGGTCGCCGAGGAGCAGCGCCGCGATTCCGGCGTGGATGAGCAGAGTGGGGTCTCCGCCGGGTCCGCACCGCTCGGCCGCCGCTTCGAGCACGTCCCGCGCGTCCTCGTAGCGCCCCTCGGAGGCGGCGGCCAGCCCGCTCAGCGTGCCCGGCGGCACGATCCCGAGCCGGTCGGCGACGGCGGCCGCCTCCCGGCACCGGCGCAGGTCCCCGGTGTAGATGGCGGCTTCGGTGACCCGGGCGAGCAGAGTGACGGCGGGCCGGGGTGCGGCGGGATCCTCGGCCATCGATCGGTCGGAGCCGGCGGCACGGGGTGCGGCGGGATCCTCGGCCATCGACCGGTCGGAGCCGACGGCACGGACACCGGGCGCACGGCCCGCCGCGGCCGTCGGCGAACCGCCCGCGGGAATGGATCGGGCCTCCGCCGGCGACAGCGCGCGGCGACTGCCGGGTACGGAGGTCGCCGGTAAGTCGCCTGAGCCTCCGGCGACGGGGCCACCCTCCACACCGCCCGTGTGGGCCACGGCCGTGAGCAGTGCGTCGAACGCGTCGGTCGCGTTGCCCGCGCGCAGTGCCAGCAGACCGCTGAGCCCGTCGGCCTCGGTGGACGCGGCGAGGCGGCGGGCGCGGTCGGTGTCGCCGGAGTGCCAGGCGTCGGTGGCGGCGCGGGCGAGCAGGTGTGCGCGGTCGCGCGGGTCGGGCGCCAGCACGGCGGCGCGTTCGAGGAGGGCGCAGGCGAGGGCGTGTTCGCGCGCGACACGCGCGAGGTCGGCGGCCACCCGGAGCCGCGCGGCCAGCCTTCGGCTGGGGCCGAGCGCGGCGGCGCCGTGGTGCCAGGCGCGGCGCGGCTCCTCGCCCTCGCCGCGCAGGACGCGGGCCAGCAGTTGGTGGACCTCGCGCCGGTCCGACGGACGGACCGTCTCGTAGGCGGCGATCCGGGTCCACGGGTCGCGGAAGACGATCCCGTCGGCGGTGGCATGAGCCACCCCCGCCGCCTCGGCGGCGTCGAGGGACCGGGTGTCGAGCCGGGCCGCGGTGACGGCGCGCAGATAGGCGTGGGTGGTCACCGGGTGCTGGTCGGCCGCCGCGAGGAGCAGGAGGAAACGGGTGCGGTCCGGCAGGGCGCGGAGTTCCTGGCGGTACGCGCGCAGCAGCGCGGGCGGTCGCGCCGGGAGCGGGTCGAGGCCGGTCAGTTGACGCTCGGTCAGTACCGAGACGAGTTCCGCGGCCGCGCTACGGTCGCCGTGCGCGGCACGCAGCAGTCGTACTCGCACACCTTCGGAGAGTGAGGCGCCGAGCCCTGGCAGCTGGGCGGACTCGGGCCGTTCCGGTTCAGGGCGCCGACGCGCGTGTGTGAGCGGTGGTGGCGAAGTGCGCGGGAGAGGTGGGGGGTTCACCGGAGTCACCACGTGTATCACGTTACTGGTGAGTTAACTGACAAGTAAAGACCGGCGAGTTCACCGATGCGCCGCGCGTAGACCCCGGTTGACACTCCTGATTACCCCACATGTCTCAGGAGGCACCATGCAACCCCGCATGCGTCGCGTCGCCGCGTTCTTCTCCACCGTGGCCGCAGCGCTCCTTCTGTCGCTCTCCCTCTCCGCGCCCGCACAGGCCGCGACCCACAACCCCGTGATCTTCGTCCACGGTCTGAGCAGTTCGTCGAGCAGCTGGGACGACTGGATCGCCGACTTCAAGGCGGACGGCTACACCGACTCCGAGCTGTACGCGTGGTCGTACAGCTGGGGCCAGTCGAACGTCACGACCGCGCAGCAGCTCTCGGCCAAGGTCCAGAGCGTGCTCGCGCAGACCGGCGCCTCCAAGGTCGACCTGGTCACCCACTCCATGGGTCCGATGAGCGGCCGCTACTACCTCAAGAACCTCGGCGGCACGACGTACGTGGACGACTTCGTCTCGATCGGCGGGACGAACCACGGGACGAGCGTCGCCGGGCTGTGCGCCTGGCTCTACACGTCCTGCGCCGAGATGTACACCGGCAGCTCCTTCCTCACCGCGCTGAACTCGGGTGACGAGACACCGGGCAGTGTGTCCTACGCCGCCTACTGGTCGAACTGCGACGACTACCTCAACCCGGACAGCACGGCGCTGCTGAACGGCGCCACGAATGTGGGAGTCGGCTGCGTCTCGCACACCGACATGAACAACGACCCCGGCATATACACGCAGGTGCGCGACTTCATCGCCTGACGCCCCTGAGCAGCCGTCGCACCCCTGCTTGTGCGGTCCCGCGGGTACGGGACCGCGCAGCGGGGGTGCGACGGACCTGTTCGGGGGAGAATCGCGGTAAGGCCCGTCCTCCCTGGAGGTCCGTCATGCCGCTCCGGTCCACCAGCTCGGGCAAGGTGTCGCGGGACGCCGTGCACCATCCGCTGTTCGCCCGCTACTACGCCCGTGTCAGCGTCGCGGCCGAGACCCGGATGGGGATGGCAGACGTACGCGACCGGCTGCTCGACGGCCTTTCCGGGCGGGTGATCGAGATCGGCGCGGGCAACGGCCTGAACTTCGCGCGCTATCCGAGCACCGTCTCGGAGGTCGTCGCCATCGAACCCGAGCGACTGCTGCGGCGGTTGGCGGTCGAGGCGGCCCTGCGCGCCGAGGTGCCGGTGGACGTGGTGCCTGGTGCGGCGGAGGCGCTGCCGGTCAAGAGCGAGGCCTTCGACGGGGCCGTGGTCTCGCTGGTGCTGTGCAGCGTGCGCGATGTGCCGCGGACCCTCGCCGAACTGCGGCGCGTGCTGCGGCCCGGGGGCACGCTGCGGTTCTTCGAACACGGCGTGGGCGGCGGGCACGCGATGACCTACGTCCAGCGCGGCCTGGACCGCACGGTGTGGCCGCGGCTCAGCGGCGGCTGCCATCTGGCGCGCGACCCGATCGCCGCGCTGCGGGACGCCGGGTTCGAACTGGGCCCGTACAGGAGGGTGTTGATGCCCGAGAAGGGGCCCCGGCTGCCCACTTCGTACTGCGTGCTGGGCACCGCCCGGCGCCCGGCTCACGGGGAGAGCGAACGTTCGGCGGAGGCCTCATAGGCTCCACTGCCGGAGTTCCTCGGCGATGTCGTGGACGGTGGTGTCGCCGCCCTTCACCAGGCGGGCGAGTTCACGCACCTGCTCGGGTGAGGTGACGACCTTGAGGCCGCTGGCGACGAGATAGCCGTACGCGACGGCCGAGGCGAACATCGCGTTGGAGCGTTCGAGCGCCGGTACGTGCAGGAGGAGCTGGAGCAGCGCGGCGGCGCGGGCGTGCGGGCTGTCGTAGACGGGAATGCCGAATATCTCCGCCTCGTGCCGACTGACCGCCGCGACGAGGGCTCCCCAGTCGGTGACCTGGGGGTCTCCGGGCGTTTTCCGTTCGGCGATCATGAGGAGCCAGGCAAGGTCGACTCTGAGACTGCTCAAGGGATCAACGACGACCTTCGCGCGCGCTTTCGAAGTTGTCCGCCCGGCCGCCGGCCGGACCGGCTTCCCGGCTGCCTTCGCGGTCCGCGCCGAACTCCTCGGCGAAGACGGATTCGTACTGCTTCATGAAGTCGGCGGCGGCGTCGACGAAGGTGTGGCCCACCTCCCCGGTGTCCTGTCTGACCAGTTCCTCGATGTAGCGGTTCACGCTCATGCCGCGTGCCAGCGCTCGTTCGCGGGCGGCGCGGGCCGTGCCCTCGTCCACCCGTACGTTCAGCTGAGTCTTCGCCATACCTCGAAGCTAGCGCCGAATTGCTAGCACCGGCAAGAGGGCATCCCGTGAACGAGGGGTCCTCAAGGTGGAGATTGCCCCTTACACGGGTATCAGGGGCACGACCTGGGGCGGAGAAGGCCCGACACCTCGGGGGGATACCGGGTGTGCCCAGGATCACACTAGGCTCGGCCGCGACAAGGAAGTCGGGACGTCCATCACTGAGGAGGCGGCCTTGTCCACACCTGCTGCGGAGCACGTTCTCGGCCTGGCGGAGGCCGAGGGAACCGCCGCTCGCGCCCGCGGCCTGACCAAGGCGTACGGCTCGGGCGAGACGACCGTGCTCGCACTCGACGCGGTCGACGTCGACATCGCGCGGGGCCGCTTCACGGCGGTCATGGGGCCCTCGGGCTCGGGAAAGTCCACCCTCATGCACTGCCTGGCCGGGCTCGACACCGTCTCGGCCGGACAGGTGTGGCTCGGGGACACCGAGATCACCGGTCTGAAGGACCGCGAGCTGACCCGGCTGCGGCGCGACCGGATCGGCTTCATGTTCCAGTCGTTCAACCTGATCCCGACGCTGAACGCGGTCGAGAACATCACGCTGCCCATGGACATCGCGGGCCAGAAGCCCGACCAGAAGTGGCTGGACCAGGTGATCGACACGCTCGGCCTGCGGGACCGGCTCAAGCACCGGCCGTCCCAGCTCTCGGGTGGCCAGCAGCAACGGGTGGCCTGTGCCCGCGCGCTCGCCTCCCGCCCCGAGCTGATCTTCGCGGACGAGCCGACCGGCAACCTCGACTCCCGCGCCGGGCTCGAGGTCCTCGGCTTCCTGCGCGAGGCGGTCGACGAACTGGGCCAGACCGTCGTCATGGTCACGCACGACCCGAGCGCCGCCGCCCACTCCGACCTGGTGCTCTTCCTCGGGGACGGCCGGATCGTGGACGAGATCGAGCGGCCGACTGCGGACGCGGTGCTTGAGCGGTTGCGCCGCTCCACCGGGCGGTCCGGGCACCAGCAGAACCCCGGGACCGGCCCGATCCCGGCGGCCCGCGACGACGGGGACGGCACCGGCGCCACGACACCTGACGGCTCCTCCGCCGGCACGGGCGCGGGTCCCGCACCCACCGACGGCGACTCCCGCGACGTAACCCTCGACAAGGACTGAGGCGGTCGTGCTCAAGGCGACACTGCGGAGCTTTCTCGCGCACAAGGGGCGGCTGCTCCTCTCGGCGCTCGCGGTCGTGCTGTCCGTGGCCTTCGTCGCGGGCAGCCTCATCTTCTCGGACACGGTCACGCACACCTTCGACCGGCTCTTCGCCTCCACCTCCGCCGACGTGACGGTGGGCCCGAAGGACGATCTCGACTCGCAGATCCCCTCCGGCGCCGCCGAGACGGTGCCGGCCGCACTGGCCGGCCGCATCGCGGAGGTCGACGGCGTCGAGTCCGCCCACGCGGACACGTCCGTGGAGAACATCACGGTCGTCGACAGCGAGAACGAGTCGGTCGGCCCGACCACGGGCGCCCCCACCGTCGCCACCGACTGGTATCAGACCGACCGCAGCCCGTTGGAGCTGACCTCCGGCCGTGCCCCGGAGGGGGCCAGTGAGGCACTGCTCGACGCGGACACCGCCAAGAGCAAGGACGTGAGTGTCGGCGACAACCTGACGGTGCTCGCGCAGCCCGGCACGTTCAAGGTGGAGATCGTCGGCATCGCCACCTTCACCACCACCAACCCCGGTGCCGCGCTGCTGTTCCTGGACAGTCGGACCGCGCCCGACCAGTTGCTCGGGAGTCCGGACACCGCCACCAGCATCTCGGTGGACGCGGCCCCAGGCGTCACCGACGCCGTACTGAAACAGCGCATCGCCGCCGAACTCGGCACGGGCGCCTATGACTTGCAGACAGCCGACGAGCAGGCGGAGGACGCCGCCGCCCAACTCGGCGGATTCCTGGACGTCATCAAGTACGTCATGCTCGGCTTCGCCGGAATCGCCGTGCTCGTGGGCGTCTTCCTGATCGTCAACACCTTCTCGATGCTGATCGCCCAACGCACCCGCGAACTCGGCCTGTTGCGCGCACTCGGCGCCGACCGCCGTCAGGTGCGCCGGTCGGTGCTGACCGAGGCGCTCCTTCTCGGCCTGGTGGGCTCCACACTCGGCCTCGCCGCGGGGATCGGGCTGGCGGCCGGACTGATCGAGCTCATGAGCGCGTTCGGCATGAACCTCAAGTCCACCGAGATGGTGATCGGGGTGGCGACTCCCGTCTCGGCGTACGTCGTCGGGATCGGCGTCACCTTCGTGGCGGCCTATCTCCCGGCTCGGCGCGCGTCGGGCGTCTCCCCCATGGCTGCCCTCGCGGACGCCGAAGTCGCCGGTGCGGGACGGCCGTTGCGGGTGCGCGCGTGGGTCGGCTCACTGGTCGGGGCGGCCGGCGTCGGCGCGCTCGCGGGATGCGTCGCGTCGTCGAGCACCTCGACTTCCGCCTCCCTGCTGGGACTTGGTGTCGTGCTGACGCTGATCGCCACGGTGATCGCCGGTCCGCTGCTGGTGCGGCCGGTGATCCGGGTCCTGGGCGGGGCCTTCCCCGCCCTGTTCGGCTCGGTCGGCCGGATGAGCCAGCGCAACGCGCTGCGCAATCCGCGCCGCACGGGCGCCACCGCCGCCGCCCTGATGGTGGGTCTCGCCCTGGTCGGCGGGATGTCCGTGGCCAGCGCGTCCATGTCCAAGTCGTTCGACGAGCAGATCGACAAGACGCTGGGCGCCGACTTCGTGATCCAGAACAGCAACTTCGTGCCGTTCTCGCAGGAGGTCACCGACAAGGTGCGCGGCACGGAGGGCGCCGGACTCGTGGTCCGCCAGCGCTTCTCGCCGGTCGCGGTGCGGCTGCCGGACGGCAGGCGGATCGAGACGACCGCCGCGGGCTACGATCCGCGGCTCGACGACGTCGCCCGCGTCAAGTACGCGCAGGGAGACACCGCGGCGGCGCTCGGCGACGGGAACTTCGGCATGGACGTGGACTTCGCGAAGGACCACGGCGTACGTCTCGGCAGCACGATCCCCGTCGAGTTCCCGGCCGGCCGGAAGACCGAGCTGAAGGTGGCCGCGCTCACCGACCTGGAGGCCGCAGAAGGATTCGGCACGCAGGGCGGACTCTTCTTCGGCTTCGCCACGATCGAGAAGTACGTGCCGGGCGGCCAGGACTCCGTGCTGTACGTGAACGCGGCCTCCGGCACCAGCGAGGACCAGCTGCGCGCGAATCTCGACGAGACGCTCGATCCGTACCCGCAGGTGCAGGTACGCGACCTGGCCGACTACAAGAAGCTGGTCCACGACCAGATCGCCGTGCTGCTCTACCTCGTGTACGCGCTGCTCGGGCTGGCGATCGTCATCGCGGTGCTCGGCGTGGTCAACACCCTTGCCCTGTCGGTCGTGGAGCGCACCCGCGAGATCGGGCTGCTGCGCGCGATCGGGCTCTCCCGGCGTCAGCTCCGCCGGATGATCCGGCTGGAGTCGGTGGTGATCGCCGTGTTCGGCGCGGTCCTCGGCCTGGCGCTCGGCCTGGTCTGGGGTGTCTGTGTGCAGCAGGTGCTCGCCCTTCAGGGCATGAGGGCGTTCGCCGTTCCGTGGACGACGATCCTCGCGGTGGTGATCGGTTCGGCGGTCGTGGGCATCGTGGCGGCGCTGCTGCCCGCCCTGCGCGCCTCCCGGATGAACGTACTGGCGGCGATCGCGCACGAGTGAGACCCCACCCCAGGCACGTCAGGCACTCGGGCCAAGTCGACCATGACTGAGGAGAGTTCATGCCGCGCGCCTTCCGTTTCGGTGTCAGCCTGATGAATCCCGTGCCCGCCGACGAGTGGCGCGCGAAGTGCCGTCGGGCCGAACAGCTCGGCTACGACGTGATCCTGGTCCCCGACCATCTCGGCATGCCCGCGCCGTTCCCGGCGCTGGTGGCCGCCGCCGAGGCGACGAGCCGGCCCCGGCTCGGCACCTTCGTGCTCAACGCGGGCTTCTGGAATCCCACGCTGCTGGCCCGCGAGGTCGCCACCACGGACGCGCTGACGGGCGGCCGCCTCGAACTCGGGCTCGGCACCGGCTACGTACAGGCGGAACACGACACCGCGGGCCTGCCGTACGGCTCCGCCCGCGAGCGGGTGGACCATCTCCGGCATACGGTCCAGGAGTTGGACCGGCTGCTCGGGCCGGCCGAGGACCAGCCGCGGGTGCCGCTGCTGATCGGGGCCAACGGCGATCGTCTGCTGCGGCTCGCCGCCGAGCACGCCGACATCGCGGCGTTCACGGGGGCGCGGTCGGTGCCCGGCAGCACGACGGGGGCGCTGGCGGCGCTCACCGCGGAGGAGCTGGACGAGCGGGTGGCGGCCTACCGGCGGCTGGCGGCAGGCCGTGCGGAACCCGCGGAGCTGAACGTGCTCATCCAACTCGTCGTCGCCACCGACGACCGCGAGGCCGCCGTACGGGAACTGCTCCCGCGCGTACCCCATCTGACGGCGCGACAGGCCCTGGATCTTCCCATCCTGCTGCTCGGTACGCCGGAACAGCTCACCGCGCAGGTGCTGGCACAGCGCGAGCGGTACGGGTTCTCTTATCTGACCGTACTGGAGCCCTACATGGAGGCGTTCGGAGTGGTGGTCGAGGCGCTGCGCGGACAGTGAACCCGCGGTCCTGATGACGGAGTTCCGTGTGCTCCGGTGCCGCGCGTGATGAGATCGTGGCATGACTGAGCTGCGGATACGGGCCGCGACGCCCGACGATCTCGACACCGTGCTGGCCTTCTGGAAGGTGGCCGCGGAGGGCACGAGCATCAGCGACGACCGCGACGGTGTGGAACGGCTGGTCGCCCGCGACCCCGAGGCGCTGATCCTGGCAGAGCGTGACGGCGAGGTGGTGGGCACGGTGATCGCGGGCTTCGACGGCTGGCGCTGCCATCTGTACCGGCTCGCGGTGCATCCCGAGCGGCGCCGGCTGGGAATCGGCTCGGCGCTGCTCACGGCCGCCGAGGAGCGGTTCGTCGCGCTCGGCGGGCGGCGCGGGGACGCGATGGTGCTCCAGCGCAACGCGAGCGCGCAACATGCGTGGCGGGCTGCGGGGTATGCGCCCGAGGAGCAGTGGCGCCGTTGGGTGAAACCTCTCGGCGGCTGAGCCGACTTTGCCGACCCTTTACCATGAGCCGATCAGTCGGCCCTTCGAGAGGTGCGTGAACGTCCGCCCATGGGCGAGCCCCCCAACCGCCGGCCCCGTGATCCTCGCGGCGCCGGCCGACATCGCGCGGTCCCCCCGACCCTGGCCGATCATGGGACGGAGGTGACCCGATGACCGAACTGCTCCTCCTTCTGGTGGCGGTCCTGCTCTCACTGGCCTGCGGCGCGTTCGTCGCGGCGGAGTTCTCGCTGACCACGGTCGAGCGCAGCGAGCTGGAGCGGGCCGTCGAGCGCGGCGAGGTGGGCGCCTCCGGCGCCCTGAAGGCCGTACGCAACCTGACCTTTCAGCTCTCCGGCGCCCAGCTCGGCATCACCGTCACCAACCTGGTCGTCGGCATGCTCTCCGAGGCGTCCATCGCCAAGCTGATCGCGGGCCCGCTGGAGTCGGCGGGTGTCTCCACCTCCGCGTCGCACACGGTGGCGCTGGTCATCGGTACGGCCCTGTCGACGGTCTTCCTGATGGTCGTCGGCGAGCTGGTGCCCAAGAACTGGGCGATCTCCTCACCGCTGGCGGTGGCCAAACGGGTGGCCACGCCGCAACGCTGGTTCAGCGCCGCGTTCCGCCCGTTCATCACGCATCTCAACAACATGGCGAACCGGGTCGTACGGCTCTTCGGCCTCGAACCCGCCGAGGAGCTGGCCTCCGCGCGCGGACCGCAGGAGCTGGTGGCCCTCGCCCGCCACTCCGCCAAAGAGGGTGCCCTGGAGGCGGACACCGCCGAACTGTTCGTCCGGACCCTGAACCTCGCCGACCTCAGCGCGGAGAACGTGATGACCCCGCGTGTCCAGGTCATCGCACTGGAAGCACAGGCGACCTGCGAGGACGTGGCGAACGCGACCCGGGCGACGGGCCTGTCCCGGTTCCCCGTCTACCGCGGCGGTCTCGACTCGGTCGTCGGCGTCGTGCACATCAAGGACGTGCTCGCCGTGCCGGCCGAGCGCCGCGCCCGCACCACGGTCTCCCAGATCACGCGTGAACCGCTGTTCGTACCGGGCTCACTGACCGTGGACCGGCTGCTCGACCGGCTGTCCGGCAAGCGCACGATGGCCGTGGTCATCGACGAGTACGGCGGCACCGCCGGGGTCGCCACCCTGGAGGACATCGTCGAGGAGGTCGTCGGCGAGGTTCGCGACGAGCACGACCCGCACGAGTTGTCCGACCTGGCCCCGGCCGGCACGGACGACGACGGGCGCGAGCTGTACTCGGCGGACGGATCCGTCCGCACCGACCAGCTCGAGCGGGTCGGGCTCAGGGTGCCCGACGGGCCGTACGAGACCCTGGCGGGCCTTGTCGCGACCGAGCTCGGCCGTATTCCGGCCGACGGGGACGGCGTCGACGTCGCGGGCTGGCGGCTGGACGTGGTGGACGCCTCGGGCCGACGGGCCGCTCGCCTGCTGCTGCACGCACCGCTTGCCGAGGAGGAGGGGAAACGATGACCGTCGTACAACTGCTGATCGGCCTCGCGACGCTCGTCGTGAACGCCTTCTTCGTGGGCGCCGAGTTCGCGTTGATCTCGGTGCGCCGCAGCCAGATCGAGCCGCACGCCGAGAGCGGCGACCGGCGGGCGCGCAGCGTCGTGTGGGGGCTGGAACACGTGTCCGCGCTGCTGGCGGCCGCCCAGCTGGGCATCACCCTGTGCACCCTGGTCCTGGGTATCGTCGCCGAACCCGCGATCGCGCATCTCCTGGAGCCGGTGTTCCACGCCGTCGGGGTCCCGGACAGCGCCGGCCACGCGGTGTCCTTCGTGATCGCGCTCGCCGTGGCGACGTATCTGCACATGCTGCTCGGCGAGATGGTGCCGAAGAACGTCGCCCTCGCGGAGCCGGTGCGCACCGCCCTGCTGCTGGGGCCGCCGTTGGTGTGGCTCGCGCGGGCGCTGCGCCCGGTGATCTTCACCATCAACACCTTCGCCAACACGCTGCTGAAGCTGCTCCGGGTCGAGGTGAAGGACGAGGTGGCCGCGACCTTCACGGACGACGAGCTGGCCCGTCTCGTCAAGGACTCCAGCGCGGCGGGGCTCATCGACGCCCGCGCCCAGGAGCGCCTGCACGACGCTCTGGAGCTCGGCCGGCGACCCGTCCGCGACGTCGTCCTGCCGCTGGAAAGCGTGGTCTACGCGCGCGTGGGTGTCACCGCCGAGCAGTTGGAGCGGCTGTCCGCCGAGTCCGGCTTCTCGCGCTTCCCCGTGGTGGACGAGGGGCGCCGCATCGTCGGCTACCTGCACGTCAAGGACGCCCTGGACGCGACGCCGCGCGACCGTCCCTTCGAGGTGCGGGACATGCGGTCCATCGCCAGTGTCCGCGAGAGCACTCCGCTGGACGACGTGCTCACCGCGATGCGGCGCAGCCGTACGCATCTCGCGGCCGTGCTGGGCAGCGACGGCCGGCTCGCGGGTCTGGTGACGATGGAGGACGTGCTCCGGGAGCTGTTCGGGCAGCCGGTGTGAGGGTGCCCGCCTGTCGTGTCGTGGCCAGGGGCGATCCACGCGGAGTACGGCCGGGGACGGGGGCACGCACTCGGCTGTGCGGTAAGGGTTGATCCGCGCCAGCGACGGTCCGGAACCGGGGACGACCGGAGGGCGACGGCCGTACCCCGGTCCGGACCGCGGTACGACGGCCCGACCCGCTGACAGATGTGCGAGCGGGTTAACATCTTTTTCGCCATGCAGACGAATGCCAACTACACCAGTCTCGTCGCGGTCGGCGACTCCTTCACCGAGGGCATGTCGGACATGCTGCCCGACGGCACCTACCGCGGCTGGGCCGATCTCCTCGCGGGCCGGATGGCCGCACGGACGCCCGGCTTCCGGTACGCCAACCTCGCCGTGCGCGGGAAGCTGATCGGGCAGATCGTCGACGAGCAGGTCGACGTGGCGGCCGCGATGTCGCCCGACGTGATCACCCTGGTCGGCGGGCTCAACGACACCCTGCGGCCCAAGGTCGACATGGGACGCGTCCGCGGGCTCCTGGACGAGGCCGTCGAGCGCCTCGCCCCCGCCTGCGAGCAGCTGGTCCTGATGCACAGCCCTGGCCGCACCGGGCCGGTCTTCGAACGGTTCCGGCCCCGCGTGGAGGAGCTCTTCACCCACATCGACGACCTCGCGAAGCGGCACGGCGCGCTCGTGGTCGACCTGTACGGAGCGCCCTCGCTGGGCGACCCCCGTATGTGGGACCTGGACCGGCTGCACCTGACCGGCGAGGGGCACCGCCGCGTCGCCGAGGCCGTCTGGCAGGTGCTCGGATACGACCCTGAGGACGCGGACTGGCACACTCCGATGCCGCCCACGGACCCGCCGGGCTGGATCTCCCGCCGGACCGACGACGTCCGCTTCGCCAGGCAGCACCTGCTGCCCTGGATCGGCCGCCGTCTGACGGGACGCTCCTCGGGGGACGGCCTGCCGCCGAAGCGCCCTGGCCTCTATCCGTACGAGGAGCCGCCGGCGTAGGTCCCGGCACGCCGGATCATCGAGGTCACGTCCGACCGAACGGAGCCGTGTGGGCGCCACCGTCATCAACCTCAAGGGCCGCATCCACGACTTCGGCCCACGGCTCGAACACGCCCCCGCTGACCTCGTCTACGTCGGCCGCCGCTGGACCATGGGCCACTGGGACCTCCCCCGGCACCCGCTCTTCAACCCGTTCGCCTACGACACGGCCACCAAGAAGCGCGACGGCACCCGCGCCGAGGTCATGGACAAATACCGGGCGTATCTCCTCGAACGCCCCGGTCTGCTCGCCCAGGTGCCCGCCCTGCGCGGCAGGACCCTGGCCTGCTGGTGCGCCCCCGAGCTGTGCCACGCGGACATCCTGGCCGGGATCGCGGACGGCACCGGCCCCGTCTCGTAGGTTCCGACGAACCGACCCGCGGCGCTGGCCTGCGGGAATCGACAGTAGAATCCGTGCACGTGACTGCCTCGCCCGCAAAGCCCCGTATCCCCAACGTCCTCGCCGGACGTTACGCCTCCGCCGAGCTCGCCACGCTCTGGTCCCCCGAGCAGAAGGTGCGTCTGGAGCGTCAGCTCTGGGTCGCCGTGCTGCGGGCCCAGAAGGACCTCGGTATCGAGGTGCCGGACGCCGCGATCGCCGACTACGAGCGGGTTCTCGATCAGGTCGACCTGGCCTCGATCGCCGAGCGCGAGAAGGTCACGCGGCACGATGTGAAGGCGCGGATCGAGGAGTTCAACGACCTCGCCGGGCACGAGCAGGTCCACAAGGGCATGACGTCCCGGGACCTCACGGAGAACGTCGAGCAGTTGCAGATCCGGCTCTCGCTGGAGCTGGTGCGCGACCGCACGGTCGCTGTCCTGGCGCGGCTGGGCAAGCTCGCGGGCGAGTACGGCGAGCTGGTCGTCGCCGGCCGTTCGCACAACGTCGCCGCGCAGGCGACCACTCTCGGCAAGCGGTTCGCGACCGCCGCCGACGAGCTGCTGGTGGCGTACGGCCGGGTCGAGGAGCTGCTCGGCCGCTACCCGCTGCGCGGCATCAAGGGCCCGGTCGGTACGGCTCAGGACATGCTGGACCTGCTCGGCGGCGACGCCGCGAAGCTCGCCGACCTGGAGCAGCGGATCGCCCGGCACCTCGGCTTCTCGCAGGCGTTCACCTCCGTCGGCCAGGTCTACCCGCGCTCCCTGGACTACGAGGTGGTGACCGCGCTGGTACAGCTGGCCGCAGCGCCGTCCTCGACCGCCAAGACGATCCGGCTCATGGCCGGGCACGAACTGGTGACCGAGGGCTTCAAGCCGGGCCAGGTCGGCTCCTCCGCGATGCCGCACAAGATGAACACCCGCTCCTGCGAGCGCGTCAACGGCCTGATGGTGATCCTGCGCGGCTATGCGTCGATGACCGGGGAACTGGCGGGCGACCAGTGGAACGAGGGTGACGTGTCGTGCTCGGTCGTCCGCCGGGTCGCGCTGCCCGACGCGTTCTTCGCGCTGGACGGACTGCTGGAGACCTTCCTCACCGTCCTCGACGAGTTCGGCGCTTTCCCGGCCGTCGTGGCGCGTGAGCTGGACCGCTACCTGCCGTTCCTGGCGACGACCAAGGTCCTGATGGCCGCGGTGCGCGCCGGTGTCGGCCGGGAGGTCGCGCACGAGGCCATCAAGGAGAACGCGGTCGCCTCCGCCCTGGCCATGCGTGAGCAGGGCGCCGAGCGCAACGAACTGCTCGACAGGCTCGCCGCGGACGAGCGCATCCCCCTGGACCGCGCCGGACTCGACGAGCTGATGGCCGACAAGCTGTCCTTCACGGGTGCCGCCGCCGACCAGGTCGCCGCCGTCGTCGGCCGGGTCGAGGAGATCGTGAAGCAGCACCCGGAGGCCGCGGGATACACGCCGGGGGCGATCCTCTGACACGGCTCACCCCCGCGGACCTGGAGGCCGCCCGCGACCGGCTGGTGCCGGACATCGTCGCGGACGGTCTCGACGTCCTTTTCTGCGGCATCAACCCGGGGCTGACGACGGCCGCCACGGGCCACCACTTCGCGCGTCCCGGCAACCGGTTCTGGCCGGTGCTGCACCTTTCGGGGTTCACGCCACGGCTGCTGAAGCCGTCGGAGCAGGGCGAGTTGCCGTCGTACGGGCTGGGCATCACGAACGTCGTCGCCCGCGCCACCGCTCGCGCGGACGAGCTCACCGCCGAGGAGTACCGCGAGGGCGGGCGGCTGCTGACCGCCAAGGTGGAGCGGCTGCGGCCGCGCTGGCTGGCCGTGGTGGGCGTGACCGCGTACCGGGTGGCCTTCGACGACCGCAAGGCCGCCATCGGTCCGCAGGAACGGCTGATCGGGGCCAGCAGGGTGTGGGCGCTGCCCAACCCCAGCGGGCTCAACGCGCACTGGACGGCGGCGACGATGGCGGAGGAGTACGGGCGGTTGCGGGCGGCTGCCGCCGAGGGCTAGCGGGTTGGGACCCTCCTTGCCCTCGGCGGGGCGACGTCCGCATCTGTCTTTCTGACGGATCAGGCGTCGCGGCGCCGAACGCTCCACCCGCCGGCCACCAGGGCCGCCGTCGCCCAGGCCGCGGTGACGGCGAGTCCCGTCCAGGCTCCGAGGGGGCCGTCCCACGTCTCGTGGAAGACCACCTGGCCCGCCTTGTCGGGCAGGAAGTCGGCGACGCCGGCCGACGCGCTCCCGACGACGAAGGAAACGATCAGGAGGAACGGGATCAGGATGCTCAGCGTGGCGACACCGCTGCGCAGGACGGCCGCGAGGCCTGCCGCGAACAGGGCCATGAGCATCAGGTAGACGCCGCAGCCGACGACGCCACGGAGTCCCTCGCTCCAGGTCAGCCCGTCGGCCTTCGTCCCGAGTGCCGCCTTGCCCAACGCCAGGCTCACGGCTCCGGTGAGCAGGCCGACAGCCAGCACGGGAACCGCGATCGCCACGGCCTTGGCCGCGAACCACCGCGTCCGGTCGGGTACCGCGGCCAGCGACACCCGCAGCGCACCGCCCTGGAACTCGGCCGAGACGGCCTGCGCGCCGAAGGTGATCGCGGCGATCTGTCCGAAGCTGACTCCGAAGAACGCCGAGAACAGCGGGTCGAACTCCTCGCCCTCGCTGTCGAGTCCGGCGAGCGCCGAGAAGAGCGCGGTGGCGAGGAGGACGCCGCAGAGTCCTCCGACCAGCGACCGCAGCGTCCGGATCTTGATCCACTCCGAGCGGAGTGCGGGCGAGAACGTCATGGTCAGGCCTCCTGAGGCCGCGTCGGGGACGGGGTGGCGGCGAACTCGGTCTCGGCGGCGGTCAGATCCAGATAGGCCTGTTCCAACGTGCCTTCCTCCGCGGCGAGTTCGAGGACGGTCAGGCCCGCGGCCGAGACGAGGCGCCCGATGTCCTCCACGCGCGCGTGGAGCACGGCCCAGCGTCCGCCCTCACCCTCGACGGCCTCGATGCCGTGGTCCGCGAACAGCCGACCCAGCGCGCCGTCGTCCGTGGTGCGCACCCGCACGCGGGGCTGTACGCGGGTGTCGATGAAACCCCGCATGGGCGTGTCGACGAGCAGTCGGCCCCGGCCCAGGACGACGAGGTGGTCGGCGTAGGACGCGGTCTCGTTCATGAGGTGGCTGGAGACGAGCACGGTGCGGCCCTCGCGGGCCAGTGTGCGCAGCAACTCCCGCACCCAGATGATCCCTTCGGGGTCGAGGCCGTTCGACGGTTCGTCGAGCAGCACCACGGGCGGGTCCCCGAGGAGCGCGCCCGCGACACCCAGCCGCTGGCGCATGCCGAGGGAGTACGTCTTCACGCGGCGCCGTGCGACGGAGGCGAGCCCCACCTCCTCGAGCACCGCGTCCACGCGGCGCTCCGGGACACGGTTGCTCGCGGCGAGCGCCCGCAGATGGTCCCGGGCTGTCCGGGATCCGTGCGGAGCGTGCGCGTCGAGCAGGGCGCCCACGTGGCGCAGGGGCTCCCGGAGGGTGGCGTAGGCATGGCCGCCCACGGTGGCGGTGCCGGACGTGGGCCGGTCCAGGCCCAGGACCAGCCGCATGGTGGTGGACTTCCCGGCGCCGTTGGGTCCGAGGAATCCGGTGACACGGCCGGGGAGGACGCTGAAGCTGAGCCGGTCCACGGCGCGTGTGCGGCCGTACTCCTTGGTGAGGTCTTGGACGTCGATGCTGGTCATGGCCCCAGCCTGGCCTCCGGTGAGGGGCCGTCACCTCCCCCGCGGGAGGAAAACGTCTCCCCCGCCCGGGGGACGCACGTCGTCGGTGCGGCCTGCCACGATGACCCAATGGCCCGATTTCTGCGCCCGCTGCTCCGGGGGACCACGTACACGCGTCTGCTGCACCTGTGGGTGCCGATGCTGTTCGTCAGCGTGTGGTTGTTCATCGACATGACGAAGCCCTGGGTGCCCGCGGTGCTGCTGATCCCGCTGGGGCTGGTGCCGGCCGTACGACGGGGCGAGGGTGTGCAGGCGCAGTTCATGCTGGCGCGCGGCGGCGGCGAGGCGGCCTTCTCGGTCGCGCCTTCGCGCACCTGGCGGGACCGGTGGCGGACCGTGCTCTGGCTGGAGGTCCGGCTGGTGGGCGGGTGGGTGGCTTGTGGGGTCACCGTCTGGCTGCCGCTGATCGCCTTCGATCTCGTCTACGCGGCGACCGGCCACGACACGACCGACAACCCCTTCGTGCCGGTCTCGGACCCGCACTGGGCCTACGCACTGCTCTTCCCGCTGCCGCTGCTCGCCCTGTACGGCGCGGTCGTGGGCCTCGGCGAGCTGATCACGGCGATAGGGCGCCGTCTCCTCGGCCCTTCCTCCAGCGAGCGGCTCGCCGCCCTGGAGGAGCGCACCGATCAGCTCCTGGAGCGCAACCGCATCGCGCGCGAGCTCCACGACTCCATAGGTCACGCGCTGACCGTCGCCGTGGTGCAGGCCGGTGCGGCCCGGGCGGCCGGCGACCCCGCGTTCACCGACCGGGCGCTGGGCGCCATCGAGGACACCGGCCGGGCCGCGCTGGAGGACCTGGAGCGGGTACTCGGCGTGCTGCGGGAGGCGGAGCGTCCGGTGAGCAGCCGTCCCTCGTTGGCGGAGGCGGACCGGCTGCTGGAGTCGGCGCGCTCCTCCGGCGCCAAGGTCGACGCGGAGGTGACGGGTCCGGTGGAGACCGTGCCGGGACCGGTGTCCCGCGAGGGTTACCGCATCCTTCAGGAATCGCTCACCAACGTCCTGAGGCATGCCGGGAGCGTCCCGGCCCGGGTCCGTATCGAGGTCCGGGACGACAGCCTCGTTCTGGAGGTCCGCAATGCGCTCACCGCGGAGATACCGGGGCCCGGCCGGGGCAGCGGGCTGCGGGGGATACGGGAGCGTGCGGCGCTGCTCGGCGGGCGGGCACGGACGGGACCCGAGGAGGGTGACTGGCAGGTGCATGTAGAGCTGCCGCTGCGCTGATCTACGCTGGCCGGATGCCGGTCACCGTTCTGCTCGTCGACGACGAACCCCTCGTACGCGCCGGTCTGCGTGCCGTGCTGGAGGCCCAGCCCGACATCGAGGTCGTCGGGGAGGCGGCCGACGGTGCCGCGGTGATCCCCCTGGTGCGGCAGCTGCGGCCCGACGTGGTCGCCATGGACGTACGGATGCCGCTGATGGACGGCATCGAGGCCACCCGCGCGGTGCTGCGGACGGTGGACGATCCGCCGAAGATCCTGGTGGTGACGACGTTCGAGAACGACGAGTACGTCTACGAGGCGCTGCGCGCCGGAGCCGACGGGTTCCTGCTGAAGCGGGCGCGGCCCGCCGAGATCGTGCACGCGGTGCGGCTCGTCGCCGAGGGCGAGTCGCTGCTGTTCCCCGCCTCGGTACGGCAGTTGGCCGCCGAATACGGGGACAGCGCCGGGAATCCCGCCGCGCGGGCCGCCATGGAGCGGGCCGCCTTGACCGAGCGGGAGGCGGAGGTGCTGCGGCTGATGACCAGGGGTCTGTCGAACGCGGAGATCGCCACCCGGCTGATCGTCGGGGGCGAGACCGTCAAGTCCCACGTCAGCGCCGTACTGACCAAGCTTGGGGCCCGGGATCGCACGCAGGCGGTCATCGCGGCGTACGAGTCGGGCTTCGTGGCGCCGGGATGATTCCGACCCGTCGGTAGGTAACTGACCCCCGGCACTCGCCGGGGTCCGCCGCGGCCGAGTACGATCCGGCCAACACGCGCACGAGCTGGGAGGACGGACGTTGGGGCAGTTGACCGGCGGGGACCCCTCTCTGCTGCGAAGGATCAATTCCGCGGTGGTGCTGCACGCGCTGCGCACCACGGACTGCGCGACCCTCACCGAGATCACCCGGGTGACCGGGCTGTCCCGGCCCACGGTCGAAGGAGTCGTCGAGGGACTGATGGAGGCCGGACTCGTCGTCGAGAAGGCGGCCGAGGAGGGCGCTGCCCGGCGCCAGGGACGGCCGGCCCGGAGGTTCCGCTTCCGGGCCGAGGCAGGTCATCTTCTGGGCCTGGAGATCGGCCCGCACCGGGTCGCCGCGCTCCTCTCGGACCTGGACGGCCGGGTGCTGGGCGCCATGTCGAAGGACGTGGAGGAGACGGCGTCGGCCGACGAGCGGCTGGAGCGGTTGCGTACGGCCGTCGCCGAGCTGCTGCGCCGGGCGGGGGTCGCCCGCAGCTCGCTGCGCGCGGTCGGGGTGGGCAGCCCGGGGATCGTCGAGGCGGACGGGACCGTACGCCTGGGCACGGCGCTGCCGGAGTGGACGGGCCTGCGCCTCGGTGAACGGCTGAGCCGGTCCTTCAAGTGCCCTGTGCTGGTCGAGAACGACGCCAACGCGGCGGCGGTCGCCGAGCACTGGAAGGGCGCGGCCACCGAGTCGGACGATGTCGTGTTCGTGCTGGCCGGGCTGAGCCCGGGCGCCGGTTCGCTGATCGGCGGACGGCTGCACCGGGGCTACGGGGGCGCGGCGGGCGAGATCGGCGCGCTGCATCTGCTGGGCCGCGAGGTGACGCCGGAGACGCTGCTGTCCACCACGGACGAGCCGTTGCACCCGCTGGACGAACAGGCCGTGGCCGAGGTGTTCGCGTATGCCCGGAGCGGTGATCAGCGGGCCGTTGCGGCGGTCGACCGCTTCATCCAGCGTCTGGTGCACGATGTCGCGGCGCTGGTCCTGGCGCTCGACCCCGAACTCGTCGTCATCGGCGGCTGGGCGGCCGGTCTGGACGGCGTACTGGAGCCGCTGCGGCGCGAGTTGGCGCGTTACTGCCTGCGCCCGCCGAGGGTGACCCTCTCGCTCCTGGGCGAGGCTGCCGTGGCGACGGGCGCCCTGCGGCTGGCTCTCGACCATGTGGAGGAGCAGTTGTTCGCTGTCGAGGGCACCGTGACCGCGCGCCGCTGAGCGGAACGGGCCTGCCCGTCCGAGCCGTTGAGCGGAACCGGCCCGCCGGGACAGCGGCGCCGGGCGCAACCGGTCTGCCAGGCAGCGCCACGAGCGGAACGAGCCCGCCGGGCAGCGCCGCCGAGCGCAACCGGTCCACCGGGCCGCGCCACGAGCGCAACCGGCTTGCCAGGCAGCGCCACGAGGGGAACGGGTCCGCCGGGCAGCGTCGCCGGGCACAGCCGGTCCACCGGACAGCGGCACTTAGCGCAACCGGTCCACCGGACAGCGCAACTGAGCGGAACCAGGGCGCCGATCTCGCCCGCCGCGCCCCCCGTAGCCCCGGTGCAGCCCTCCGCCACTTAGCGGACCCAGCGCGCGAGCCGCCCCGTCGAGCGGGACCCGCCGACCAAGCCGCACCGTCGGGCACAACCCGCCCACCAGGCCGCACCGCTGAGCACAACCAGCCCATCGGGCAGACGAAGGCGTCCCGCGCCGGAACCCTCCGGGGCGGGACGCCTTCGTACGACGGATTCGGCGCTCGACGCCGGACCGCCCGCGGCTCAGGAAGCCTTGCGCTCCGGGTCGTGGTGTATCTCCACGCCACCCGAGTCGCCGAAGGTCAGCCGGCAGGTGTCGGCGCGGTACGTGGCGACGGAGACCGCCGCGGTGCGTCCCCCGGCGAAGAAGCGGGTCGTGACGACGAGGACGGGCGCTCCGGGAAGCCGGTCGAGCTCCTTGGCGTCGTCCGCGCGGGCGGAGCCGAGCTCCACGGCGCTGTCCTGAGAGTCCAGGTCCAGGCGCTGGAGCTCACGCAGCACCGCACGCGCGCGTGCGGCACCCGAGGGTGCGTCGATCGCGGACAGGTCGGGCACCGAGGACGCCGGGATGTAGAGCAGTTCGGCGGCGACCGGCTGGCCGTGCGTCACCCGGGAGCGGCGCACCATGTGCACCTGCTCGTCCTCCGCCGACTCGAGGATGCCGACGACGCCCGTGGGCGGGACCGCCACCGTGCAGTCCACGGGTTGCCAGGCGTCGCCGACCGCGCCCGGCCACACACGCTGTTCGGATCCGACGGCCACGCCCACGCGCGGCGGGGCGACAGTGGTGCCCACGCCACGGCGGCGCTGTAGCCGGCCTTCCAGTTCGAGTTGTTCGAGAGCCTGCCTGAGCGTGGCTCGGGCGACCCCGAACCGGGCCGCCAGGTCCCGCTCGTTGGGCAGAACCTCGCCCACCGAGAACTCGGAGTCCAATGCCTCGGTCAGCACGGTCTTCAGATGCCAGTACTTCGGCTCCGGCACCGCTTCCAGCTGCTGGGTCCCCACCCTGGTCCTCCGCAATCGCCGTGTCCCGGCGGCGTTTTAGCGCCCTTGTTTATTAAAGGTTCCTGCACTATCCCTGCGACCATATGTCCGCCCCCACCCTTGGTCAAGACCAATCCTCAATCCCTGACGGATTGCACAGGGTGTTGCCGCAGAGCGTTCACGGGGCGTTCGTGCGGGGTGACGTTCCCGACACAACGCCGTAAAGCCCCCGTCGACAAGGCGGGGGCTCGCGGTGACCGCACGGGCCGGGCAGCCGGGCCCGGGAATCCGCTGACCTGCTACCGGCTCACCGCCGGCCTACTCCTCGGCGAGTGACAGCAGCTTCTCGGGGTTGCGCATGACGTATACGCGCTGGATCCGGCCGTCTCCGACGTCCAACTGGAAGACGCTGTCGGGCTTGCCGCCGGACAGGATCAGGATCGCGATGCCGCCGTTGAGTTCCAGGAAGCGGAACGACACGTCGGTGACGCCCTTGCGGGCCACTCCGTTGAGGAACCGCCCCACCTTGTCGGCGGACTCGATGACCCGCGACGGCGCCTTGGACAGTCCGCCGCTGTCGCCGATCAGCCGCACGTCGGGGGCCAGCAGCGACATGAGGCTCGCCAAGTCGCCCTCGGTCGCCGCGGCGAGGAACCGTTCGGTGAGCTCGCGGCGTTCGGCCGGGTCGACCTCGTAGCGCGGGCGCCGTTCGTCGACGTGCCGGCGGGCCCGGCCGGCGAGTTGGCGTACGGCGGGCTCGCCCCGGTCGAGGATGGCGGCGATCTCCGCGTACGGAAACCCGAAGGCCTCCCGGAGGACGAACACCGCGCGCTCCAGGGGCGAGAGGGACTCCAGGACGACGAGGACGGCGAGCGAGACGGAATCGGCGAGCACGGCACGCTCCGCGGTGTCGGGGACGGTGTCCCCGAAGTCGGTGGCGTACGGCTCGGGGAGCCACGGTCCCACGTACGCCTCCTTCCGCGACCCCAACTGGCGCAACCGGTCGATCGCGAGCCGGGTGGCGACCCGCACCAGGTAGCCGCGCGGTTCGCGCACCTCGGACCGGTCGGCGCCGGACCACCGCAGCCAGGCTTCCTGGACCACGTCCTCCGCGTCGGCCACCCGGCCGAGCATGCGATAGGCGACGCCCATCAGAACGGGGCGGTGCTCTTCGAAGACGTCAGTCACGGTGTCGTGGGCCACGGCTCCATCCCATCCGACTCGCCATGCCCGTGTCCAGGCGGGATGGATCGACAGGGCGTACGCGTGGGCGGTTCGTGATGTCGGCCCGCGCGGTTCGTGACATCGGCCCGCGCGGATCGCGTCCACCGAGGTCTACCCATCGGTAACATTTGCTGACACGCTGTCTACGAGACGGCCCGTCAGCGTCCCAGACAAGGAGCAGCATCATGTCCGCCACGGTCTCCTTCAGCCTCCCCTCTCCGCGCGGCCCGAGGACCGTGACGCTGTCCTACGCGCGCGTGGGCACGGGCGAGCCGCTGCTCCTGCTGCACGGCATCGGCCACCACCGGCAGGCCTGGGACCCGGTCGTCCACCTGCTGGCGGCCGAGCGCGACGTCATAGCCGTCGATCTGCCCGGCTTCGGCGAGTCCCCGGCGCTGCCCGACGGGCTCACGCACGATCTGGAGACAGTGGTGCCCGCGCTCGCCGCGCTGTGCGAGGCGCTGGAGATCGAGCGGCCTCATGTGGCCGGCAACTCCCTGGGCGGCCTGCTGGCACTGGAGTTGGGCCGCGAGAAGCTCGTACGGTCCGTCACGGCGTTCTCGCCCGCCGGGTTCTGGTCGCAGGCCGAGCGGCGGTACGCCTTCGGTGTGCTGCTCGCGATGCGGCAGGCCGCGCGGGGCATGCCCGTCCCGCTGGTCGAGCGGCTCTCGCGTACGGCGGCGGGACGGGCGGTGCTGACGAGCACCATCTACGCCCGCCCGGCCCGCCGTTCACCCGAGGCCGTCGTCGCGGAGACCCTCGCGCTGGCCCGCGCCGAGGGTTTCACCCCGACTCTCCGGGCGGGCGGCTCCGTCCGGTTCACCGACGACGTCGCCGGACTTCCGGTCACCGTGGCCTGGGGCACCAGGGACCGGCTGCTGGTGCGCCGCCAGGGGATCCGCGCGAAGCGGATCATTCCGCGCGCCCGGCTGGTCAGGCTGCCCGGCTGCGGGCACGTCCCGATGAACGACGATCCGGCGCTCGTCGCCCGCGTCATCCTCGACGGCAGCCGCTGACCGGCGGCCGACGCGCGCCAGCACACCCGACCCCAGGGCGACCCCGGCGCCGACCAGCGCGCTCCCGACGGCCTGTGCGGCGCCGTAGGAGCCCGTGCCGACGAGCGGCGCGGTGCCGGCCGCCGCGACGGGGATGAGCCCGGAGAAGAGCGTGGCGCGTTCGGCGCCGATCCGTCGCATGCCCGTGTACCAGCACACGAAGCCGACGACCGTGACCACCACTGCCTGCCACAGCAGCGCGGCGGCCTCGGTCACGTCCGGCCGCCGCAGCCAGGCGCCGCCGTCGACGAGCACGCCGGCCGCCGCCGACTCGGCCGCGGCGATCCCGCAGACCGTGGCCGACAGCAGCCGTGGACCCAGCGGACGGAGCAGGGGCACGGCGAGGACCGCGAAGCCCACCTCGCCGACGAGCGCGCCCACGGAGTACGCGATCCCCGTGACGTCCGTACGGCCCCACCCCTGGACGGCGAAGGCGCCCACCGCCACGAGCAACGCCCCGTACAGGACCAGGCGTTGCGGGCGGCGGCCGTCCCGAAGGGGGATGACGACGGCCACGACCACCGGGGCGCAGCCCACGAAGACGCCCGGAACCGCTGGTTCCGCCGTCCGTTCGGCGGCGATCACCGCGAGGTTGAAGCCGACCATGCCGACCGCCGCGAGCAGCGCGAGGCGGCCCCACTGGCGCGGTGCGAGCCTGCGCAGCGGTGCCGCGCCGCCTCGGCCGACCAGCGGCAGCAGGAGCACGCAGGCGAGTCCGTAGCGAAGGAACTGGCCGCCCGCGTACGGGTATCGGCCCAGCAAGCTGTTGGCGGTGAAGGAGGCTCCGACGAGGACACAGGCGAGGGCGGCGAGCAGGGCGCCCCGGACGGGGGTGACGTTCATGGCAGCGACGCTATGAACGGACGCGGTCCGGTTTAAGGTCCACTTCCATGACGTCATCGGGGACCAATGCGAGGGACACCCCACCCCTCGGGTCCGAGGGACCGGCGCCGACCCCCTGGGCCGCCGCCTGGGAGCTGCTTCTGCCGGCCGCGTCGGCACCGGCACGCGCGCGTGGGCGCACGCTTCAGGAGGCGCTGCGCGAGTCGGTCCGTTCGGGGCGGCTCGCGCCGGGCACCCGGCTGCCGGCGAGCCGTGAACTCGCGGCCGACCTCGCGGTGTCCCGGGGGCTGGTCACGGAGGCGTACGAGCAGCTGACCGCGGAGGGCTATCTGCGCAGTGGCCGGGGTGCCGGGACCTGGGTCGGCGAGGCCGCGCGGGCCGCCCGTCCACGCGCGCGTGATCTGGCTCCGCGACCCGCCGACGCCCGCGCCGACTTCGTTCCCGGTACGCCCGACCTGTCGCTGTTCCCGCGAGCGGCGTGGACGGCCGCGCAGCGCGGGGTGCTCGCCGAACTCCCGCACCACGCACTGGGTTACCCGGATCCGCGCGGGCTGCCCCGGCTGCGCACGGCCCTCGCCGAGCTGCTCGCGCGACGCCGTGGTGTCGTCGCCGAACCGGAGCGGATCGTCGTGGTCTCCGGGGTCGCGCAGGCGATGACGCTGCTCGGATTCGTGCTCCACGCGCGCGGGGTGCGTGACGTCGGCGTCGAGGATCCGGGCAGCCCCGAGCACGGCGCGCTGTTCGCCTCGGCCGGCGTCGGCACCGTACCGCTGCCGCTGGACGGAGAGGGGCTGGCCCCTGGACCGCTGGAGGCCTCGGGCGTACGGGCGGTGGTGACGACGCCGGCCCACCAGTTCCCCTCGGGGATCGCGTACTCCGCGGAGCGCCGGGCCGAACTGCTGGACTGGGCGAGGTCCTCGGACGGCCTGGTGATCGAGGACGACTACGACGGGGACTTCCGCTACGACCGTCCCCCGGTGGGTTCGCTCCAGGGGCTCGACCCGGAGCACGTCGCCTACACGGGGTCGGTCAGCAAGTCCCTCGCGCCGGGGCTGCGGCTCGGCTGGCTGCTCGTGCCGGAGTCGCTGGCCGAGGAGGTCGTCGAGCGCAAGCGCACCATGGATCTCGGGAACCCCGTGGTCGACCAGGCACTCCTGGCCCGCTTCGTCGAACGGGGCGACTACGACCGGCAGTTGCGCCGCTGCCAACGCGCCTACCGGGAACGGCGCGACACCCTCGTAGCCGCTCTCGAGGAGCACTTCCCCGGCACGGAGGTGTCCGGGATCGCGGCGGGCCTGCACGTGATCGCCGTGCTGCCCGCGCGGTACGGGCCACGGGACCGTTTCCTGCGGCGGGCGGCGGCGGAGGGTGTGGCCGTACGTCCGCTGGCGCACTACGGGGAGGCTGTGGACGACGGCGTACGGCTGGTGCTGGGGTACGCGCACCTCTCCCCCGCGCGGATCCGCGACGGGGTACGGCTGATGGCCGACGCCGTCCGGATCCGAGACGCGCGCCCCTGAACCGCACACCGGTTCCATCGCCCTGACGGTCAGGTGTTCACTTGTGGTTTCCGTGCGCGCTGCGGCGCACCAGTAGTTGTGGCATTGCCCATTGGCCGAATCCGTCCCTGGAGGCGCGCAATGTCACACCGTCCGCAGAATCCGTTCCCCGGCCGCCGAGGTGTTCTGCGCGGCTCCCTCGCCGCCTCCGCCGCGCTGGCCCTGCCCACCACGCTCGGCGCGGCACCGGCGTTCGCCCTGTCCGGCCGGCCGAAGGCGGGGTGGGGCGTCCAGACCGGAGACGTGACCGCCGACTCCGGGCTGGTGTGGGTACGGTCCGACCGCCCGGCCCGGATGATCGTCGAGACGTCGGCGACCGAGTCGTTCCGCCATACCCGCAGGTGGCGGGGGCCGCTGCTCGGCGCGGGAACCGACTTCACGGGGACGACCCGGCTGCACGGGCTGCCCGCGGGCGAGCAGATCCACTACCGCGTGCTGCTCGCGGACCCCGACGACCCGCGTCGTACCGGCGAGCCGGTGACCGGCACTTTCCGGACGGCCCCCGCCGGGCGGCGCGACGGGGTGCGTTTCCTGTGGTCGGGCGACCTGGCGGGACAGGGCTGGGGCATCAACCCGGACCTCGGCGGCTACCGGATCTACGACGCCATGGCCAGGCTCGACCCGGACTTCTTCCTGTGCAGCGGCGACAACATCTACGCCGACGGCCCGATCACGGCAACGGCGGCGCTTCCGGACGGCAGCACCTGGCGCAACATCACCACCGAGGAGAAGTCAAAGGTCGCCGAGACGCTGGCAGAGTTCCGCGGCAACTTCCGCTACAACCTGCTGGACGAGAACCTCAAACGTTTCAACGCCCAGGTTCCGTCGGTCATCCAGTGGGACGACCACGAGGTGCGCAACAACTGGTACCCCGGTGAGGTGATCGCGGCCTCGGACACCCGCTACACCGAGAAGAGCGTCGACGTCCTGGCCGCCCGGGGCCGCCGCGCGTTCAGCGAGTACTTCCCCCTCCCGACGCTGCGGCCGGACAACCAGGACGGCCGGGTGTACCGGGTCCTGCGCCAAGGCCCGCTCCTGGACGTCTTCGTGCTGGACATGCGGACCTACCGCAACGCCAACTCCCCCGGCACCCAGACCACCGACCCACAGGGCATTCTCGGCGCCGAGCAACTTCAGTGGCTCAAGCGGGAGTTGTCGCGGTCGCGAGCGGTGTGGAAGGTGATCGCCGCGGACATGCCGATCGGCCTGGTCGTGCCGGACACCACCGAGGGGCAGCCGAACATCGAGGCCGTCGCCCAGGGCGACCCGGGTGCGCCGCTCGGGCGCGAGCTCCAGATCGCGGAGCTGCTGCGGTACGTCAAGCACCGGCGGATCACGGGCACGGTGTGGCTGACGGCCGACGTGCACCACACCTCGGCGCAGCACTACCAGCCGTCCCGGGCTGCCTTCACCGACTTCGAACCGTTCTGGGAGTTCGTCTCAGGACCGCTCAACGCCGGCGCCTTCCCGGCGAGCGCGCTGGACAACACCTTCGGTCCGGAGCGGGTGTTCGTGAAGGCGCCGACCGCCTCGAACGTCTCGCCCGCGGGCGGCTACCAGTTCTTCGGCGAGGTCGACATCGACGGCCACAGCGGCGAACTGACGGTGCGGCTGCGCGAGCAGGACGGAAGTGTGCTGTTCACGCGGGTACTCCAGCCCGGGCGCGTGGGGCAGTAGCACCCGGGAGCCGGGGTGACGGGTCGTCGTGACCGATGACTCTCCCCTAACCTTGAACCGCCGACCGCGCACCGGAGTCATCCCCCGGTGCGCGGTCTTGTTCGCGGTCCCCTCCCTGAGGGCAATGAAGTCGTTAAAAAAACAACAAAAGGTACAGAAGGACACTTTACCGATCAGTCACAGACCGTTCGTGATCACGCAACACGGTTCCTTCACAGTGACTGTATGACTCCAGACATGACTGACGTGACGCGAACGAAGCACGGGCGACCCGTTCACCACTGGCGGCGGGACCTCGTGGAGCTCGCCGCCCTGTTCACGGCCGTCGCGGTCGCGGACGGCGTCGCCAACCTGATCGGGCACGGTCCCGACGGCAAGGCCCTGTTGATGATCTCGGCCGTCGTCCTGGTCGCCACGGCCGCCTTCCACACATGGTGGGCACGACACCACGGTCACGCGCCCCCGGCGGGCCATACGGGCGCCGGGCCGCTACCCGACGTACGCCGGGCAGAGCAGTCCGAGGACTCCGCGGCCGCTCCTGAAGCCGTCCCCGGGGTGACCACGCTGTGGCGGATGCGGACGACGGTGAAGGACGCGCCGGGATCGCTGGCCTCACTGTGCTCGGCACTGGCGCGGCACCGGGTCGACATCCTCAGCCTCCAGACGCATCCGCTGGCAGAGGGCACCGTGGACGAGTTCCTGCTGCGCTCGCCCGGCGACCTGGCCGCCTCCGACATGACGCGCGCCGTCTCGCTGGCGGGCGGCACGGAGACCTGGATCGAGCGGGCCGACGCCCACGACCTGGTCGACGCGCCGACACGGGTACTGGGTCTGGCCACCCGCACAGCCCTCGACGCGGCCGAACTGCCCCTCGCGCTCAGGCAGTTGCTCGGCAGGTGCACCATCCGCTCGCTGCCCGCCAGGTCGCCGGGGTCCGGTCGGGCCGAGGAGGGCGCACCCGTCGAGGGGGCACTCGAGGGCACGGTGATGCGTCTGCGGGTTCCGGAGGGCGGGATGATCACGGTGGAGCGGCCGTATCTGCCGTTCACGCCGACGGAGTTCGCGCGGGCTCGGGCACTGGTCGAGTTGGACGCGCGGCTGGGCCCGCGGATCCCGCGCAGCCAGGACGTGCTGACGCTGCCCGAGGGCAACGCCATCAGCGTGCGGCGGGCCGACGCCTCCGATGTCGAGGCCGCCAAGGCCATGCACGAGCGCTGCTCGCCGCGCACCCTGAGCATGCGCTACCACGGTCCCGTCGGCGACGCCGACCGCTACCTCAACCACCTGCTCAGCCCGCGCTTCGGCCGCACCCTCGCCGTACAGACGGCCTCCGGGCGCGTCGTCGGGCTCGGTCACCTCCTCTGGGACGGCGACGAGACGGAGATCGCGCTCCTCGTCGAGGACGACTGGCAGCGCCGCGGTATCGGCGCCGAACTGCTCGGCCGGCTGGTCGCGATGGCGGTCGAGGCGAGCTGCGAGAGCGTGTACGCCGTCACGCAGGCCTCCAACACCGGCATGGTCGCCGCGATGCGCGGCCTCGGCCTTCCCCTCGACTACCAGATCGAGGAAGGCACCCTGGTCATCACGGCCCGCCTGGACGCCGCACCGGTGACGTCACGACTGCCGCACGACGAGGGGCAGCGCGGGGAGCGGGTCGTACGGGACTAGTCCCGCTGGCGCGGGCCCGTTTTCCATGGGTACGGGGCGGGGCGTCACCCACTCCACCCCCGCGCCCCGCCCATCCGGCCTCCGCAACCCCGATATTCGTGTGCGGACCAGCTATCCCGTTGACATGCTGAGGCCATGAACCATCAGCGCGACTGGATCTCCACGCCCATCACCGCCGACCTCGTGCGCGGTGCGCTCGATCTGGAGCGCACCGAGCACGGGGTGCTGCCGCACCGGCTGCCCGCCCGGGCGCGCGCTCAGTACGCCGAGGGGCAGTTGGCCATGGCGGAGGCCCAGCCGTCCGGCGTACGGCTGGCCTTCCGTACCCGGGCCACCGCCGTCGAACTGGACACGCTCCCCACCAAGACCGTCTACCAGGGCGCCCCGCCGCGTCCCGACGGGATGTACGACCTGCTCGTCGACGGCGAGCTGACCGAACGGACGAGCGCGCCCGGCGGCAATGTCCTGACCGTGGACATGACGGCCGGCTCCGCCGAGACCCGGCCCGGACCCGTCGGCACCGTCCGGTTCGACGGACTGCCCGACCGCGAGAAGAACGTCGAGATCTGGCTGCCGTACAACGAGATCACCCAGCTGGTCGAGCTGCGCACCGACGCCCCCGTCGAACCCGTGCCGGACGGCGGTCGCAAGGTGTGGCTGCACCACGGCAGTTCGATCAGCCACGGGTCCAACGCGGAGAGCCCCAGCACGACCTGGCCCGCGCTGGCCGCCTCGCTCGGCGGAGTGGAACTGATCAACCTGGGTCTGGGCGGCAGCGCCATGCTCGACCCGTTCACCGCCCGCGCGCTGCGTGACACTCCCGCCGACCTGATCAGTGTCAAGATCGGCATCAACGTGGTCAACGCCGACGTGATGCGCCTGCGTGCCTTCACCCCGGCGGTGCACGGTTTCCTCGACACCATCCGCGAGGGACACCCCAGCACGCCGCTGCTGCTCGCCTCCCCCATCCTGTGTCCCATCCACGAGGACACCCCCGGCCCGAGCCTCCCGGACTTCAGCAATCTCGGTGAGGGGCAGCTCCAGTTCATGGCGGCCGGAGACCCCGCGGAGGTCGCCGCCGGGAAGCTGACGCTCAACGTCATCCGGGACGAGCTCGCCCGCATCGTGAAGCAGCGGGCGGCCGACGACCCCAACCTGTACTACCTCGACGGCCGGGAGCTCTACGGCGAGGCGGACTCCGCCGAGCTGCCACTGCCCGACCAGCTCCACCCGGACGCCGCCGCCCACCGCCGTATCGGCGAGCGCTTCGCCGAACTGGCCTTCCGCACCGGCGGACCGTTCGCCGTCCGTCCTGCCTGAGAACCCCGGGCGGGTCAGGACCGAGCACCGGGCCCGCCCAGCGCCCCGTCCAGGTCGGCCCACAGATCGTCCACGTCCTCCAGCCCCACCGAGAGCCGCAGCAGCCGGTCGCCGACCCCGGCGTCGCGGCGGTCCGCCGGGTCGACGACACGGTGACTGATGGACGCCGGATGCTGGATGAGACTGTCCACGCTGCCGAGGCTCACGGCGGGAGTGATCAGCCGGACCCCGGCGATGACGGCGTGCGGGTCGCCGTGCACCTCGAAGGCGATCATGGCGCCGCCGACGCGCGGATAGTGGACGCGGGCCACCCGCGGGTCGGCGGTGAGCCGGCGGGCCAGTTCCGCGGCGTTCGAGGACGCGGCCCGGACCCGTACGGGCAGGGTCGACAGGCCGCGCAGGAGCAGATAGCCGGCCAGCGGATGCAGAACGCCTCCCGTGGCGAACCGCACCTGCCGCAGCCGCCCGGCGAACTCCTCGTCGCAGGCCACCACCCCGGCCATCACGTCGCCGTGGCCGCCCAGGTACTTGGTGGCACTGTGCAGCACCAGCCGCGCGCCCTGCTCGGCGGGGCGTTGCAGCACCGGCGTGGCGAAGGTGTTGTCGGCGAGCAGGGGCACGGACCCGCAGGCGTGCGCGACGGCCCGCAGGTCGATCTCGGCGAGCGTCGGGTTCGCCGGGGACTCGACCATCACCAGGCCCGTGTCGGGGCGCAGCGCGTCCGCTATTCCGGCCGGGTCGACCCAGGTCACCTCCGAGCCCAGCAGCCCGGCGGTGAGCAGGTGGTCGCTACAGCCGTACAGGGGCCGTACGGCGACGACATGGCGCAGCCCCAGCGCGTTGCGTACGAGCAGTACGGCACTCAGCGCGGCCATGCCGCTCGCGAACGCGACGGCGCTCCCGGTGCCTTCGAGGCGGGCGAGGGCGGTCTCGAAACGGGCGACGGTCGGGTTCCCGAGCCGGCCGTAGACGGGCGGACCCTGCGGTTCGGCACCGTCCGTGGCGAACGCGTCGATCCGGGCGGCCTCGCCGCGGCTGTCGTACGACGGATAGGTCGTGGAGAGATCGATCGGTGCCGCGTGCAGTCCCTGCCGGGCGAGGTCCTCGCGCCCGGCGTGTACGGCCTCGGTGGCGAGTGCGCGGGTACGGCCGGCGCCATGGGAGGAGGGTGTCGTCGTCGGTCTCGGGTCGCGTGTGCCGTAGCTGACGGAGTCCATGGCATGAGCCTGAACAGAGACCGGGAAGATGGCGGGAAAACCCGTGCTACGTTCGCCGCATGGCTGATTCCGTCGTACTGGATCCGGTGGATCTCCATCTGCTGCGGCTGTTGCAGAACGACGCCCGGACGACGTACCGCGATCTCGCCGCGCAGGTGGGTGTCGCGCCCTCGACGTGTCTGGACCGGGTGACCAGACTGCGCCGTGCGGGAGTCATTCTCGGCCATCAGCTGCGGCTGGATCCGGCGAAGCTGGGGCGGGGCCTGGAGGCCTTGCTGTCCGTGCAGGTCAGGCCGCACCGGCGGGAGTTGGTCGGGCCGTTCGTGGACCGGATCAGGGCGTTACCGGAGTCGCGTACCGTCTTCCATCTCACCGGGCCCGACGACTATCTGGTCCATGTCGCGGTCGCCGACATGACTGATCTGCAGCGGCTGGTCCTGGACGAGTTCACCTCCCGGCGTGAGGTGGCCCGCGTCGAGACCCGGTTGATCTTCCAGCAGTGGGACTGCGGTCCCCTGTTGCCACCGCGCCGCGAGGGCTGACCGGAGGGGCCACGCCCTCGGCGAATCCCTGGTGACGCGGACCGTGTCCTCGTACGAGGATGGCCGCATGTCACAGACGAAGAGCCCGCTGCCCCGCGAGGTCGCCGACGCGTATGTCGACGATCTCATCGCCCTCGACCCGGTCACCGGCACCTATCTCGGCGACACGGCGAGTTCCGGCAGACTGCCGGACTTCTCGCCCGCGGGCCAGGACGCTCTGGCCGACCTGGCGCGCAGGACGCTGGAGCGGCTCGACGAGGCGGAACGGCAGCCGGGCGCGGACAGTGACATCGAGCGCCGCTGCGGCCGTCTGCTGCGCGAGCGGCTCAGCGCCGAACTCGGCGTCCACGACGCCGACGACAACCTGCGTCTGGTCGGGAACATGCACACGCCCGCGCACTCGGTGCGCGAGGTCTTCACGATCACGCCCACCGAGACGGACGAGGACTGGGCCGCGGTCGCGGAACGGCTGCGCGCGGTGCCGGCGGCGCTGGCCGGCTACCGCCAGTCCCTCGCCCTCGGCCTGGAGCGCAAGCTGTACGGGAGCCCGCGCCCGACCGCGACGTTCATCGAGCAGCTCACGGAGTGGACCGACTCCGACGGGCAGGGCCGCGGCTGGTACGAGGACTTCGTGGCCCCGGGTCCCGAGGCACTGCGCGCCGAGCTGGACACCGCCGCCCGCACCGCGACCGAGGCCCTGGTGTCCCTGCGGGACTGGATGCGCGACGTGTACGCGCCGGCCGTCGAGGGCGCGCCGGACACGGTCGGCCGCGAGCGGTACGCTCGCTGGTCGCGCTACTTCAACGGTACGGATCTCGACCTCGACGAGGCGTACGCGTACGGCTGGGCCGAGTACCACCGCCTGTCCGCCGAGATGAGGCAAGAGGCCGAAAAGGTTCTGCCCGGCGCCGAGACCCCCTGGGTGGCCCTCGCGCACCTCGACGAGCACGGCACGCACATCGAGGGCGTGGACGAGGTCCAGGCCTGGCTCCAGAACCTGATGGACCAGGCGATCGAGGCGCTGGACGGGACACACTTCGAACTCGCCGAGCGGGTACGGAAGGTGGAGTCGCGTATCGCGCCGCCCGGCAGCGCCGCGGCGCCGTACTACACGGCACCGTCGGAGGACTTCTCGCGCCCGGGACGCACCTGGCTGCCGACGATGGGCCAGACCCGTTTCCCCGTGTACGACCTGGTCTCGACCTGGTACCACGAGGGCGTTCCCGGGCACCACCTCCAGCTCGCGCAGTGGGTGCATGTCGCGGGGGACCTCTCCCGCTACCAGGCCACCATCGGCGGAGTCAGCGCCAACGCCGAGGGCTGGGCGCTGTATGCGGAACGGCTGATGGACGAACTCGGCTTCCTCACCGACGCTGAGCAGCGTCTCGGCTACCTGGACGCGCAGATGATGCGCGCGACGCGGGTCATCGTCGACATCGGTATGCACCTGGAACTGGAGATCCCGGCGGACTCGCCCTTCCACCCGGGTGAGCGCTGGACTCCCGGGCTGGCGCAGGAGTTCTTCGGCGCGCACAGCAGCCGTCCGGCCGACTTCGTGGAGAGCGAGCTGACCCGCTACCTGACCATTCCGGGCCAGGCCATCGGCTACAAGCTCGGCGAGCGTGCCTGGCTGCTGGGCCGCGAGAACGCCCGGAAGCGTCACGGCGACGCCTTCGACGCGAAGGCCTGGCACATGGCGGCCCTGTCGCAGGGGTCGCTGGGCCTGGACGACCTGGTGGACGAGCTGTCCCGGCTCTGAGAGCGGCTACGGCGGCCCCGCTCCCCCTGGTGCAAACGGGGGGAGCAGGGCCGTTCCATGGGCGCCGGAGGCGATGAGAGCGCTCTCTAATCGGGTAGCCGCCGCAGTTGTACGAGGCCCACCCACGTCTCGGGTCCAGGCTCCGCGTACGTCGAGCGCACCGCGTACCGGCCCGGCTCCAGTGCGACCCTGATGTGCTCCGTCCGCGTCGAGGTGGTTCCGGGCCAGGCCGCGTCGAACAGGATCACGGCGCCGGGCACGTTCCAGTGCACCTCCGGCTCCCAGACCGCCGTTTCGAGTGCCGCCGGAACGCCTTTGAGCAGGTCGTCCTCGGAGTCGGCCGCGCACCAGCGTACGAAGGCGCCGTGCTCGGGCAGGTAGGAGGTCGAGGCCGGTTCGTCGCCGAGGACCAGGGCCCGGGTGTCGCCGACGGGGACGAGGCCGATGGAGCCGTCCACGTCACAGGCCCGGTCGTAGTCGGAGTACATCTCGTCGCCGTCCGCACCCGACCAGAAGGGCAGCACGATCTCCGGGATCACTATGAGCGGCCCGCCGCCCGACTCCACCCACTCGACCGTGCCCAAGCCGTCGTTTCTCGCCATGCGCAGAAGCTACACGCCGTTGATCCAGGGGGAGTTCGCCGTTGCCTCCGCTGTCCGAAACAGCACCCCCGGCGCTCTCCGGCCCCGAACTCGCTTACAGGCGCCCGAACGCGCTCACAGGGGTCAGCAGCCGCAGTCCTCCGCGTCCGTCGGCGCCGTCAGCGGGTCCACGGCGCGCCGCTCGGTCCCCTCCCAGGTCTCGAACTCGAAGCCCTCGCGGGCCCAGTACTCGAAACCGCCGAGCATCTCCTTGACCTGGAAGCCGAGTTCGGCGAGGGCGAGGGCCGCGCGGGTGGCGCCGTTGCAGCCGGGGCCCCAGCAGTAGGTGACGACCGGCACGGCCTTGTCGAGGAGTTGTTCGGCCTGGTCGGGAATGAGGGCGGTCGGCAGGTGGATCGCGCCGGGGACATGGCCCTGGTCCCAGGACTCGGGCGAGCGGGAGTCGAGGAGGACGAAGCCGGGGTCGCCGTCGGCGGCGAGGGCGGCGGCGACATCGGAGACGTCGGCGTGGAACGCGAGGCTCGCGCCGAAGTAGGCGGCGGCCTCGGCCGGAGTCGCCGGCGCGACGCGCAGAACGGCGTTCCCGGCGGTAGAGGTGCTGGTCACAGCGGTCACAGTCATGGTCCTGTCCTGCCTCCCGGTCCCGCCGGACCTATGCCGTCCGCATCGCCCGCTCGGGATTTCCTTCCCAGAAATCTACGTCCGGCGCCCCACTCCCTGAAGTGGCGATCCACGGCCTCACTCTTGATCGACCGGGGATTTCCCTGCTATCCATCGCACATGACCGCTTATTCCCCGGACGCCACCGACTGGCGCATCCTCGATGTCCTCCAGCGGGAGGGCCGGGCCAGTTTCGCCGAGCTGGCCCGTGCCGTCTCCATGTCCGCGAGCGCGGTCACCGAGCGCGTCCGGCGCCTGGAGGAGGCGGGTGTCATCCAGGGGTACGCGGCTGTCGTCGCCCCGGAGAACCTGGGCCTGCCGATCCTCGCGTTCGTGCGGCTCAGGTATCCGAACGGCAACTACAAGCCCTTCCACGACCTGGTCCTGGCGACGCCCGAGATCCTGGAGGCGCATCACGTCACCGGCGACGACTGCTTCGTCATCAAGGTCGCCGCGCGCTCGATGAGTCACCTCGAGGAGGTGGCCGGCAAGATCGGCACCCTGGGCTCGGTGACCACGAGCGTCGTCTACTCCTCGCCGCTTCCCCGGCGGCCGTTGGGGCACTGAACGATCGTGGGGGCGGGTGACGGATGCGGGGCGGTGGTGTTGGGTGACGGACGTCGGCCGGCGGTGGCGGTGCCCGTGCCGGCCGGCCGATTCAGTCCTGGTCGCCCCGCTGCCGTACGACCGAACCCGTTCGCCCCTTCACGACCTCCAACTGGGCGTGGATGCGGCGCCGCAGGTCCGCGACATGGCTGACGATGCCGACGCTGCGGTCGCGCTCGCGCAGTGAGTCGAGTACGTCGAGGACCTCGTCGAGGGTCTGGTCGTCGAGGCTGCCGAATCCCTCGTCGATGAAGAGCGTGTCGAGCCGCACTCCGCCCGCCTCGTCGGTGACGACGTCGGCGAGGCCGAGGGCCAGCGCGAGGGAGGCGAAGAACGTCTCGCCGCCGGAGAGTGTCGCCGTGTCGCGCTCGCGCCCGGTCCAGGCGTCCACGACATGCAGTCCGAGCCCGCTGCGGCCACGTCCGGCGCGGTCGTCGGAGTGGACGAGGGTGTAGCGGCCGGAGGACATGCGCCGCAGCCGTACGGTCGCGGCGGCGGCGACCTGTTCCAGCCGGGCGGCCAGGACGTAGGCCTCCAGGCGCATCTTGCGCTCGTTGTCCGCCGAGGTGCCGGCCGCGAGACCGGCCATGCGGGCCACCCGGTCGTAGACCTCCCGGAGCGGCGCCAGCCGGCGGGCGGAAGCGGTCGCGCGCGCGGACAGCCGGTCGAGCTCCCCGCAGCGCCGGGCCGCCGCGTCCTGCGCGGAAGCGGCGTCCCGCAGCCGGCGGTCGGCGGACTCGGCGGCCTGTTCGGCGCTCGACAGATCGGCGGGCGGCTGCTGGGCGGCAGCCACCGTGTCGGCCTCGGCGAGTACGGCCCGTACGGCCGCCTCCTCCGACTGCCAGGCGTCGAGCCGTCGTTGGAGGTCCCGGTGCGCCTCGTCGTCGAGCAGCGCGTCGGCAGCCGCCGTCGGCGTGTCGAACCCGGCGCGGAAGGCCGCGTCGGCGAGTCGCGCGTCGGCGTCCTTGAGCCGTTGCGCGGTGTCCTCGGCCGCGCGCACCGCGTCGGCGGCCTCGGTGAGCAGCGCGACCTGCCGCTCCAGTTGCGTGGCTCGCGCGGATACGCTGCCCGCGGCGCCCCGGGCCCGGTCCAACTCCTCCTCCAGGGAGGCCCTTTCCTTCTCGTTCCGGTCGCGGTACGACACCCGGGCCGCCGCGCGGAGTTCGGCCTGCTGCCGGGCGGCCACCCGTCGCTCGTGCTCGAGTCCGGCCTGCGCGAGCCGCTCACGCGCGGTGTGCAGCCCGGAGGCGGTGCTGTGCGCCTCGGCGTGTTCCCGCTCCAACTCCGCTGCCCGCTCGGCGAGTTGCGCGGTGGGCGCGTCCCCCGCCTCCGCGCTCGCGGCGGCCAGCGCCTCCCGGACCACACCGAGCCTCCGTTCGGCCTCGGTGCGCTGTTCGTCGGCCAACTGGTAGGCGGCGAGAGCCTGTTCCTCGGCCTCCCGGTCGACGTGTCCGGCGATCTTCCGTGCGGGCGCCGGGTGTTCGGTGCCCCCGCACACCGCGCAGGGCTCCCCGTCGACGAGACCGGCGGCGAGTTCCGCGGCGATGCCCTGGAGGCGCTGCTCCTTCAGGTCGAGCCAGTGTTCGCGGGCCTTCGTGGCACGCTCGCGGAAGGCGAGGGCCTGCTGCTGGGCGTCGTCCGTGTCGCGGGCGAACGCGTCGCGCTGGCGGGCCGCGTTGAGCCGGCTCCGTGCCGGGTCGCGCTGCACGGCGAGCTGTTCGGCGCGAGCCGCGGCCTCCTGCGCGGACTCGATGCGTGCCTCGAAGGCGGCGCGGGTCGCCTCCCAGTTGGAGAGCCAGCTCTCCGCGTCCTGGAGCACGTCCTCGTCGGCACGCTCCTGCCGGTCCAGCTCGACGCGCTCCGTGGCGAGTTCGGTCAGTCGGCGCTCGGCGCGGCGCGCCGACTCCAGGCCGCCCAGCTCCTCGGCCGCCCTTCGCGCGGCGGACCCCAGCCCGGGCACGCCCGCTCCGGCGAACGTCTCCGGCAGAGCGGCGCGCGCGCGTACCTCCTCGGTGCTCGCGCGCCGGTGCCCGGCCTCGGCGTCGTCGCGCAGGTCGAGCGCCGGGGCCACCGCCTCGGCCTTACGGCCGCGTTCCATCCGCGCCCGGGCCTCATCATGGGCTCCTGCCCGCTCCTCCAGACGCTCGGCCCGCTCCCGCGCCTCGGCGAACCGGCGCTGCAACCGGGCCGCCTCCCGTACGTCGTCCAGTACCCGGTCCGCGGTGGCCTGCGCGGACTCGGCGGCCGTACGGGCGCAGTGGGCGATGGTGAGCCGTTCGCGGGCGGCGCTGCGGGCGACGGCGGCCGCGCGCAGGATGGCGTCGGCGAGACCGGGGTCTCCCGGCGCGAGCTCGGGCAGCTCCATGGCGTCGCCCGCCGCCTGCTGCATGCGGTGCGCGTCGGCCAGCAACGCCGTGTCCCCATCACGTACTTCCGCCTCGGCCGCGCGCCGGCGTTCCGCGAGCCGCTTCTCGACCTCGGCGAACCGGTGTGTGTCGAAAAGGCGTCCGAGGAGTTTGCCGCGGGCCTCGGCGTCCGCCCGCAGGAAGCGTGCGAAGTCGCCCTGGGGAAGCAGCACGACCTGGCAGAACTGCTCGCGGCTCATACCGAGCAGTTGGGTGATCTCCTCGCCGATCTCCTGGTGGGAGCGGCTGAGGTCCTTCCAGGTTCCGGCCGACGCGTCGTACTCGCGCAGCCAGCTCTGCGCCTTCTCGGTCGTCGTGCCCGCGCCGCGCCTCTTGGCCCGCTCGAAGGGCGGCTGCCGGGTGATCTCCAACCGGCGTCCGGCTACGGTGAGTTCGAGGGTCACCTCGGTGCGGGTGGCGGGTGTCGCGTGGTCGCTGCGCAGCGAACCGCCCTGCCGGGCGCCCGGCACCGCTCCGTACAGCGCGAAGCAGACCGCGTCGAGCACGGACGTCTTGCCCGCGCCGGTCGGTCCGTGCAGCAGGAAGAGCCCTGCCGCCGACAGCTCGTCGAAGTCGACCCGCTGGGCTCCCCCGAAGGGCCCGAACGCGGTGATGTCCAGGCGGTGCAGTCTCATTCGGCGACCCCAGAGCAGGCGGCGGGACGCGGCATCCGAGGGGCACGCGTCGTCAGCGGGCGGCCCCTGTGCAGCCCCGCCGGACGAACCGCCCACAGGTGACACGTCGCCACCCGACGACCCCCGCGCGAACCTGCCGTCCGCGGAAGGTGCGTCATCATCGGGCGGCCCGAAAACTGCTCCCCCGGACGTGCCGTCAAGGGGGGATGAGGCGTCACCCGACGAGTCCGGCGCGAGTCCGCCGGACGTGCCGTCCGCGGGGGATGTGTCGTCACCGGGCGCCCTCCCCTACGGACTCGTCGGCGCGGACCGCGTCGAACGCGTCCCGCAGCACGGCCTGTTCACGGGCGTCGGGTCCCGCGCCGCGCACGTGGGCGACGAAGTCCTCCGCGATCTGCTGTTCGCCGCGGCCCGCCAGACGCCGGGCGTAGGAGAGGTCCGGGTCCTCCGGTGCCCGCTCCGGGTCGAAGACGAGGCTGATCGTGTGGGGGAAGCGGTCGGCCAGCCGGGCCATGGGATCGGCGGGGCGCACCGGGTCGGTGAGCGTCGCCTCGACCCACGCCTCCTCATGGCGCCCGAGGCCGGGATCGGCGAGCAGTTCCTCCAGCTTTCCCCGGAGGCGGGCGAGTTCCCGGGGGACGGGGCAGTCGACGCGCTCCGCGCCGAGCAGGCCCCCGGGTCCGAGGTCCACGAGCCACATGCTCTTGCGGTGGTCGGCCTCCGAGAAGGAGTACGCCAGCGGGGAGCCCGAGTAGCGGACGTGCTCGGTGATGGTCTGGCTGCCGTGCAGATGCCCGAGCGCGGTGTAGTCGACCCCGTCGAAGACCCCGGCGGGCACGGCGGCGACCCCGCCGACCGTGATGTCCCGCTCGCTGTCGCTGGCCAGGCCGCCGGTGACGAAGGCGTGGGCGAGGACCACGGAACGGGTGCCGGGCGCCCGCGTGGCGAGGTCGGCGCGGACCCGGTCCATCGCGGCGGCGAGTACCGCCTCGTGGCCCGCCTTCTCCACCCCGAACTGGTCCTTCACCAGGGCCGGTTCGAGATAGGGCAGTCCGTAGAAAGCGATGTCGCCGTGCGCGTCGGCGAGCACCACGGGGGTGCCGCAGGCCGAGGCGTCGGTCCGCAGGTGGATGCCGGCCCGCCCGATGAGCCCGGCGCCGACCCCGAGCCGGCGGGCCGAATCATGGTTCCCGGAGATCATCACCGTCGGCACGCCGAGGTCGGCCAGCCGGTGCAGGACGTCGTCGAAGAGCTCGACCGCGGCCAGCGGGGGCACCGCCCGGTCGTACACATCCCCCGACACGACCACCGCGTCGACCTCGCGCTCCCGCACGGTCGAGACGAGGTGGCCGATGAACTCGGACTGGGCACCGAGCATGTTCACCCGGTGGAACGCCCGGCCGAGGTGCCAGTCGGAGGTGTGCAGCAGTTTCAAGAAGCCGCTCCGACCTGCATGGTTCCCCCTTGTTGCGCCCCTGGACCCGGCACTGAACAGCACGGGCCCCGCTGTCAGCACCGACCACGCTAGCCGCTGTCAGCACCTGAACCACCACGGATGCCCGCATGCCACCCGCATCCGGCACCAATTTTCCCTTGATGTCCGGATTGGGGTCAGTGATGCCGACCACGCGGCCGGGCCGGGGGTCGAAACTCGGCCCGAGGTGAGCGCCGGGTCAGCGCCGGTGGAGTGTCTCCAGCGCCTCGATCAGGACCCTCGGGTCGTGCCCGCCCTTGTAGACCGGCGGTGGCTGCTTGTCGAGGTGGAGCAGGGTGGCCACCGCGGTCCGGGCGGTGCGCACGGAGTACTCGACGGTGAAGACGACGTCGTCGGGGACTTCGGCGTACTGGCCGATGAAGGCGAGGTTGGTGGATCCCTCGGGTACGACGGGCGGCCGGTCGCCGTGGCTGCGCACCAGGAACTGGCTGGTGATGTAGGGCATCACGGCGGGGATGACGATGGAGTTGTCGAGGATCCGGGGGCCCTCGTCGAAGCGGAGGTGGTGCAGGACCTCGTCGAGGATCTCCCGGCCGGAGCACTCCCGCATCGGCTTCTCGACGAAGTCGCCCTCCTTGTCCGGGAAGAGGGCGTATCCCCACCAGACGAAGGTGTCGTCGGGCTGCTCGCGGAAGTGCGGCTGGTGGTTGAGGACGATGGTCAGCAGCCAGCTGGAGTCCTTGAAGGTGATCAGGCCTCCCTTGCCGGCCTCGCTGCCGCTGAAGTCCTCCATCAGCTTGAAGAAGGTGGGGTCCTTGGTGGTGACGGTGAAGGACTCCCAACAGGAGTCCTCGATGGACGTGTCGAACACCGCCGGGTTTCCGAGGCCGGGCCGCTTGGCCGCGAGGGTCTCCCACAGGCGCCACGAGCCACTGGAGCGGGATGTGTCCAGCGCGGGCGCGGTGTCGGTGGAGCCCAGGGCGGAGTTGGCCGTCATCGACCCGTTGGTCACCAGGACCAGGTCGTCCGCGCCGACGGAGATCACCTCGTCATGGCCTCCCCGGGTCAGGGCGACGGCGGTCACCGTGAGCCCGTCCCCCGCCTCGGCGAACGTCAGATCCGTGACCCGGGTGCCGAGTTGAACGCTCACGCCCTGGTCGGTGAGCCACTTCAGCAGTGGGCGCACGATCGAGTCGAACTGGTTGAACCGGGTCCGGTAGATCCCCGACATGGAGTCGAAGGTCTTGAAGAGGTGCACGAACCGGTTCAGGTAGCGGCGGAACTCGATCGCGCTGTGCCAGGGCTCGAAGGCGAAGGTGGTGCACCACATCCACCAGAAGTTGGTGCGGAAGAAGCCCTCGCTGAAGCAGTCGGTGATCCGCTTGCCGTCCAGTTGCCGCTCGGGTGTCGCCACGCACTTGACCAGTTCCACGCGATCGCGCTCGGAGAAGCCCATGGAGTGCGCGTCGACGAGCTTGCCCGAGGCGTCGACCAGCCGGGCGTGGTCGCCCCAGGCGAAGTCCTCGTGGAAGGCGAAGGTGTCCTGCGTGACCGACTTCGACGGATCGTCCAGGGAGGGGATCGAGCCGAGCAGGTCGTAGGTGCAGTCGAAGTGCACCTCGAACATGCGCCCGCCGCGCATCGTGTATCCGGTCTCGGGCGAGCCTGCCGCGTCCAGGCTGCCGCCCTCACGCTCCTGCTCCTCCAGGATCACGATGTCGGAGCCCGCGAAGCCCCCGTCCCGGATCAGGAACGCCGCCGCCGACAACGCCGCGATGCCACTTCCCACCAGGTATGCCTTCGCCATGCTTGGACTCCCTACTCAGAGACGTGGCCGTACGTCACTCGCCCAGGACGCACCGATTGCACGATATCCGCATATTTGTCCACCGGCTTTTCGGGCCATACCCCTTGAGCGGCCGGTGCCCCGGAAGGGCCGGCCCGATCCGCCAGGTCGCCGATCCGCCAGGTGGCCAGGTCGCCGATCATCCGAGTCACCGATCCGCCGAGTCACCGGGAGCGCCGGCCCCGGATCACGCGTCCCCGTACGCCTCCCCGCCCAGTTCCAACCCGGCCGTCCCGGCGGTGACATCGGCCAGCCACGATCGGAACGGCTCCACCTCGGCGTCCGGCAGCCCGATCTCGATGGTGACCGCCTCGCCGTAGCGGACGTCACGCACCTCGCGTCCCGTCGACCGCAGATCGTTCTCCACCTTGCCGGCCCGCTGGTGGTCGACCGTCACGGTGGCCAGCCGGAACCTGCGACGTGTGAGGGTTCCCAGGGTGTCCAGCGCCTCACCGACCGAGCCTCCGTACGCCCTGATCAGTCCACCCGCGCCGAGCTTCACCCCGCCGTAGTAACGGGTGACGACCGCGACGACGTAACGCATGTCGCGGCGCAGCAGCATCTGGAGCATGGGGACGCCCGCGGTGCCGCCCGGCTCCCCGTCGTCGCTCGCCCGCTGGACGGCGGCGTCGGCTCCGATGACGTACGCGAAGCAGTTGTGGGTGGCGGCGGCGTGCTCCTTGCGGATGGCGGCGATGAAGTCCTGGGCCTCCTGCTCGGTCGCGGCCGGGGAGAGGGCGCACAGGAAACGGGAGCGGTTGACCTCGGTCTCGTGCACGCCCGGGCGGGCCACTGTGCGGTACTCGTCCTGCATCGGGCCAGCGTAGGCGCCCTGTGCGCACATGGAGCACACCGGCGTCCGGGCGCGGTCGCCCCCGGCGCACGTGCGCGTGGGTACGTGGTGGATACTCGCTCGTCGTTGCCCGAGAGGCGCGGGACGCAGGCCTGGGCGACAGTTCGACCGACGCCGGATCGCCGGCCCGACCGATCGCAGGGAGATCGCAGCATGACCGGCACTCAGGTGGACAGCTCCGACGCGGACGCGCCCGACCGTCCCGAACCCTCTACGGCCGCACCCCGCTGGCGGGCGTGGCTCCTGGACGGCCTGAGCGAGCGGTCGGCACGGCACCCGGGCCCGCACGCCACGCCGGACGCCGAGCACCAGGGCCACAGGTGGTGGCGCGTGATGTGTCTGACCGGCGTGGACTACTTCTCCACGCTCGGCTACCAGCCGGGGATCGCCGCTCTCGCGGCCGGACTGCTCTCGCCGCTCGCGACGCTCGTGCTGATCGCGCTGACCCTGCTCGGCGCGCTGCCGGTGTACCGCCGGGTGGCGCACGAGAGTCCGCACGGCGAGGGCTCGATCGCGATGCTGGAGCGGCTGCTGCCCTGGTGGTCGGGGAAGATCTTCGTCCTCGTGCTGCTCGGTTTCGCCGCCACCGACTTCATGATCACGATCACGCTGTCGGCGGCGGACGCCTCCGCGCACGTCGTGGAGAACCCCTTCACCCCGCACTGGATGCACGGTGGGAACGTCTGGATCACGCTCGTCCTGGTCGCCGCGCTGGGCGCGGTCTTCCTGAAGGGTTTCAAGGAGGCCATCGGCATCGCCGTGGTGCTCGTGGGGGCTTATCTGGCGCTCAACGTCGTCGTGCTGGCCACCTCCGCCTGGGAGGTGTTGAGCAACCCGGTCAAGGTCGGCGACTGGACGGACGCGATGACGGCCGAGCACTCCTCGCCGCTCGCGATGGTCGGCGTGGCGCTGCTCGTCTTCCCGAAGCTGGCCCTCGGCATGTCCGGCTTCGAGACCGGTGTGGCGGTGATGCCGCAGGTCAAGGGCGACGAGACGGACACGTTCGAGAAGCCGACGGGCCGGATCCGCGACACCCGCAAGCTCCTCACCACCGCCGCCGTGATCATGAGCGGCTTTCTGCTGCTGTCCAGCCTGGCGACGACGATCCTGATCCCGCAGGACGAGTTCGAGAGCGGCGGTGCGGCGAACGGCCGTGCCCTCGCGTATCTCGCGCACGAGCACCTCGGTGAGGCCTTCGGCACGGTCTACGACATCGCGACCATCGCGATCCTCTGGTTCGCCGGCGCCTCCGCGCTCGCCGGGCTCCTCAACCTCGTGCCGCGCTATCTGCCGCGCTACGGCATGGCTCCCGAGTGGACCCGCGCCGTGCGCCCGCTGGTCCTGGTCTTCATGGCCGCCGCGGTCTTCATCACGCTCTGGTTCAACGCGGACGTCGACGACCAGAGCGGTGCCTACGCGACCGGCGTACTGGTCCTGATGCTGTCCGCGTCCTTCGCCTCCACGGTCGCCGTGCACAGACGGGACCACCGGGGCGCCACGGCCGGCTTCGGCGCGATCACCGCGGTCTTCGCGTACACCCTGGTCACCAATGTCATCGAGCGGCCCGACGGCATCAAGATCGCGGGGATCTTCATCCTCGCGATCCTGCTCACCTCGTTCGCCTCCCGGGTGCGCCGCGCCTTCGAACTCCGGGCCGCCGCCGTCACGTTCGACGAGACGGCCGGCCGCCTCATCGACGAGGCGGCGGCGAGCGGACGGCTCCAGCTGATCGCCAACGAGCCGCAGGAACACAGCTCGCGGGAGTACCGCGCCAAGGAGCACAGCCAGCGCGAGCACACCCGCATCCCCGACGGCCACCCGGTGCTCTTCCTCGAGGTCTTCGTCACCGACTCCTCGGACTTCACCACCGAACTCACCGTGCACGGCGAGGAGAAGCACGGTGTACGCAGGCTGCGTGTCAGGGGCGCGACCGTGCCCAACACCATCGCGGCCGTCCTGATGCAGTTGCGCGAGCGCACCGGCTCGGTCCCCGACGCGTACTTCAACTGGACGGAGGGCAACCCCCTGAGCCACCTCGTACGCTTCCTCGTCTTCGGCGACGGCGAGGTCGCCCCGGTCACCCGCGAGGTGCTCCGCCGCGCCGAACCGGATCCGGAGCGCAGGCCCCGGATTCACGTGGGTTAGCCCTGCGGCTTGCCCCTCGGCACGATCATGTCGGTCAACAGCGCCGCGCCGGGGGCGAGTTCGCTCCACGCGCCGCCGTGCCAGGCGAGGATCGCGACGGCCGAGGTCGGGAACTTCGTCCGTACGTCGTCCAGGGCGTCATCGAGGCTGTCCCCGGCCAGTTCGAGCACCAGCTCCTCGAGGCCGGGGTTGTGGCCGATCACCAGCAACGTCCGCACCTCGTCCGGGACTTCACGAACGACTGCCAGCAACTCCGCCGCGTCGGCGCCGTACAGCCGCCCGTCAAGACGCACAGGCGGCGCGGTGCCCCACTGCGCGGCGGCCAGCTCCCCTGTCTGCCGGGCCCGTACAGCGGTCGAGCACAGCGCGAGGTCCGGCAGGCAGCCGGCGTCGGCGAGGGCACGTCCGGCGGCCGGTGCGTCGCGGAGGCCGCGCGGTCCGAGTGGTCGTTCGTGGTCGGCCACGCCGATGGGCCAGGCGGACTTGGCGTGCCGCAGGACGACGAGCCTGCGCAGCGGGCCGGCCCCGGAGCGCGCGATCACAGCACCGACCCGATGTCGCGGGTGAGCTCGAGCCCGAGAAGGCGGTCCGCGTAGGCGTACGTCTCGAAGCGGGCGCCGTACGGCACGTCCTCGGCGCTCTCCAGACGCCGCAGCACGTCGAGTACGGCGGGCACGTCGAGGTCGTCCTCCCACGCGGCCCGCAGTTCCTGCTTCACGGCTTCGGGGACGGGCCTGGACGGACGGGTGGCCCAGGTGGCGACCGCCGTCCGCCAGCGTGTGAGGGTCTCGCGGGCGCCGTCGAGGTCGGCGGCGTCGAGGTCGACGGGCTCCCGGCGCGGGGTCGCGAGCAGGAGCAGACGCAGCAGCGCCGGATCGGCCGTGCCGGTGACCGGGGCGACCTCGACCCGGATGCCCTCCACGACGGTGTCGCCCGGCGCGAGGACGTGAAGGGCCGGTCCGGCGCCTGCCGAACCCGCGTCGGCGCGGCGGATGCCGAGCGCGTCGGCGCGCGCCCGGAGGTCCGCGGGCGGATCGGCCGCGGTGACGGCGGGTGTCCCGCCGAGCTCCAGGGCCCGGGCGAGGACGTCGGCGACCAGCAGCACCCGCAGCGCGGAGGTGTCGGCCCCGAGTGGATGCGCCTGGACACGGACCGGACCGCGGCGGGCGCGGACGGCATCGGTGGACTCGCCTGTTCGAACATCGGTGATACGCAGCACGGGGTGAGCGTAGGCGGGCGGGAGGCCGGGCGCAGGTCGGTGGCCCCATTCCGGACAGCGCCGGGGCGCCCACCACCGGGGGACGTGCTCAGCCGACCGTCCCCAAGTACCGCACGTGCGGCCGTTCTTCGGGCCCGGAGCACGTCACGGCGGCCCGTACCCCGTAGACCCTGGCGATCAACTCCTCGGTGAGTACCTCGCGCGGGTCGCCGCAGGCCACGACTCGGCCTTCGCGCAGGACGACGAGCCGGTCGCAGTACATCGCGGCGAGGTTGAGGTCGTGCAGGGCGACCACGGTGGTGACCGGGAGGCCGGTGATCAGGGTGAGCAGGTCGAGTTGGTGCTGGATGTCGAGGTGATTGGTCGGCTCGTCCAGAAGGAGTTCGCGCGGCTCCTGGGCGAGCGCGCGGGCTATCTGCACCCGCTGGCGTTCGCCGCCCGACAGCGTGTGCCAGGACTGGTGGGCGCGCTCGGCGAGCCCGGTGCGTTCGAGGGCCGCGCACACGGCGGCCTCGTCGTCCGCCGAGGCGGGGGTCCACGCGCGGCGGTGCGGGGTGCGTCCGAGTCGTACGACGTCGAGGACGGTCAACTCGACCTGGGTGTCGCTCTGTTGCTCGACCACGGCGACCCGTTGGGCGATGTCCCGGCGGCGCAGTCCGGCGAGGGGTTCGCCGTCGAGCGTGACGACGCCGGACGCCGGGGTGAGCACACCGGAGAGCAGGCGCAGGAGGGTGGACTTGCCGGAGCCGTTGGGGCCGAGGAGTCCGACGGTGGAGCCGGACTCCGGGGCGAGACTCACCCCGTCGAGGATGAGCCGGCCGCCGGCCGCGCGGGTGACACGGTCGGCGCGCAGGCCTGCGTGCCTCCGCTCGTCGGTCGTCCCCCTGTCAGCCGTCCTGTCGGTCATCCGGCTCCCCCCGAGGCGGCCTTCGACCGGTAGAGCACCAGCACGAACACCGGCACCCCGATGAGCGAGGTCACCACGCCCACCGGCACCTCCTGCGGGTCGAGGACGGTGCGGGCGAGCGTGTCGACCCACACCAGGAACACCGCTCCGGCGAGCGTGGACACCGGCAGCAGCCGGGCGTGGCCCGGTCCGACCAGCGCGCGGGCCGCGTGCGGCAGGACCAGGCCGACGAAGCCGATCGCGCCCGAGGAGCTGACGAGCGCGGCGGTGAGCAGCGCCGTGACGCTCAGCAGCACCAGCCGGGTGCGTGCGACGGACACCCCGAGGGAGGCCGCCGCGTCCTGCCCGAAGGCGAAGGCGTCGAGTGTCCGGGTGTACCCCAGGCAGACCACGAGTGCGAGGACGAGGACGCCGAAGCCGGCCCACACGTCCGTCCAGTCGGCGCCGCTGAGCGAGCCGAGCAGCCAGAACAGCACCCCGCGGGTGGTCTCGGCGTCGGCAGCGGTCATGATGACGAAGGAGGTGAGCGCGGAGAAGAGCTGCATGGCGGCGACGCCCGCGAGGACCACGCGGTCGGTCGTGCCGCCGAGTGTGTGGCTGAGCAGGAGTACGAGCGCGAAGGACAGGACCGCGCCCACGAAGGCACCGGCGGACACCGACACCACGCCGCCGCCGACTCCCAGCACCACCACGGCGACCGCGCCCGTCGACGCCCCGGAGGACACCCCGAGCACGAAGGGATCGGCGAGCGGATTGCGCAGCAGCGACTGCATCACCACACCGCAGACGGCGAGTCCGGCCCCGCAGACGGCGGCGAGCAGCGTGCGCGGCAGCCTGAGCTGCCACACGATGCCGTCCCGGATCGGTGAGAGATCCGTACTCCCCCAGCCGAGATGGGCCCCGACCGTCGACCAGACGTCGCCGACCCGTATGTCGGCGGGTCCGACGGTGATCGCGACGGCGACGGAGAGACAGAGCGCGGCGGCTCCGGCCGCCCCGAGCAGCAGTCCTCTGACGGTCACCCGGTGAGCCCGGACTCCCGCAGGCCCGCGGCGACTTGTTCCACACCCTCGACGGTGCGGATGGTCGGGTTCATGGCCTGGCCGCTGAGCAGGACGTACCGCCTGTGCCTGACGGCGGACATGTTCCTGGTGACCGGGTCGGACTCCAGGAACTCGATCTTCTTCGCGGCGGACTCGGCAGTCTGCGACCTGCGCGTCAGATCGCCGATGACGAGGACGTCGGGGTCACGGTCGGCGACGGTCTCCCAGTTGATCTGGGGCCATTCGTCGTGGGTGTCGTCGAAGACGTTCTGTGCGCCGAGTGTGCGGGTGATGGCACCGGGGGCGCCGCAACAGCCCGCCATGTAGGGCGATTCGGAGTTGGCGAACCAGTACAGGAGGGTGACGTCGGAGGCGTCGACGCCGGACGTGGCGGTCTCCACCCGCTTCTTGAGCGACGTGACGAGCTTCTCGCCGCGCTCCTCCACCCCGAACACCTCGGCCAGGTCGCGCACTTCGCCGTAGACGGTGTCCAACGTCAGCGGCCGCTGCCGCGCGCCGTCCCCGTCACCGGAGTTGTCCTTGCCGGCGCAGTCGGAGGGCGAGACGTACGTCGGCACGCCGAGCTTCTCGAACTGCTCGCGGGTCGCCACCCCGCCCTTGCCCAGGGTGGAGACGAAGGAGGCGGCGACGAAGTCGGGTTCGGCGTCCAGGACGCGTTCGAAGGAGGGGTTGTTGTCGGAGATCCGCTCGACCTTCGCGTTCTCCCTCTCCAGCCCCTTCATCACGGGGTCGGTCCAGGTGGCCGTCCCGGCCATCCGGTCGGCGAGTCCGAGCGCGAGCATGATCTCGGTGGTGCCCTGGTTGAGGGAGACCGCGCGCCGCGGCGGCGTGTCCACGCGCACCGCCTGCCCGCAGTTGTCGAGTGTGACGGCGCCCTTGTCGGCAGTGGTGCCGGACGAACCGGATCCGCAGCCGGTCAGGAGCAGTGCCCCCGAGGTCAGCAGGGCAGCGTGGCGGGCAAGGCGCGCGAAAGGCACGGAAGGCGATCCCTTGTCGTCGAGGACTCAAGCGCGGAGCCCGGTCGTACGGTGCTCCCCCGCGCCCTCAGGACCGCGGAGGCCGCCAGCAGGTCTTCGGACTCGGGATCACCCGGACGAGGCGCCTTCCCGGACCTCACGCGGTCCAGTGGCCGATGCCCCGCCCGTCACCCTCACCGCTGCGCGTCAGTTCCGGGTTCACACCGGATTCCCTGACCCACGTACATGGGTTCGACTGGCCTCGGCAAGCTATCACGGGGCCTCGGGGGAACCGCCGGGCGGCCTGGGCGTCCGCCGGCGCGCGGCGGAGCGGCGGCCGGGACGAGGTACGCGCCGTTGGCACGCAGACGGTCGCGCCGTGCGCTGGGGCACCCGGCGGCCACGGACGCCGGCCTCGTCCCAGCCGCTGTAGGTCCCAGCCGCCGTGGTCGCACACGGGGCGAGCTCTTCGGGCAAGGCAGGGCACGACAGGGAATCGCAGCAGGCGCGTCACCAATCCGAAGTCGCGCGATAGAAACCGCGTGACAGAAACCGGTAACTGGACGGAGATACCGGTTGTGGCGACTTTTCACCGCATAACTCCTCGGACACCCCGCCCTTTTGCCGTGCCCGACCATTGACCCTTTCTCCTCATGCCCCCTAGCGTAGAGATCGGTTACTACGCATGCGGTCCTCGTAGTTGCCACTCCCCGAACAAGCCCCGGTTTTCCCTGTGCTGCCCCGAAGCGGAGGCCATCCCCTTGCCCGAGCGTCCACTGGCACTGTTCGCCATGAGTGCCGAGACCCTGCCCAGCGTCTATCCGTCCGCCGTACTGGATCGGATCCGGGCCTGTGTCGACGTCGATCCCGATCTGATAGCCGAGGACTTCCGGGACCCACGGGTGCGAAGGGTCCTGGCGGAGGCCGAGATCCTGCTTACCGGATGGGGCTGCCCGCGCATCGACGCCGCGGTGCTCGACGCGGCCCCCAGGCTGCGTGCGGTGCTGCACGCGGCGGGCTCGGTGAAGGGGACCATGGCGCCGGGCTGGTGGGAGCGCGGCCTCGTGGTGTCCTCGGCCGCTGCCGCCAACGCCCTGCCCGTCGCCGAGTACACCCTGGGCATGATCCTGCTCGTCGGCAAGGACCTGTTCGCCTCCCGCGAGCACTACCGCGCCCGGCGCACGTTCACCGTCGCCGAGATACAGCCCGGCATCGGCAACTTCGGCCGCAGGATCGGGATCGTGGGCGCCTCGAAGATCGGCCGCCGGCTCATCGAGCTCCTGCGGCCCCACGATTTCGAGGTCGCCCTGTCCGATCCGCACGTGGACCGGGACGAGGCGGCCACCCTCGGAGTGTCCTCGCTTCCTCTCCACGAACTGATGCGGACCAGCGACATCGTCTCCGTCCACGCGCCCGCCATCCCCACCACCCACCGCATGATCGGCGCCCGCGAACTGGCGCTGATGCCCGACGGAGCCGTGCTCATCAACACCGCGCGGGGCAGTCTCGTGAACACCGACGCCCTGGTCGAAGCGCTCCGTCCGGGCCGCGTCAGCGCGATCCTCGACGTGACCGACCCCGAACCGCTGCCCTCCGACTCCCCGCTCTTCGACCTCCCCAACGTCTTCCTCACCCCGCACCTGGCCGGCTCTCAGGGCAACGAGGTGCGCCGCCTCGGTCTGTACGTGGCCGAGGAACTGGAACGCCTGCTCGCCGGACGTCCTCTCGTCCACCAGGTCGACCACACCGGACTGGAGCGCGCCGCGTGACCGACCTCGCCCGGAACACCGGGAAGACGAACCGGACTTCACCCGAGAGCACCCGTACCTCGCCCGAGGACACCCGGACCATGGCGGAGGACACCCGCACCGCGCCGGAGCCGACCCCGTCCTCCACCCAGGCACAGCCTGACCGGCCCTCCGCGGAAACCTGGGGCAACTCCGTCCTCACCCTCCACTTCACGCTCGGCAGCGAGTCGGGACCACCCCGGCTGCTCGGCCTCGGCGCACCGGCCGCCGGACGCGACGCGCTGCCCCTCGTCGAGGTGGAACTCGCCGGTCACGGACGCAGCGGCACCTCCGGCAAGCGGCATCTCGACGGACTGGTGTCCCAACGGCTGCGCTACGTGGCCCACACGTCCGACGCCGAGCGGCTCACCGTCCGTATGCACGACCCCGCGACGGACCTGACCGTCCAGGCCCACTACCGCGTTGCACCGGACCTGCCGGTTCTCACCGCCTGGGCCGAACTCACCGCGGGCGACCGGGAGATCCGCGTCGAGCAGGTCTCGTCGTTCGCCCTCTCCGGTCTCGCCGCCGCCCTCGGCGCCCGGAACCGCTGGGAGGAGGAGCTGAAGCTGTGGACCGCGGACAACCCTTGGAGCGGCGAGTACCGCTGGAGCGGGATGCCGCTCCGCGAGGCCGGGCTCATCGACGTCGGGATGACCCGGTTCGGCCAGACCGGGTCCAAGAACCGGGTGGCGCTCACCTCCACCGGGTCGTGGCCCTCGTCGGAGAAGCTCCCGATGGGCTGGCTGGAGGGCCCGGCGCGGGTACTGGCCTGGCAGATCGAGCACAACGGCTCCTGGCACGCGGAACTCGCCGACCGCTTCGACGAGGTGTGTCTGCTGCTGTCGGGGCCCGGGCAGCGCGAACACCAGTGGTCGGTACTGCTCGCGCCCGGCGAGGGTTTCACCTCGGTCCCGGTCGGTCTGGCCCTCGCGCACGACCGGGACGCTGCCCTCGCCGCGCTGACCCGGCACCGGCGCGCGACGCGCCGCCCGCACCCGGATACCGTCGAACTCCCCGTCGTATTCAATGACTTCATGAACTGCCTGATGGGCGATCCGACGACGGACAGACTGCTGCCGCTGATCGACGCGGCGGCAGCGGCCGGCGCCGAGTACTTCTGTGTCGACGCCGGGTGGTACGACGACGAGCGCGCCGGGGAGGGTCCGGGCGGGGTGCCCGGCTGGTGGGACGCGGTCGGTGCCTGGGAACCGTCACGCGGCCGTTTTCCCGGCGGGCTCGCCGAGGTCACCGACGCGATCACGACCGCCGGGATGATTCCGGGACTGTGGCTGGAGCCGGAGGTCGTCGGCATCCGCAGCGATCTCGCCAGCGCCCTTCCCGACGAGGCGTTCTTCCGCCGTGACGGTGTCAGGATCACCGAGTGGGGCCGCCATCAGCTCGATCTGCGCCACCCCGCGGCCGTCGCCCACCTCGACGCCACGGTCGACCGGCTGGTCGGCGAGTTCGGCCTGGGCTATCTGAAGCTCGACTACAACATCGACATCGGCGCGGGAACGGACGCCCACCCGCACGGCCCCGGGCACGGCCTGCTCGAGTACAACCGCGCCTATCTGCGCTGGCTGGAGGGCGTACTCGACCGCCACCCGGGCCTGGTCCTGGAGGGCTGCGCGGCGGGCGGCATGCGTGTGGACCACGCCACCCTGGCCACGGTGCCCGTGCAGTCGCTGACGGATCAGCAGGACGAGCGGCTGATCGCGGCGATCGCCGCCGCCGCGCCGACCGCCGTACCACCGGAGCAGGGCGCGGTCTGGGCGTACCCGCATCCCGGACAGAGCGACGCGGAGCTCGCCTTCACCATGGTGTCGGCGCTACTCGGCCGCGTGCACCTCAGCGGCCGGCTCGATCTGCTCTCCCCCCGCCAACTCGGCCTGGTCGGCGACGCCATGGCCGAGTACCACGCCTACCGTCGGACCCTCGCCCACGCCGTGCCGTCCTGGCCACTCGGCCTGCCGGGCTGGCGGGACGACTGGCTCGCACTCGCCCTGGACACGGGTGAGGAGACACTGCTGGCTGTATGGCGCAGGGGCGGCAGGGAGTCGGTGCGGGAGATCCCCGTCCCCGTGGGTACAGGTGGGGTGACCGTTCTCTATCCTGCTGGCGGCGAGGCGGCACTCGACCGGTCGGCGGCGTGGCTGCGAGTGGTGCTGCCCGAGCCGGTCTCCGCCGTGCTCGTGCGGCTGCGGCGGCACGGCGCACCACTAAAGTGAGCGTCCACGCAGGTGCACGGGGTGGAGGGAAACAACAGGTGGAGAAGAACGCGGCGGCCCCGCCCCGTGGCGATGCCTCGACGGTGAGGGACGTCGCCGCGCGGGCGGGCGTGTCGGCGGCGACCGTCTCCCGCGTGCTCGGCGGCACCTATCCCGTGGCCAAGGCCACCCGCGCCAAGGTCCTCAAGGCCATGCGCGAACTCGACTACGTGGTCAACGCGCACGCCCGCGCGCTCGGCGGCGCCACCAACAGCACCGTGGCATTCGTGGTCGACGACGTCACCGGGCCCTTCTACGCCCACATCGCGCGGGGGGTCGAGGAACAGGCTTCGGCCGAGGGCCGGCTGTGCATGCTGTGCACCACGCACGGCGACCCGCAGCGCGTGCTCGCCGTCGTGGAGACGATGCGCGAACAGCGCGCCGACGCCGTGATCGTGGTCGGCGGAGCCTGGGACGACAAGGCGTACCAGGACCGTATGACCCATTTCGCGCACGCGCTCGACCGGGCGGGCTCCCGGCTCGTGCTCATCGGCCGGCCACCGCTGGGCCCGGGTGTGCCCGCCACCGTCGTCGACTACGACAACGAGGGAGGCGCTTTCGCCATGACGGCCCATCTGCTGAGCGGGGGCCACCGCCAAGTCGCCTATCTGGGCCGGGTACCGGGCCTGTCCACCAGCAGCCAGCGCATCAGCGGCTTCGTCCGGGCCCACGAGATGCACGGCCTCGAACCGAACCCCGGTCTGATCGTGGACGGCACCTTCACCCGCAGCTTCGGCTATCAGGGGATGCGGGAACTCCTCGCGTCAGGCGTCGAGTTCAGCGCGGTCTTCGCGGGCACCGACATGGTCGCGGCGGGCGCCCTCCAGGCTCTGCGCGAGGCCGGAGTACGAGTCCCCGAGGACGTGGCGCTCGCGGGTTACGACGACATCCCGACCGCCGTGGACGTATATCCGGCGCTGACGACGGTGCACGTCCCGTCCGAGGAACTGGGCCGCACAGCGGTACGACTCGCCCTGCACCGCCAGGAGTTCCCCGACGGCCAGCACCAGATGCTCGGCACCCACGTCGTGGTCCGAGGCTCCACCAGGCGACCCGGGGGCTGACCGGCCGGGGCGCGCGGTGCCACCGGCCGTCCACACCTGCCCGATCCCGTGGTGCGTCCCGCGCAGGCAGGTGGGGCGCACCCCCGTTCGCGCTGCCACGCCACCCTTCTTAGTAATCGGTTCCTAACCGACAGATCCGTGGACTTCGGCAACCGTCGTTCGAAATGCCGTGCAGTTCAGGGCACTTCCGCGTGAAGAGAAGATTTCTGCGTACGACATCTTGCCCCACGGAGAACGCAGCCCTAGCTTCCATAGAGACCGATTTCTATCCATCGCTCGTCCGGGAGCGCGATCGAGAAGTCGGGCCGTCCCCCACGCCGTCAGTGCCCCCAGACCTGCCCAGAACTCCGGGAGAACCTCATGAACCGCAGCCAAGTCCGTGTAAATCGCAAGCAGGCCCGAGTGGCCGCCGCGACCGCCGTGGTCCTCTCGGTCGTGCTGGCCGGCTGCGGGAGCGGTGACGACGGCGACTCGAAGGCCAAGGGGCCGGTCACCGTCGAGTACTGGAACTGGGCGGAGGCCAAGAACATCGACCCCGTGGTCGCCAAGTTCAACGCGACACACGACGACATCGAGCTCAAGTTCGTGAAGCAGGCCGACAACCCGGGCACAGCCTCCAACCTGCGCAACGCGGTGGCCGCCGGGAAGAACGTGCCCTGCCTCGTCCAGAACTTCGGCGAGGCACCCGCGCTGGCCTCCGAGGGCCTGGCGACCGACATCACCGAGGCGCTGAAGCCCTACGTCGACAAGGGGCTCTTCCGGGAATCGGCGCTGCCCGCCGCACAGGCGGCCGACCACTACTACGCGGTACCGGGCGGCGGCACCCCGGCCTTCATGATGATCAACCGCGAGATCTACGACAAGTACGGCATCGACGTCCCCAAGACCTGGGACGACCTGATCGCGGCGGGCAAAGAGCTCAAGAAGCACGGCGTCTACGCGATGAACCTGGCAGGCGAGGACCCGAGCACCTTCATAGAACTGGTCCAGCAGGCCGGGGGCAGCTGGTACAAGATCGAGGGGGACCAGTGGAAGGTCGATTTCACCTCGCCCGAGTCCCTCAAGGCCGCCGACGTCGTCCAGCAGCTGATCGACAACGACGTCGTCGCCCACCAGACGTACATGGACCGGCCCGCGCTGATCAACTACTTCGACTCCGGCAAGATGGTCTCCCTGCCGGTCTCCACCTGGCAACTCCAGAACTACGAGCGCGAGTTCACCAAATCGACGGGCGACTGGGAGCCGGTGGACCGGCCGCAGTACACGGACGCGGCCGAGTTCGTCACCCCGCTGCACTCTCCCACCAGCGGCCTGCTCGTCCCCAAGGGCTGTGAGCACGCGGAGGCTGCCGTCGAAGCCGGCGTCTGGCTCAACACCGACAAGGCCGCGGTCGACGCCTCGTACCAGTCGGACACCAAGCAGTACAGCTGGCCCGGTGCGCTCCCCGACCCCACGCCGTGGGTCGACTCCGCCGTCCCCGAGAAGCTTTTCGGCAAGCACAAGGCCGAGGCACGCGAGGTGATCCTCAAGGCGGTCGAGGGCGGCAGGGACCCGTGGACCGCGGGCCCGAACTACACCGGGATGTTCGCCGAACTCCAGGACCAGTGGGCCAAGGCGGTCGCCAAGGAGACCACCTTGAAGCAGCTCCTGGACAGCATGCAGAAGTGGACGGTCGCCGACCTGAAGTCCAAGAACATCAACGTCGTCGAGGACTGATCCCCGTGGCAGTCGGCACCGCACACCCGCGCCGCGCCGCGCGTCTGGGGTGGAAGAGGCTCCAGGCCCTCAAGGGCGCGTCGCTCACCATCCCCTTCTTCCTCGGGTTCGCGCTCTTCACGGTCGTGCCGCTGTTCATGGCGCTGCGGGAGAGCCTGTACCGGGAGCAGAGCTCGGGGCTCGGATTCGGTGCGAAGACCGTCGAGTTCGTCGGTCTGGACAACTTCACCGAGGGCTTCTCGGACGGCAGGTTCTGGGGAGCCATGGGCCGGGTCGCGCTCTTCGCGGCGATCGCCATCCCGTTGATCCAGCTCGCCGGTGTGGGGCTCGCGCTGCTCCTGGACGCGGCGTCGCAGCGGACGGCCAACCGCTTCCGGATTCCGCTGCTGGTCCCGTACATGATCCCCGGCATCGTCGCTGTGCTCGTCTGGATCTACATCTACAGCCCCGCCGTCGGCCCGTTGACACCGTTCCTCGCCGCCTTCGGAATCGACGCCGACTTCTACAGCGGCGAGTTGATCTGGGTCTCGATCGGCAATCTCGTGGCGTGGAGCAGTATCGGCTTCAACATGCTGATCGTGTACTCCGCGCTGCGGGCGGTGCCGACGGAGATCTACGACGCGGCCCGCATCGACGGAGCCTCGGAGTGGCGGATCGCCTGGTCGGTGAAGGTGCCGATGGTGCGCCGGTCCCTGGTGCTGACGACCGTGCTCAGCATCATCGGCACCCTCCAGATCTTCAGCGATCCGATGCTGTTCCGGTCGATGACACCGGAGACCGTCACCCGCGACTTCACTCCGATCATGGCCATCTACGACTGGGCCTTCGCCCAGGGCGAGTTCAATTACGCGGCCGCGCTCTCGGTCATTCTCGCGGTCGTCGTAGGCACCGCCTCCGCCCTCTTCTACCGGCTCACGAACAAGGCGCCCACCTCATGACCACGAGCATGGACACGAAGACCCGCCCCACCTCCGGCCCGCCCCGGGCCACGCGGCCGCTGCTGCGCCGGCGTACGACGAGCGGTGCCGTCCGTCATACCAGGCGCACCAAGGCCCTGGTGATCGCAGGTCTGGCCCTCTTCACGGTCTACTCGCTCGCCCCGGTGTGGTGGCTGATCGTCGCGGCGACCAAGAACCAACGCGACCTGTACACCACCAACGGCCTGTGGTTCACCCACATCAGCCTCGGGGACAACCTCCGGCAGCTGTTCACGTACCAGGACGGCATCTTCCTGACGTGGATGTGGAACACGCTGTTCTACGGCTTCGTGGGCACCGCGGGCATGACGCTGGTCTGCGTGGCCTGCGGATACGGCCTGGCGATGTACGAATTCCGCGGCAAGGGCGTCCTGATGGGCTGCGTCATCGGTTCGTTCCTGGTGCCGGGTGCGCTGCTCACCATTCCCTCCTTCCTGCTCTACACCGACCTCGACCTCATCGACACCCCGTCCGCGATCATCCTGCCGAGCTTCTTCAACGCCTTCTCCGTCTACCTCGCCAAGGTGTACGCGGAAGGCGCCGTCCCGCCCGAACTCCTCGAAGCGGCGCGCATCGACGGCGCCGGCGAGTACCGCATCTTCTTCCAGATCGGCGCCCGTCTGATGTCGACGGGCGCCGCCACGGTCTTCCTGCTCGGTTTCGTCGGCATGTGGAACTCATTCTTCGGCCCCCTGGTGTTCCTGCGCAGCCAGGAGAAGTGGCCGGTCATGCTCGGGCTCTACTCGTGGCTGAAGGTCAAGACGGACACCTCCGTCGACCTCACCGGCATGGTCGTGGTCGGCTCGATCATCTCGCTGGTCCCGATGGTGATCCTGATGGTCTCCATGCAGCGTTACTGGCGCTCCGGCGTCACCCTCGGCAGCCTCAAGTAGCCCTGTGCGGGGGCCACTCGGTTCCCGCACACTCGCTCCGGCCCGCCCTCCCTCCCCACGTCACCCTCCTGGAAGGGTTATTCGCCATGTCCGCAGCACCCCTGAACCGCCGTCACTTCGTCCAGCTGGCCGGGGCCGGCACCGCCGTGGCGGCCTCGAGCGGCTGGCTCTGGCAGGCCGCGCCCGTCGCGTACGCCGCGCGGCCGGCCGGAGCGAAGAAGGCCGGGCTCCTCGACCACCTCGTGCTCGGAGACGAGGAGTCCGAGTCCGCGCACGCCCTCGCCACCGATGGCAGCAGAACCGTCACGGACGACAACGGCGCCAAGGCCAGAGTCGCAACTCCCCTGGATCCGGCGGCCGTCAGAGGCGGCGAGCTCCGCTTCACCCTGCGCACCGACCCCCTGGCGCAGAACTACCTCACGCTCAAGCTCTGGGGCTCCGACGCCTCGGCGTACGTCACCCTCGCCTATCTCAACGGCGAGCAGATCGGTTTCCGGCGCAACTCCGACTACGAGCCGCTGAGTTTCGGACTCGCCAAGCCGGCTCCGGGCCGCTTCACGTACCAGACCACGATGCTGCCCCTGGAGATGACCCGCGGCCGGGACCGGGTGGAGATCACCCTCCGTACGTACACGAGCGGCTTCACGGGCACGGTCACCGCCGACTCCCGCGGCTACTACGGCGTCTACACGCACACCGCCGCCTTCGTCGACGCGTTCGCCGAGGACCTTCCGGACTACCGGCCGCCGACCGGCTCCCCTGCCGATCTCGGCGACCAGGAGAAGCAGTCCCTCGTCGACGGTCTGCGCGCCGCGCAGATCGCCCTCTTCCACAAGCTCTCGGCCCAGGTCGACGCCTCCGCCGCAGGCAATCTCTCGATCGTCCGCTACGTCGACGACCTCCGCTTCTACGCGGGAGTACTGACGACCGGCTGGTCCCCCGCGGCCACACCGGCCGAGAGGAAGGCCGCCCTGCTGCGGCTGTTCAAGTGCGTCGACAACCACGTCAAGGACTACTACGGCAACACCCGACTCCTGCTGCGCGGCGGTCACCAGGGCGACTGGGGCGGCTACTACGGAGCGCTCGGCGAGGCCCTCTACATCGCGGAGAACGTCATCGGTGACGAGGATGTCTACGGCGCGGACGCCTTCAAGGCCTTCCTGGACGAGGAGTTCACCACCGGTACATCGGAAGGCGAGACCTCTCTCGCGGACGTCGGCCTCGACGGCGGCACGCTCACCCGGCGCGCCGCCTGGGGCCGCTGCCTCAAGGCCAACTTCGACTTCGCGCGCTCCCGGCTGTCGTACATCTTCAACCAGGTGCTGTTCACCTACGAGGGTGCCTGGGAGGCCCACGAGGGCCTTCGGGTGATCGGTTCGCCCTTCTACGAGGGCAGGAGACGCAGCCACGCGATCCTCGGCGAGACCCTGGGCTTCCGGCCGTTCCTCGGCGAGGAGGTCCTGGTGGGACCGGACGGCAGGGATCTCGACCTGTACCACTCGCTCTTCTACCACGACACCACCGCGCGCTTCACCGACGACTACGTCCAGATCGTCGGCAAGGGCCTGGCGAAGAGCAAGCTCGACGCCAAGGGCGCGATCGTGCGGAGGCTGCCGTACGGCAGGCACTACACCGGGATCACCGCTGCCGGCCTTACCCGCGAGAACACCTACGTCGGCAACTACGGTGAGGAGGCGTCCCGTTATCTTGGCGAGTACTACTTCAAGACCTGGGGTCACAAGGGCGACGAGGAGCTGAACGACGAGATCCTCAGGCTGGCTCTGCGCAACTCCCATGCCCGGGGCCACACCCGCTATCCCGCAGCGGACGACGCCGGCGACAACCGGCTGATGCGCACCATCGGCGTCATCGACGAGCGGAACGTCTACGTGCCCGGCATCCCGGGCTACACGACCCGTGTCAACCAGGGCCAGTCGCTCTTCCTCGCCGCCGTCGAGGCACACATGGCCGCGCACCCGGACCGCTATACGGGCCGCGACTGGGACGAGTACTGGGAGTACGCCCGCGAGGCGGTCGGGTTCACCCGGCAACAGCTGCTCGACCGGCAGTACTTCAACCAGTTCGATGTGGTCACCCAGTGGCTCAAGGTCGATCTGCGGCTGGCCGAGACCTGGGCGTATCTCACCGGCGGGCGCGCGGAGTTCGAGCGCTTCGGGGGCGCCAAGGCCAACAGGGTCCTGCCGCAGACCGACTTCCGTTCCTACAGTGACATCGAGATCGCCGAACTGGGCGTGGACCCGGCCGACTACGAACGGTTCGCGTGGGTCGACATCGACAACATGTTCGTGTCGCTGCGCGACGGCGACACCCGCGCCTTCGGCTCGCTCTTCGTGCAGAACAGAGGAGTCAGCGGCAGCGGACGCCTGCACGTGATGGCACCGGCGTACGAGCACACGGTCCAGCTGCGCACCGACGGCACCTTCCGGTTCCGGGACTACTGGGCGCGCACCGACAGCGTCGACGCCGACTTCATGGAGGACATCAACACCGGCGACAACTGGGCCCCGCAGGCGCTGGCCGGAGAGATCTGCCCGATCGCGTTCCAGCCGGGCGTCGGCACGGTCAGCCGGGAGAACTTCGAGGCCGACACCCCCTACTCCGGTTACGTCGACTTCCTCAGCGCCCGCTACGGCCCGTACGTCTTCGGGATCAACACGACCCGCGAGGTGTACGGCAACAAACGGACCCACCGACTCGCCGTCCCGGCAGGACACCGGGGCGCCACGATCCTCGACCTGGTGTCCGGGAGGCGGCTGCCGGTCAGCGGCGACAAGGTGACGGTCCCGCCGTTCACCGCGGTGGTGCTCAAGCTGTCCGAGGGCGTGCCCGAGGTGCTGCTGCCGTCCGTGGTGCGCTACGCGGCCACGCTGGCCGGCGACACGTACGTCGGGGTCACCTGGACACCGACAGCGGGCGCCGAGTCGTACACCGTCCGGCGGGCGACGAGGGAGAACGGCGAGTACAAGACCGTCGCACAGGGAGTCAGGGGCCTGTACTGGCGGGACGAGAAGGCGAGGCAGGGCCGCAGCTACTTCTACACGGTGACCGCCGTGAACGGCGCGGGCGACGGCCGGCCGTCCTGGCGCGCCGAGGCCGCCCTCGCCGCGCCGGTCTCCAGCGGGCTCACCGGCTCCGGCTGGCGCGACGACCGGTTCGGCTCGCAGGACAGCGGCCGGACCTCGGTCAACGGTGCGCGTGTCACCGTCACGGGCGGGGACGGCACGGGGCTCGGCAAGGGCGACGACTACATGGTCGCCACCCGCGGCGTAGCGGACTCGCTCCTCTTTGTCAGCCGCGTCCTGGCCGGCACCGGCACGGTCACCGCCCGCGTCGACGACCACCGGGGCGCCCTGACCGGCCTGATGCTGCGCGACAAGCTCGACGCCGACACCCGTTACCTGTACTTCGGTGCCGACGCCGACGGCAGGCTCGTGCTGAGCAACCGGGACCGTGACAGCCGCCACGACTGGCAGGACGACGTGCGCTCCCCGCGCGACGCGGGGATCTCCGGCTTCACCGTCGCCGATACCCCCTACCTGCGGCTGGTCCGGGACTACGAGACCCACCAGGTCCTGGCGTTCGCCTCCCCCGACGGGAAGTCCTGGACATACGCCGGATCGATGCTCATGCCGCTGCCGTACGCCGTGCACGCGGGTGTCGCGGGCTCCGGGGACGCCGTACTCGCCACGGTGAGGGTGCGCGAGACGGCGGGCGGCGCACTGCTGCCCCATGTGGCGAAGCGCGCGGCGGACACGGCCGTCGTCGCCTGGAACAAGCCGGAGGACGCGACCGGCTTCACCCTCTACCGGACGTCGGACGCCTCCGCGGTCCCCACCAACCCTCTGAAGAACGGGGCGGGTTGGGAGGAGGTACTCACCGGCACCCGCCTCCGTAGCTACACGGAGAGGGAACTGCGGCACGGCAGGCGGTGGTTCAAGGTCGCTGCGTCCTACGCGAGCGGCGGCGACGCGGTCAGTGGGGACGCGACCGTCGCCGTCGCCGAGACGCTCGGGCAGCTCCTCGCCCGCGCCGGGAGGACCGACACCGCCGACTGGACGAAGAAGAGCTACGCGGCCTTCGCCGCCGAACTAGACCGGATCGAGAGGGCGGGAGCGGAGACGGACGCGGATGACGACGCGCTGATCGACGAGGTCTACGCGGCGTACGACCTGCTCGCGTCGCGGGACACCCTGCTGGCGAGGTTCGCGGTCACGGCGGCGATGGTGGCCGCCTCGACCAGCGAGTGGCCTGGCACCGGCACCAGGGCCTCCAACGGCTGGAGGGCCTTCGACGGCGACCTCGCGACATACACGGACACCCTCGCCTCCGAGAGCTGGGTGGACGTCGACGCGGGCGAGGCGGGCCCGGTCACCATCGACAGGATCCGCTTCCGCCCGCGCGCGAGCCAACCCGCCCGGGCCAACGGCACCGTTCTCCGCGGGTCCGGTGACGGTGGTGCGACCTGGACCGACATCCACACCATGAGCGGCGTGAGCGCCGATCAGTGGTACGAGGTGAAACTCCCCGAGCGGGCCTCGTACCCGCTGATCCGTGTGTACGACAACCACAACGGCCGCTGCAACCTGTCCGAGATCGAGTTCTGGTACTACCGCCCCGACGAGGCGTGACACGGGCGACGGGCCGGGCCGAAATCGGCCCGGCCCGTCGGTCCTGCAGGGGTTCCTACTTGGCGTACATCAGGGTGCCGAAGCCGAGTTGGTCGAAGCCACCGCTGGTGGAGCCGTAGTCACCTCCCCCGCCTTCGGGGCGCAGGCTCTCGGCCATCGCGGTGATGTACGGCACGGGGAGGCCGCGGCGGCGGGCGTAGTGGTAGTGCAGGATGTCCCAGACCGGTCTTGCCTGCCCGCGGCTCGCGGAGGAGATCGCGGTGTGCGACTGCTGCGCACAGTTCTGGCCGGTGCCCCAGGTGTACGTCGTGAAGGGCACCGACTGGCCGAGGTTGTACTTGGCGACGTACTGCGCGGCCTTCATGAACCGGTTGCCTCCGTAGCCGTACAGGTCCTCGCCCTGGGACCACGCCATCTCGCAGAAGGCGCCCATCTGGCCCATGCCCATCATGGTGTGCCCCTGGTCGCGTCCCGACTCCTGCCACTGGGCCAGGCCCTCGCTGTCGTACACGAAGGGGATGGCGTGGTTGACGGAGCCGTTGCCGGCGCCGGTCTTGAAGTAGTTCACCGCCTGGTCGTACTTGGCCGCGTCGTCGCACAGAATCCCGATCGCGAGGATCGAGTTCATGTTGCACAGGTCCCAGTTGGACCAGTAGTTGGTGATGCAGGCGTCGTTGTGTCCGGTCAGGAACTGGTTGTTGAGCGGGTAGAAGACGTTGAGCATCATCGTTCTGAACCGGCTGAGGTCGAACCCGCCGTAGCCGCGCATGAGTTCGGCGGCGTTGGCGAACTGGTAGCCGTAGATGCCGGCTGCCAGGAACCGGTCCGCGTTGCCGGTCACCGTGGTGAGCGTGCCGGACCAGGCATTGAGGATCCGGACCGCCGCGTCGCCGTTGGCGGTCGTCCCGGCGACCTTCCAGCGCAGGGCGTTCTGGTAGGCGGCGTGGATGTCGTTGTAGAGGATGCCGTAGTTCTCGCCCGTGCCGCCGCGGATGATCGTGGCCTGCGGGTTGGGGTTCCAGGTGCTCGCGGAGTGGGAGTTGGCGGTCAGGCGGCTCCAGCCGGACAGCCAGGGGGCGTCGCCCGCGGCGACCCGTACCTTGGCGCGGTTGAGTTCTCCGTAGGCGTGCAAGGCGCCGGGGTGGACGAACGTCGCGGGCGCGGCGTTCGCGGTGCCGCCGGTGACGGCCGAGGCACCGGCGGCGAGTCCGGCGGTGACACCGCCGACGGCTCTCAGCAGACCGCGGCGGCTCAACTCTCCATCAAATGTGGTGTTTTGGGTTTTGGTGCGGCTCATGTCCGTGCGTCTCCAATCCAGGTGGAGGATCCGGGTGCGAGGGGTGCTCACCTCCTGATGAAGAAGTCGGCAGGGTTGCCCGCGAGGACGCGGGAGCCATGACCGGAGGGGTTCGGCGGACCGCCGCCTCGGCGGTGGTGAGGAACTTCAGGTCCTTCACGTGCTCGTTGGCGTACATCGGCACGAGGTCGGACGTCTTGAACCAGCCCGGCTTCCGCATGCTGTCCGCGATCACCGTGCCGTTGACCACGAGGTTCTCGAAGGTGACGTCTCTGATCCCACGGGACTCGTCGTAGCCGACCAGCATCGAGACGCCCGCGCGCGTGCCCGTGTAGCTGAGGTCCTTGACGTACACCGACTCGATGCCGCGGCCCGGGGAGGTGTTGTAGGTCGCGTTGTGCATGACCCGCAGGTGGATGAGCTGGCCTTGGCGGAAGTCCTCGACGCGTACGCCGTCGACGCGGACGTTCCTGATGAGGTTGCTGTCACCCGCGTTGAGGGCGATGCAGCCCTGGTAACCGAGCTGGGGTTCGCGGTGGTCGCAGATGTCGAGGTTCTCGAAGGTGAGGTTCTCCAGGACCTCGGGGGCGCCCGTGTTGCCGTGTGTGCCGATGTTGACGGGGTGGGCTACGTCCGCCCACAGGGTTGAGTTCCGGACGGTGATGTCCCGGGTGTCGCCGTAGTAGTCCCAGCGGTGGGCGTAGATCGCGACGCAGTCGTCGGCGTTGCGCAGGAAGACTCCGTCGATGGTGACGCCGACGGAGCAGAAGACGTCGATGCCGTCTCCCCAGCCCTTCGAGCTGAAGGAGCCGAGCCCGGTGACGGTGACGTTCGACGACTCGCCGATGGTGACGGCGTACCCGTCGGGGTTGAGCATGGTGACGGCGCCGATGGAGATGTCCGTCGAGCCCTCGACCGTGGCACCGCCGCCCGGGGACGCCCAGATCACCCCGCGCCCGGCGAGTGCCGCCCCCTGCACGTCCTTGAAGCGGACGCGGGACCTGAGCACCGCGCCGCCGTGCAGGTACACCGTCTTGCCGGAGGGGACGGTCACCTGGCCGTCGGGGGTGGTGTGCACGCCGGGCCCGAAGTAGAGCACGTCGGGGTCGTCCTCGGCCGGGCGGTCGGTCTCCAGGGGACGGGCGAACAGGTGCAGGACGTCGAAGGTGTCGTCGTTGACCTGAACGACGAGGTTGCGCGGCTCGGTGAGCCCGAACCGCACGGTGTCGCCGCGCAGTTCGTGCGCGATGCCGTACGAGTCAGGGCGGATCCGGGCCTTCTCCACGCCGCCCTCGGCGTAGCTGACCTCCAACTCGACGACGTCCGCGAAGTCGAGGATCGCGAGGGAGGAGTTCTGGATCCGCGCGGTCCCGGTGGCGGTGTCGAGGATGTTGAGGGTGACAAGGTAGGTGTCCAACTCCTGCCATCCGCCGCCGGGCGCGCGGGCCTTGACGAGGTAGCTGTCGTTGGTCGGGGCGCCGTCTGGAACGGGATAGGTCACGAGCCGCGGACCGTGGGCGTCGCCCGCCGTCTCGGCCGTCTGCGGAGCCGTACCCCGTGGCGTCAACATGTCCATGCTGGCGTCACCTCCTGATGCGAGTTGTCCGAGTGACCCATTAACGGGTCAGACTGGACAGAAACCGGTTACTCAGCAGTGGGCAGAGCTTCTTCCCGGTCGGAATCAACGTCAAGGGTCTTGGCGAACTTTCGAAAAGAGTGGGTAGCCTCGGCGCCACGACGCGGAGGGGTGAACGGTCGCCGCAATCCCTGCGCGAACGAGACGAAATCAGCCCCTGACCGTGCCATTCTCCCCGCACATCCTGCATAGCGGCGATGCGGCAGACCCGGTGAGTGCCTCCTACGCCAAGGCGTCCGCCGCCGCCCGAGAACCCCGGGAACGCGGACCGACAATCGGATCCGCCGACGAACCACGGCCCGACGACGACGCCCCCGCTAGAAATCGGTTGCCGATCGTGTCACGCTACGCCGAGTTCGCCGGACCGATCGCTCCTTCGACGGCGACTTCGTCGAGGGGCCACGGCCGAGAGTCCGGGCGGCGCGCTTGACGGCTCTTCAGGAGATCCGGGCGGCCTGTGCGACGCCGCTTCAACCAGGGCCTCAAGAAACAGCCCGGCCACGCGATACGCCCGCCTCCAACCGCAAACGGAGAGACGAACACGTGACCACCACACCCCCGGCCACCATCCGCAATCCCGTCCTGCGTGGCTTCGAGCCCGACCCCTCGGTCCTGCGCGTCGGCGACGACTACTACATCGCCACCTCGACCTTCGAGTGGTACCCGGGTGTTCGGATCCACCACTCCCGCGACCTGGTCAACTGGCGTTGCCTGGGCGGCGCCCTGGACTCCCGGCGCCTCCTCGACCTCCAGGGTGTCCCCGACTCCGGCGGCATCTGGGCCCCCGGCCTGTCGTACGCGCACGGCCTGTTCCACCTCGTCTTCACCGTGGTCGACACCTACGGCGAGGGCTGGAAGGACGTCCCGAACTTCCTCACCACCGCTCCTTCGGTCGAGGGCCCCTGGTCCGACCCTGTGCCGCTGCACTCCCGGGGCTTCGACACCTCGTTCTTCACCGACGAGGACGGCGGCGACTGGCTGCTCAACATGCGCTTCGACTGGCGTCCCGGCCACGAATCCTTCGCCGGAATCCAGCTCCAGCGCTACGACCGCGCCGCCCGCCGGGCCGTCGGAGACCCCACGACCATCTACCGGGGCACCTCCGTCGGTGTCACCGAGGGCCCGCACCTCTACCGCCGGGACGGCTGGTACTACCTGCTCAGCGCCGAGGGCGGAACCGGCTATGAACACGGCGCCATGGTCGCCAGGTCCCGCGTCATCACCGGCCCCTACGAGACCGATCCGGCCGGACCACTGCTGACGTCCCGTCATGACCCGACGCTGGAACTCCAGAAGGCCGGGCACTGCTCGTTCCTGGAGACCCCGGACGGCCGGTGGTACGCGGCCCACCTCGTTGCCCGCCCCTACACCGAGCGCGGCCGCTGTGTCCTGGGCCGCGAGACCGCTCTGCAACCGGTGACCTGGGCCGAGAACGGCTGGCCGCGCATCGACGGCGGCGTTCCCGCCCGTACCGTCCCCGCCCCGGGCCTCCCCCCGGCGCCGGTCCCGGAGCCGCCCGCCACCGAGCGTTTCGACCCTCCCGCGCTCGGCCCCGACTGGTCAACCCTGCGCCGCCCCGCCGGCCCCGACTGGATCGGCCGTGCACCGGAGGGCGGACTGCGGATCACCGGCGGCCAGTCGGCCGGCACCCGGCGCGCACCCAGCCTGGTCGCCCGGCGCGTGACCTCCCAGGACTGCTCCTTCGAGGCCCACGTGTCCTTCGCCCCACGCACCCCGAACCACCTCGCGGGCCTGACGCTCTACTACAACACCCGCAACTGGCACTACCTGTACGTGACTTCGGAGGACGACGGCAGTCCCGGTCTCCGGGCACTGACCTGCGAGGCCGGATCCCTCACCGCCCACCAGCCGCGCATCCCGCTCGCCCCCGGCGGCCCCGTCGTCCTGCGCGCGGAGCTCGCAGGCCCTGTTCTCCGCTTCTCGTACGCCCTCGACGACCGTGCAACCGGCGTCGCGGACCATAAACATCTGCCACTCGAACTCGACGCCACCGCCGTCTCCGACGAGGCCGCCGACGAGTTCGGGACCGCCGGAATGCGCACCCTGGGCTTCACCGGGGCGATGCTCGGCCTGTGGGTCCAGGACCTCGACGGATCCGGAGTCCATGCCGACTTCGCCCACGTCACCTACCGCCCCGAGGACCCCCGGCCATGACGGCCGTCGAGCTCTTCCACACCGAACTGGGCTCCGTGGGTGCCCATTCCGTGCTCCTGGTACACGGCTGGGGCGGCGACGGCCGCGAGTGGTCGGCGCACGCGGAGACCCTTTCGACCCGCCATCACGTGATCGTCCCCGATCTGCGCGGACACGGCCGCTCCCCGGCACCGGCCCACGACAACACCCCCTTGGCGATGGCCCGCGACCTCTCAGCACTCGTCCACCAGCTGGACATTGGCCCGGTGGTCGCCGTCGGCCACTCCATGGGCGGCCAGGTGGTCAATCTGCTTGCTGTCCACCACCCCGACTCCGTACGGTCGGTGATCGCGCTGGACCCGGCCCACGGCGCGCCCGAGACGGAACTCCCGGACATGAGGCGGAATCTGACGCTGTACCAGGCTGGGGGCGCCGAGGCCGCCGCCGCCTTCGTCGCCGGGGCCTTCGCCGAGGACGCACCACCGGGCCTGCGCACCGCGCACGTACGCACCATGCTCGGCACGCCCGGCCATGTCGTCGCCCAGTCCTACGCCGGTATGTACCTCGACCCGGGCGCGGCGGGTCCGCGTCCCGCGGCCGAGGACTACCTCCGCCGTCGTACCCAGCCCGCGCTCACGGTGTGGACCGCCCAGCCGTACGCCGACTGGGAGCGCGGCACACTGCACGTTCCCGGCTCCCGCGTCGACCACTGGCCGGACAGCGGCCACTACCTGCACGAGGAACACACCGACCGCACGGTCGAGCTCATCGAGGGCTGGATCGCGCGGTCCAGTGGCAGATGCCCCGCCCGTCGCCCGCACCGCTGCGCGTCAGTTCCGGATGCGCAGCGGATTCCCTGACCGTTCGGTCAGCCGGTGGCGACCCTCTCGGGGTCGTCCGCGGGGGTGCCGACGCGGAGCCATCGGTATCCGTAGGGCGGCAGTTCGACGGGGAGCAGACCGTCGTCGGGCACCGTCATACCGGCATGCCGGTCGTCGAGGAGATCCGTCAGCCTGCCGCCTGGGCCGGCCTCGGACAGCCGCAGCCGTACGGTGACCGGCCGGTCCGCGAAGTTGTGCACGGCCAGGACCGTCCCGTCGCCGGTGCGGCTGACGTGGGCCAGCACGGAGCGCTCTCCCGTTTCGGCCAGGTGGTACTCGCCCCAGGCCAGTTCGGGCGCCTCCCGGTAGCGCTCGACGAACAGCCGTATGCGGCTCAGCAGCGAACCGGGATCGCGGCTCTGCTCGTACACATTGACCGTCTGAGGTCCGAACGCCCCCTCCACCATCGGGTTGGGGAAGGCCGTCGGCTCAGCGGTGGAGAACCCGGCACCCTCGCCCGGGGTCCACTGCATGGGCGTGCGTACGGCCTGACGGCCCTCGGCGGCCAGGTTCTCGCCCATCCCTATCTCCTCGCCGTAGAAGAGCACGGGGGTGCCCGGCAGGGTGAAGAGCAGGCTGTAGGCGAGTTCGACGCGGCGGCGGTCGCCGTCGACCATGGGCGGCAGCCTGCGGCGCAGACCACGGTCGTACAGCTGCATGTCCTTGTCCGGCCCGAAGGACGCGAAGACCTCGGCCCGTTCGTCGTCGCTCAGCTTGTCGAGGGTGAGTTCGTCGTGGTTGCGCACGAAGGTGGCCCAGTGGGCGTCCCGGGGAGCGGCCGGGCGGTCCCGCAGCGCGGCGGCCAGCGGCCCAGCGTCCTCGCGCGCCATCGAGAGGTACATCTGCTGCATTCCGATGAAGTCGAAACACATGGTGAGTTCGTCACCGCGGTCCGAATCGGGGTCGCCGAAGAACCGGGCGAGACCGTCGTACGGCAGGTTCACCTCGCCGAGCAGCACCGACTCACCGTTGCGGCGGCCCAGGAAGGCGCGCAGGTCGGCGAGATAGTCGTGCGGGTCGGGCAGCGCTCCGGCGTCGTCCTGCCCGTCCGTCTCCAGCAGGAAGGGCACGGCGTCGACGCGGAAACCCGACAGGCCGAGCTGTGTCCAGAAGCCCATGACGCGGGCTATCTCGTCGCGGACCTCCGGGTTGGCGACGTTGAGGTCGGGCTGCTCCTTGTAGAACCGGTGCAGGTAGTACTGACCGCTGCCCTCGTCGTACTCCCACAGGCTGTCCTCCGCGTCGGGGAAGACCACGCCCTCGGGGCCGTCCTTCGGGGGCTCGTCCTGCCAGACGTACCAGTCGCGATAGGCGGAGTCCCGGCCGGAGCGGGCGTCCTTGAACCAGGGGTGTTCCTCGGAGGTGTGGTTGACGACGAGGTCGGCGATCACGCGGATGCCGCGGTCCTTCGCGGTGCGGACGAACTCGGCGAAGTCCCCGAGGGTACCGAGGCGGGGGTCGACACCGTAGAAGTCGGTGATGTCGTATCCGTCGTCGCGTTCCCGTGTCGGGTAGAAGGGCATCAGCCACACGCACGTCACGCCGAGCCGCGCCAGATGGTCGATCCGCTGGGTGAGCCCCACGAAGTCGCCGATCCCGTCACCGTTCCCGTCCTGGTACGTCTCGACGTCCAGGCAGTACACCACCGCGTTCTTCCACCACAGGTCGGACGTGCGGGTCAGACGCATCGGTACTCCTTGGCCGTGGCGGGAAGCGGGCTGGTGACGTCGAGCTGCGGCAACACCTCGGCGCCGAACGTGTCGATGAACGAGGCCTGTTCACGGCCCACGTGATGGAGCATCACGGTGTCGAACCCGAGGTCGGCGTACTCCTGTAGCCAGGCGGTGTGTTGGCCGAGGTCGGACGAGACGTTGACCGTGCCGGCCACCTGCTCGGGCGTGACGTGCTCGCTGACTATGTCGAACAGTTCCGCGGAGTCCAGGTCCCAACTGACCGGCGGCGAGTGCACGTTGGTGCGCCACTGGTCGTGGGCCAGCGCGAGGGCGCGGTCCTCGTCGGGCGCCCAGCTCAGGTGCACCTGGAGGTGCAGCGGCCCACGGCCACCCGCGTCGCGGTACGCGTCGGCGATCTCGCGCAGCCGTTCCGGCGGGGCGTTGACCGTGATCAGGCCGTCGGCCCACTCGGCGCACCAGGCGGCGGTGGCCGTGCTGCACGCGGCTCCGATGAGCGGCGGCACGGCGGTCGGGAGCGTCCACAGCCGGGCCCGGTCCACGGTCACCAGCCCGTCGTGGCTGACCTCCTCACCGGCCAGCAGCGCGCGGATGACGTCGACGCACTCCCGCAGGCGTGCGTTACGTAGCTCCTTGCGGGGCCAACGCGCCCCGGTGATGTGCTCGTTGGAGGCCTCGCCGCTGCCGAGCGCGACCCAGAACCTGCCCGGGTACATGGACGCGAGGCTGGCGACCGCCTGGGCGATGACCGCGGGGTGATAGCGCTGGCCCGGCGCGTTGACCACGCCGAACGGCATCCGCTGGGTGGCCTGGAGCGCGGCGCCGAGCCACGACCAGGCGAATCCGGACTCTCCCTGGCGGACGCTCCACGGAGAGAAGTGGTCGGAGCACATGGCGGCGGTGAATCCGGCGCTTTCCGCCTGGACCACGGCGTCGAGCAGATCCGCGGGCGGGATCTGCTCGTGCGAGGCGTGCAAGCCATAAACAGTCATGCCGTCGCGAGTACCCCGACAACCGGCCCTCAGTGAAGACCGGGCCGACGGAGCCGGAAACACCGCGAAGCCGTGCGCACGTACCCTTGCACCCGCCCGAGAGGGCCGTTACCCCAGTGACAGCCGCGGGGAATCGCCGTGTTCCGCCCGCTGTTGTCCGAAACGGCAGCCCTCACACGAATCTCCAGGAGGCCGAGCGTGTACGGCGACTCAGCATCGACCCGCAAGATCCTCACCGAGCTCGGCGACACCTGGGCGATCGTGGGCCTGTCGTCGAACCGGCGCCGCGCGGCCTACGGAGTCGCGGAAGTACTCCAGCGCTTCGGAAAGCGCGTCGTGCCCGTGCACCCGAAAGCCGAAACGGTCCACGGCGAACAGGGATACACCTCCTTGGAAGCCATCCCCTTCGAGGTCGACGTCGTCGACGTGTTCGTCAACAGCGACCTCGCGGGCGCCATCGCCGACGAGGCCGTCCGCATCGGCGCCAAGGGAGTCTGGTTCCAGCTGGACGTCATCGACGAGAAGGCCTACGACCGGACCCGCGCCGCCGGCCTCGACATGGTCATGGACCGCTGCCCCGCCATCGAGATCCCGCGACTGGGCTGACCGGGCCGGCCGCCGGGAGCACGAATTCGAGTAAGCCGAGCGGTACGTCCTGCCGGGAGACCCCCGGCAAGTACCCTCGCGGGCGCGAACGTCGAACTCGGTGCCGCGACAGCCGTTCCTTCGGCAAACAAGTGTTCAACTTCACTCCCCCATACGCGGCCTTTACCTTCGGTTAGCCACGTGTACAGGAGCGATTGCTTCCATCGAGGAATGGACCACATCACGTTCCTCGTGGCGGTCGTCATCGTCACGGCGCTGGCATTCGATTTCACCAACGGCTTCCATGACACCGCGAACGCGATGGCCACGTCCATCGCCACCGGAGCGCTCAAACCGAGAACAGCGGTCCTCATCAGCGGAGTCCTGAACGTCGTCGGGGCCTTCCTTTCCACCGAGGTCGCCAAGACGATCTCGGGGGGCATCGTCGACGACACCCTGGTCACACCGGGCATGATCTTCGCGGGCCTGGTCGGGGCGATTCTGTGGAACCTGATGACCTGGCTCGTCGGGCTTCCCTCCAGCTCCTCGCACGCCCTGTTCGGCGGACTGATCGGGGCGGTGTGGGTCGGCGCGGGCGAGCACGGCGTGCACTTCGACATGGTGGTCGAGAAGATCCTGATCCCGGCCGTCGCCTCGCCCCTCGTCGCGGGCATCGCCGCACTGCTGGCCACTTACCTGGCCTACAGGATCACGGCCCGGTCCCGCGAGAAGTCGGTGACCAAGGGCTTCCGGCTCGGTCAGATCGCCTCGGCCTCGCTGGTCTCACTGGCCCACGGCACCAATGACGCGCAGAAGACCATGGGCGTGATCACGCTGACCCTGATCTCGGCGGGAGCGCTGGGCCACGACGCCGGTCCCCCGGTGTGGGTGATCGCGTCGGCCGGACTCGCCATCGGGCTCGGCACCTACCTGGGCGGCTGGCGGATCATCCGCACCATGGGCAAGGGCCTGACCGACATCCAGTCGCCCCAGGGCTTCGCGGCCGAGGCGGCCTCCACGACTGTGATCCTCACCTCGGCCCACCTGGGTTTCGCGCTCTCCACGACACAGGTCTGCTCGGGCGGCATCCTCGGCGCCGGTCTGGGCAGGCGTCTCGCCGAGGTCCGCTGGGGCACCGCCGGCCGGATGGTGATCGCCTGGCTGGTCACGCTGCCCGCCGCCGCGCTGGTCGGCGGAGTCTCCGCGAGCGTGGTGACCCATGGCGGCACCTTCGGCACCGTGGTGATCGCCCTGGTCGCCCTGGCCGTCGCCACGGTCATCGTGATCGCCTCGCGCCGCAACCCGGTGAGCGCCCACAACGTCAATGACGGCCACGAGGTCACCCTCCGCGGCTCGACGCCGACCGATGTCGGCGCGGCCGCCTAACCACGAGGAGTTCTGGACATGCATCTCGACTGGAACGCGCTCGGCGAGGTAGCCGCGGTGAGTACCGGAGTCACCGTCGGAGTGGTGGTCGTCTTCGCCCTGGGTGTGCTGGGCCTCGCCCGGGTCGAGTCCGCGCGCGAAGCCGGCGGCGGCACCGACACCCTGGGGTTCGCCCAGGCCGGGCTCTGCTTCCTGGCCTGCGCGGCCGTGGTGGCGTACGGAATCTATTTGATCGTGCCGCAGTTCCACTGACGCACGACACTGAGGGTGGGCGCCGGCATCGGCACTGAGACTGACACTGACGCACCGGGAGAAGGGAAGGCTGACATGACGCCACTGATGGCGGGGATGCGGGTCGACTACAGCGACCACGACGACCCCGTACTGATCCGCCCTGACGGCACCCCGGTCGACACCTGGCGGGAGAACTATCCGTACCCGCAGCGCATGGAGCGCAAGGAATACGACTGGCACAAACGCCTCCAGCAGATAGAACTGCTGAAGCTGCAGAGCTGGATAAAGGAGACCGGACGCCGGCTCGTCGTCGTCTTCGAGGGACGGGACGCGGCCGGCAAGGGCGGCACGATCAAGCGGTTCACCGAGCACCTCAATCCGCGTGGTGCCCGCGTCGTGGCCCTGGAGAAGCCGACCGAGCGCGAGCGCGGACAGTGGTACTTCCAGCGGTATGTGGAGCATCTGCCGACCGCGGGCGAAATAGTCCTGTTGGACCGGTCCTGGTACAACCGCGCCGGGGTCGAGCGGGTCATGGGTTTCTGCAGTGATGACGAGTACCGGCGCTTCATGCGGCAGACACCCGCGTTCGAGCGGATGCTCGTGGACGACGGCGTCGACCTGATCAAGTTCTGGTTCTCGGTCTCGCAGGGCGAGCAGCGCACCCGTTTCACCATCCGCCAGGTCGATCCCGTACGGCAGTGGAAGCTGAGCCCCATGGACCTGGCCTCGCTGGACCGCTGGGACGACTACACCGCCGCCAAGGTCGCCATGTTCCGCGAGACGGACACCGAGCAGGCGCCCTGGACCGTGGTGAAGAGCAACGACAAGAAGCGGGCCCGCGTCGAGGCCATGCGCAGTGTCCTCGCCCGTTTCGACTACACCGGCAAGGACGAGGAGGTCGTCGGCAGCCCGGACCCGAGCGTCGTGGGTGAGGCGGCGAACCTGCTGGAGGAGGGCGAGGACGACACGGCGCACGTCTTCTGAGCCGAGGACACGAATGTCCCGACCACCGCCCGACTGCCCCGCTCCCAGCCGCCGCCGGCGGTTCGCCCGTACCGCTCCCAGCCGTTCGGCCGTACCCGCTCCTGGGCGTATTCCGGCCGGCCATACCGCTCTCAGTCGTGGGCCGGCCGGTCATTGAGCCGGTGGTCGGCGAGGCTCAGTGCCTCGTCGACCACCCGGCGCAGATGGCCGTCGCCGAGTGAGTAGATCACCCGGCGGCCTTCCTTCCGGGTGATCACGAGACCGGCGAGCCGGAGCCGGGCCAGGTGCTGGCTGACGGCGGGACGCGCCGCGCCGCAGACCTCCGTGAGCGTGGTGACGTCGGCTTCTCCGCCATTCAGGGCGTGCAGCAGAGCGAGGCGCGTGCGATCCCCCAGCAGGGCCAGGAGTTCCGCCGCGAGCGCGAACTGCTCCTCGTGAGGGGTACGCGGGTGCGCATCATGCGCAGTTGATAGGTGCATGCGTGCGCTCATACGCACATAATGTCCCGGTGGACGGTGCCGCGTCCACTCCGCGCACCGGAAAGGGACCCACGTGAGCGACGAGCACACCCACGACCATGGCCGCCCACACGGTCACGACCAGCCGGACGGCCATGGTCACGACCACCCGCAGGGTCACGGTCACGACCACCCGCACAGCGATCGTCACGACCACCCGCACGGTCACGGTCACCCGCACAACCACACCCCCGGGCCCACCCACCGCCTGCGCCACCTCCTCGCCCCCCACTCACACGAGACCGCCGACAAACTCGACCCCGCCCTGGAGTCGTCGGCCAAAGGCATGCGCGCGCTGTGGATCTCCCTCGTCGTCCTCGGCTCAACCGCCCTGGCACAGGCGGTCGTTGTCGTGCTCTCGGGTTCGGTCGCACTGCTCGGCGACACGGTGCACAACGCGGCCGACGCCCTCACCGCCGTGCCGCTCGGGATCGCCTTCGTACTGGGCCGCCGCGCGGCGACAAGGCGCTTCACCTACGGCTACGGCCGGGCGGAGGACCTCGCGGGCATCGTGATCGTGCTGACGATCGCCGCGTCCGCCGCCTTCGCGGCCTGGACGGCGGTCGACCGGCTGCTGGACCCCCGCCCGCTGCACCACGTCCCGGTCGTCGCCGTCGCCGCGGTCATCGGCTTCCTCGGCAACGAGTGGGTCGCCCGCCACCGCATCCGCGTCGGCCGCGAGATCGGCTCCGCCGCGCTGGTCGCGGACGGACTGCACGCCCGTACGGACGGATTCACCTCACTCGCCGTGCTGGTGGGCGCGGGCGGCGCGGCACTCGGCTGGCAACTCGCGGACCCACTGGTCGGGTTGGCGATCACGGCCGCGATCGTGCTGGTGCTGCGCGACGCCGCGCGTGAGGTGTTCCGCCGGGTGATGGACGCGGTCGACCCGGCGATGGTCGACCGGGCCGAGGAGGCGCTGCGGGAGGTTCCGGGCGTACGCGGCGTGGGTGAGCTGCGGCTGCGCTGGATCGGACACCGGCTGCGCGCCGAGGTGGCGGTCGTGGTCGACGGCGAGGTGAGTGTGCGCCGGGCCCACGACATCACCGTCGAGGCCGAACACGCCCTGCTGCACGCCGTTCCGAAGCTCACCGCGGCCCTGGTCCACGCCGATCCGACTCCGTTGCCGGGCGAGAGCGACCCCCATCTGACGCTCGCGCATCACGCCATCGCCTGACCTGCCGTCAGGCGACGCCGAGCCCCTCCAGCACCACGGCGTTGGGCAGCTCCGCGAACACCTTCCCCGGTACCAGCAGCTTCCCGCGCCGGCGTCCGCTCCCCACCAGTACATACGGCAGCTCGACGACCGCCGGGTCCACCAACACCGGCCAGTCGCCCGGGAGTCCGATGGGCGTGATGCCGCCGTACTCCATGCCGGTCTCGTCGGTCGCCACATCCATCGACGCGAACGAGGCCTTGCGGGCGCCGAGTTGCCGGCGGACCGCGCCGTTCACGTCGACGCGGGTCGTGGAGAGGACGACACACGCGGCGAGCGTGGTCTCGCCGCCGCGCCTGCCCGCGACGACCACGCAGTTGGCGGACTGGTCGAGCAGTTCCTTGCCGTAGTGCTCGACGAAGGTCGCGGTGTCGGCCCATTCGGGATCCGTGTCGACGTAGACGATCCGGTCGGCGGGGATGTCACCGCGCCAGTCGCGGACCGCGTCGGCGACCGGGCGGATGAGTTCGCCGAGGCAGTCGGGAGCGGGCGTGGCGTGGTCGAAGTGTCCGATGGGTGCGTGCATGACCGCACGCTAACAGCCGCGCGCGAGCCCTCGGTCAGGCGTCCCGGTGCACGCCAGGCACCGACACCGTCATGATCATTTCCACCGGCGCGTCACCGGCGTTGCCGTAGGTGTGGGGGGTGTTGGCCTCGAAGGAGGCGCTGGCGCCGGCCGGCACGACGTGTTCGGCGCCGTCGACCGTGAGGGTCAGCTCGCCCGCGGTGACGTGGATGAGTTCGACCGTGCCGGTGGGGTGCGGGTCCGAGGGACTGCTCTCGCCGGGCATCAGCCGCCAGTCCCACATCTCCAGCGGTCCCGGCGCCTCGGTGCCCGCGAGGAGCCGGTTGTAGCTGCCGGCGTCGGTGTGCCAGAGCCGGACGGCCTGATCGGCCGGGACGATCCGGACCTTGGGGCCCTGCTCGTAGTCGAGGAGGGTCGTGATGCTGATACCGAGGGCGTCACCGATCTTGACGACCGTGCCGAGGCTGGGGTTGGTCCTGGCCTGCTCGATCTGGATGAGCATGCCGCGGCTGACTCCGGCGCGGGCGGCGAGCGCGTCCAGGGTGAAGGCGCGCTCGGTGCGCCAGCGTTTGACGTTGCGCGCCAGGGACTGGGTCAGCAGGTCGAGGTCCGACACATTCCGTCCAATATTATGGATGACAGAGTCTAATTTATTGAACTATGGTGTGGTGCACCAAATTGTTCACCAAACTGTACTGCGAGGCGTCTCATGACAGCACTCTTCGCCCTGGCCACGAGCCTCCTGTGGGGCCTGGCCGACTTCGGCGGAGGCCTGCTGACCCGGCGTATGCCCGCTCTGACGGTGGTCGTCGTCTCGCAGTCGATCGCGGCCGCCGTCCTCGGCACGGTCGTGCTCGCCACCGGCGCCTGGAGCGAGGCCGGCCCGCAGCTGTGGTTCGCGGTGGCCGCCGGCCTGGTCGGTCCGGTCGCGATGCTCTCCTTCTACAAGGCCTTGGCGCTCGGCCCGATGGGCGTCGTCTCGCCGCTCGGTTCGCTGGGCGTCGCCGTGCCGGTCGGCGTGGGCGTTGTGCTGGGAGAACGTCCAGGGCTGGTCCAGTTCGCGGGCATCGCGGTCGCCGTCGTCGGGGTCGTGCTCGCGGGCGGGCCGCAGCTGAAGGGCGCCCCCGTCCACCGGCAGGCGGTCCTGCTCACCCTCCTCGCCGCCTTCGGCTTCGGCGCGGTGATGTCGCTGATCGCGGAGGCCTCGACGAACCTCACCGGTCTCTTCCTCGCCCTCTTCGTCCAGCGCGTGACCAATGTGGCGGCGGGCGGCACGGCGCTCCGCGTCTCGGTGAAGCGCGGCGCCAGGGCAGCCCTTCCCGAGGGCGGATTCCCCCGGGGTCTGGTGCCCGCGCTGGCCTTCGTCGGCCTCGCCGACGTCGCGGCCAACGGCACGTACTCCCTCGCCGCCCAGCACGGCCCGGTCACCGTCGCCGCCGTCCTCGCCTCGCTGTATCCGGTGGTCACGGCCCTGGCCGCGCGCGGCATCCTCCGCGAACGGCTGCGCGGGGTCCAGGCGGCCGGCGCGGGGCTCGCGCTGATCGGCACGGTCCTGCTGGCGACGGGCTGAGTCAGGTCTCGGTGCGTACGTCCCCGGGCGCGCCCCGCACCTCCAGGTCCAGCTCCGCGAGACGCGCCGCCGTCTCCTCGTCGAGCCCCGACAGCGCCGACAGCTGCTCCGACGTCACCCCGTCCGGGATCGGTACCGGTGCCGGCGTCCGCAGCGGCGGCTGCCACCCGCCCACCGCGTCCCAGCGCCGTACGACCCGGGCGGGTGCCCCCGCCACCACGGCGTGGTCCGGCACCTCGCCTCGCACCACCGCGTGGGCCGCCACCACCACGTTCCGCCCGATCCGCGCGCCAGGCAGGATCACCGCCCCGGTCCCGACCCAGCAGCCCGAACCGATCTCCACCGGCTCCATACGCGGCCACTGCTTCCCGATGGGCACCTGCGGGTCGTCGTAGGAGTGGTTGGTGGACGTGACGTACACGTACGGACCGAAGTAGCAGTCGCTGCCGATCGTGACCGTCGTGTCGGCGATGACATGGCTGCCGCGGCCCAGCACGACTCCGTCGCCGATGCGCAGGATCGGGTCGGGGCCGAGGTCGAGGTCGGGCATCAACCCGGCGGTCAGCGTGACCTGTTCGCCGACGATGCAGTGGGAGCCGAGGTGGATCCAGGGTTCACCGAACACCGTGCCGAGCGGGAAGGCCAGTCTGGTACCTGTTCCCATCGCGCCGAAGCGGAACCGTCCCGGGTGTTCCGCGGTGACCGCACCCGTGCGCTGCACCCAGGCCCAGCCCGCGTGGACGACGCGTTGCGCGAGGCGGCGCCGCCATGATGAGAACGTGTTCTTGCTCGTGGGCACCCGCTCACGGTACTCAGCGCGAAGTGTGCCGATGAGGCCGTACGGCTGTGATCTTCGCCCCACCCGGGCGCGCACCGATGGCATACGGTGCCGGAGTACCGACGAGAAGGAGACGGTGATGACGCAGCGGGCGCTGATCGCGGGGATCGGCGGCAAGGATCCGAAGGTGGACCCGGAGGCGTTCGCGGCGCCGACGTCCGTGGTGATCGGCGAGGTGACCCTGCACGCGGGGGCGAGCGTCTGGTACGGCGCGGTGCTGCGCGCCGAGGTCGGTCCGATCGTCGTCGGCGCGGACAGCAACGTCCAGGACAACTGCACGCTGCACGTCGACCCGGGCTTCCCCCTCACGATCGGCGAGCGTGTCTCCGTCGGGCACAACGCGGTGATCCACGGCGCCACCGTCGAGGACGACTGCCTGATCGGGATGGGCGCGACGGTGCTCAACGGCGCGGTGATCGGCGCCGGTTCACTGGTGGCCGCCCAGGCACTGGTGCCGCAGGGGATGCGAGTGCCCCCGGGCTCACTGGTCGCCGGCGTACCGGCCAGGGTCAGGCGGGAGCTGACCGACGAGGAGCGCGAGGGAATCACGCTGAACGGCACGCTGTACGTCGAGTTGGCGAAGGCGCACCGCGCGGTGCACGAGGAGGAGTGACCGGCTCCGGTCCGGGCCGGTCCGCTGCGGTCCGATGGTGATCAGTCGGTGACCGCTGTCCGACGGTGATCAGTCGGCGACGGGTGCCGGGGTGGCCGACCCGTCGGCCGGCGCGTGTTCGGCCGCCTCGTGCCGGTCCGCCGCCTTCTTCGCCTTGCGGCGCACGACCAGCAGCGAGGTGAGCCCGATGAGCACCGCGGCGACCAGACCGAGGTAGGAGAAGCGCTTGAGCCAGTCCTCGGCGACCACGCCCACGTAGTAGATGACGGCGGTGGTGCCACCGGCCCAGATGATCCCGCCGAGGACGTTGGCGATCAGGAACTTCCAGTACGGCATCTTCAGCACGCCCGCGAGGGGGCCCGCGAAGATCCGCAACAGGGCGACGAAACGGCCGAAGAAGACCGCCCACATGCCCCACTTCTCGAAGGACCGCTCGGCCGTCGCGATGTGCGCCTCGCCGAAGTGTCTGGGGAACTTGCCGCCCAGCCAGGCAAGGAGCGGTCGTCCGCCCTTGCGGCCGATGGCGTAGCCGATCGAGTCGCCGATGATCGCCCCCGCGGTGGCACACGCTCCGAGGATGACCGGGTTGATCCCGCCGTGCTGCGAGGAGAGCAGTGCCGCGGAGACCAGGATGATCTCGCCGGGCAACGGGATGCCCAGGCTCTCCAGGCCGATGACCAGCCCCACCAACGCGTAGATGGCGACCGGGGGCACCGTCTCGAGCCATTCCTGGACGTGCAACGCGGGTCCTCCCGTTTCGCGTGGCTGCTTTCCCGGCGTGCGCTCGCCGCTCCCTGCTCGCTCGGAGCGTCGGAGCGTCGGGAACGCACGCCGGGAAGCCTACCGGTCAGCTGAGCACGGCCGCGCCCGACGGGTCGTACCGGTGTTCCTGACGGACGGTCGCGTGCCGGGAGTTCGCCCAGGCGGGCCCGGCGAGGAGAGGGCTGATCATGTCCTGACCTCCGCCGTCGTCCGCAGTCGCAGGTCCCGCGACGACGCCCCGACCCACACGGTGCGACGCCCGGTGCCGAGCACCCAGCCGTGCCGCTCGGTGTCCCAGGAGGAGAGCGTGCGCCGCTCGACGACGACGGTGACCCGGCGCGACTCCCCCGCCCGCAGCGCGAGCCTGCGATAACCGCCCAGCACCCTTACCGCCTGGTCGAGTCGCAGATCCGGCGACGGGCCGACATAGACCTGCGCGACCTCCACGCCGTCACGCCGGCCGGTGTTGCGCACGGTGAAGCTCACTTCGAGACCGCGCGGGGACCGGCGTACGCGCGGATCGTCGTACGCGAAGGAGGTGTACGACAGGCCGTGACCGAAGGGGAACAGCGGGCGCGCGCCTTCGGCGTCGTACCAGCGGTAGCCGGCGTGGATCCCCTCCGAGTACTCCTCCGTGCCGTCGACGCCCGGATAGCGGCGCGGGTCGCCGGCGACCGGATGGTGGTCGTCGTCGGCCGGGAAGGACTGCGTCAAGCGTCCGCCCGGATCGCAGTCGCCGAACAGCACGGCGGTGGTGGCCGCCGCGCCCTCCTGACCCGGGTAGTACATCTGGAGCACGGCGGCCGTACCCCGCAGCCAGGGCATGGAGGTCGAGGAGGAGGTGTTGAGGACCACGGTCGTACGGGGGTTCGCCGCCGTCACCGCCTCGATCAGCTCGGTCTGATGGCCCGGCAGTGCGAGGGTCGTGCGGTCCTGGCCCTCGGTCGCGTCCTCGTAGGCGAAGAGGACGACGCTCCGTGCGGCACGCGCGGCCCTGACCGCCTCGGCCACGTCCTGCGCGCGGGTCGTTCCGGTACTGCGCCGCAGCCGGAACAACTGCCCGCCGGTGCCGCCCTTCGCGGTGATCCCGAGCTGGTGCGCGCCCTTGGAGAGATTCAGCGTCCTGCGGCGCACGGACAGGCCGTCGGGTGCGGCGGTGACGAGCCCGCCCTGGAAGTACTCGCCGTAGCCGGGCGCCACGGGGAAGAGGTCCTCGCCGTCGAGGAACACCTTGGGCCGCTCGCCCGAGTAGTGGATGACGAGGGCCCACTCGTCGGCGTCCGCGACAGTGAGCGTGCCGTCGTACGTCCAGGTCTGCCCGGCGGCCACACCCTGCGCCTCGCTGTTGATCCCCGCGGTGAGCGCGCCGCTCGGAATCGCCTTGCCGAAGAGGTCCTCGCCGAGCGCGTACGACACCTTCGCGCCGCGTCCCGCACGGGACTTGATCGCCATGAGGGGACTGTCGGCGCGGTCGGGGACGACATGGGCGCTGCCGCCGCCGCTGACGAACGGCAGGGAGCCGGTAGGGCCGATCACGGCGATGCTGCCGCCTGTCAGGGGCAGGGTGTGCCGCTCGTTGCGCAGGAGCGTCGCCCCCGCCTTGGCGACCTCCAGAGCGACGGCCGCGCCCGCCTCCGGGTCACGGGAGGGGCGGGGCGGCGCACTGCCGTCGAGCAGCCCGAAGCGGTCCATCACCGTGAGGACGCGGCGTACGGCGCGGTTGACGTAGGCCTCGGATACGGCGCCGTCGCGCACGGCCTTCTTCAGCGCGTCCCCGAAGTACGTGCCGTCCGGCATCTCCATGTCGAGGCCCGCGGTGAGCGCGGCGCCCGTGCTGTGGGCGGCGAACCAGTCGGTCATCACCCAGCCCTCGAAGCCCCACCGGCCGCGCAGGACATCCGTGAGCAGCGCCTTGTTCTCGCAGGCGAAGGTGCCGTTGACCTTGTTGTACGCGCCCATGACCGCGCCGGAGCCGGCCGCGACGGCCGCCTCGAAGCCGCGGAGTTCGACCTCGTGCATGGTCTGTTCGTCGACCCGCACGTCGACGGACATGCGGTCCTTCTCCTGGTTGTTCAGCGCGAAGTGCTTGACCGTGGCGATGAGTCCCTCGCCCTGGATGCCGCGGATCTCGGCCGCGACCAGGTCGCCGGAGAGCAGCGGGTCCTCGCTGAACGTCTCGAAGTTGCGGCCCGCGTACGGGGTGCGGATGAGGTTGACCATCGGGGAGAGCAGCACGTCCTGCCCTAGGGCGCGGCCCTCACGCCCGATGACCTGGCCGTATCGGCGGGCCAGTGAGGGGTCGAACGCGGCGGCGAGCAGGACGGGTGCCGGCAGGGCCGTCGCGTGGCGGGCGACCCGGACACCTGCCGGGCCGTCGGCGAGGCGGAGCGGGGGGATGCCGAGGCGTGGGACTCCGGGCACGTATCCGGCCTGGCCGAGCGAGGCGGGGTCGGTGGCCCCGTGCAGCAGTGAGATCTTTTCGTCGAGAGTGAGTTTGCCGATCAAACCCTCTACGCGGGGGCCCGCACCGGTTCTGGACTCGGCGTGGGCGAGGGGGGCGGGGCCGGCGCCGGTGGCCGCCGCGGCGACCGCGATGGCGCCGCTCAGCAGCCGCAGGGCCGATCTCCGGGAAAAGGCGTGGGACATGAGCCGTCACTCCTTCGGTGCGCGGGCACGTCGTTGTGGACCGCGTGTACACGTGCCAACGGCAGTCGCGTTCGGCCCTTGAACGCACTATGCGTCAGAGCCGACTTGACACGCCGTCAGGCACCACGGGTACGGCGCGAAAACTATGACCGGAGGTGACTCGTGTCAATGAAGTGAACCGAAAAGGCGGGTCGTGCGACAAGAAGCGAAGGGATGAGGAGTGAAGGAAAGGAACGGAGGAATGAAGGGGCCGGACGGAACGGGTTCGACCGCGCGAGTCCGACCGGGCGGCCGACGGCCGGGGCGGCGCCGCGGTCAGCCCCGACCGGGCCGGCTGTCAACCGCCAGGCCGGCGCCCGCTCACGAAGCTCGGCTCAGCCGTTCGGACGCAGCGTCCAGATGACCGTCATCTCGCCGGTCACCGCGCCGTCCTCACGCTGGATGGCGACGGCGACGGGAAACTCGGGGCGCTTGCCGGCGTCGAGTTCGGCGACGACGTCGACAGCGGGGCGGCCGAGCGTCGCGGTGGCCGTGACGGGGCCCATCGCAAGCTTCTTGTACGCGATTTCGGCACTGACGGCGAGCGGCACGGCACGCGACAGCTGATCCCCGAACGCGGCGAGGACGATCGCCCCGCTCGCCGACTCCCCCAGCGTGAACATCGCTCCGGCGTGCGGCCCGCCGACGTGGTTGTGGTAGTCGTTCTGGTCCGGAAGAGCCACGACGGCCTTTTCCGGCGTGGTCTCCACGAACTGGAGGTTCAGGGTCCGGGCCATCGGCACGGTGGCGGCGAGCATCTCGCCGATCGACATCTGGTCTGCGCTCATACCGACATGTTACCCACGAGTAGCAGTCCTGGACCAGCACCCCGCACCGATCGCAGTATCGTTTCGCCTAGGGATGTGACGATACGGAGATGCTTCATCACCGTCCGCCGCCACGACGTCTCGCCCGACGTCGATCCGGTACACGGTTGACGAGCCGCGGTGACCGCAACATGTCACAGGCGGGACTAAGGTGGCTGCCCATGTGGCCAGGACAGCAGCCGCCCGGGGGCGAGCAGAACCCGCAGGACCAGAACCCGTACCAGCAGCCGGGGTACCAGCAGCCGAATCCGTATCAACAGCCCGGATATCAGCAGCCGGGCCCTCCGCAGCCCAATCCGTACGGACAACAGCCGGGACCGCAGCAGTGGGGGGCTCCGACGGAGCCGCTCGGAGGGCCGCGGGTGCCCGGCGGTCCGGGCGGCGGCGGGAACAAGACCAAAATCACGGCGATTGTCGCGGCGACGGCCGTCGTGATCGCGGCCGGTGTCACCGGCTTCCTCGTCCTCGGCGGTGACAAGGACGACAAGGCGGGCGACGATCCGTCCAAGTCCCCCGCGTCGTCCGCGTCCGCGTCCGCCTCCACGTCGCCGAGCGCGAGCACCGGCGACGACAACCCGCGGGGCGGCGACGACGAGAAGGCGACGATCGCGGGCTGGAAGGTCGTCGTGAACCCCAAGTGGGGCACGGCCTTCGACGTACCGGCGGACTGGGACGTCCGTACTCCGGGGACGTTCATCGGCTTCGAGGACGACCAGAAGGGCGACGGCTCCGTACTGATCGGCATGTCCGCTCCCGCCTTCCTCCAGGAGAAGTGGTGCACGTCCGACGCCGACAAGGACGGCTACGAGGACGAGTCGGCGCTGGCGGCCGTGGGCACCAAGGGGCAGAGCGGCGCCAAGAACACCGACGACGTCGCGAGCAACGACTCGGCCTGGTGGGTCTTCGGCGGCTACACGGACCAGAAGGACGCGTCGAAGAAGCTGCTCAAGATCGGCAAGCCGAAGGCGTACACGACGACTTCGGGCATCAAGGGCAGCGTCGCGACGACGTACTCGTCCGGCGTCCCCAAGAAGGACAAGTGCGACTCCGACGGCAAGGCCACCACCTTCGCCTTCAAGAACTCGGCAGGCGACTTCGTCTCCTGGACCTTCTACGGAGCCAAGGGCGTGTCCGACGAGGTCCCGGACGCGACCGTGCAGAAGATCCTCGGCACGGTACGGCTGCACGGCGAGCCGACGGGGTGACTCGGGGGCCGCGCGGAGCGACGTTCCGCGCGGCTCGGCCCTGAACCGTGGACGGGGCTCACGGCTCACGGCTCACGGCTCAGCCGATGCTGAAGGCGCCGTCGGGCGGCTCGGGCGAGGGGACGGCGTCCTCGTCGCGTACGGGCCGCGCGCCGGCGATGAACTCCCTTAGCGCGGATCCGTGTTCGACGCGTGCCGGAAAGGCGTCGGAGGCGGTACGGCGGGCGAGGGCCGCGGTGTCCAGGGGACGGTGCGAGGCCACGAGCAGCGCGTTGCCGAAGCGGCGGCCGCGCAGGACGCCCGGTTCGGCGATCAGCGCCAGCTCCTCGAACACCGCCGCGAACGTGGCGAGTTGGGAGCGCAGGAAGGCGAACGGCGCGGCGTCGGCGAGGTTCGCGAGGTAGACGCCGTCGGCACGGAGGACCCGCTCGGCCGCCCGTGCGTACGCCTCGGAGGTCAGATGCGCCGGGACACGCGCGCCGCCGAACACGTCAGCGATCACGATGTCGACGGAGTCGGGCGCCGCTGCCTCGATCCAGGCGCGGGCGTCCGCGCCGTGCAGCGCGATGCCCTCGCCGTCGGGCACCGGCAGGTGCTCGACGACGAGCGAGAGCAGGCCCCGGTCGGCCTCCACCACGTCCTGCCGCGAGCCCGCCCGGGTCGCCGCGACATAGCGGGGCAGGGTGAGCGCGCCCCCGCCGAGGTGCAGCACGTCCAGCGGCCGCCCCGGTTCCGCGACCGTGTCCACCACATGCCCGAGCCGGCGCGCGTACTCGAACTCCAGATGCGTCGGCTCGTCCAGATCGACGTACGACTGCGGTGCCCCGTCCACCGTCAGCAGCCACGCCCGCTTCCGGTCGACGTCCGGCATCAGCTTGGCGGTCCCGTGATCCACGTCGCGTGTCACGGGTATCGGTTCGTCCACCGTTCCATTGTGCGGCCGGATCCCGGCCCGTACGGCGTTCGGACGGAGCGGCCGGGTACCCGACGGCCCCGGTGATGCGGGGCCCCTGTGATGCGGGACACCCAGGTGGTGGGGGGGGCCCCCCCCCCCCGCCCGCCCCCCCCCCCCCCCCGGGGGGGCGGGCGCCCCCCCCCCCCCCGCCGCGCCCCCCCCCCCCCCCCCCCCCA